>NZ_JBHVTL010000015.1:0-217319 GCF_042884635.1 Kitasatospora sp. NPDC058115
CCGCAGCACCGCGAGCCCCCGCAGCGCCGCGCCGAGCCGCCGCGCGAGGCGCCCCGCGAGGCGCCGCGCCGCGAGCCGCGCCCGCGCGGCCGCAACCGGATGTACATCCCGGGCCTGGGCTGCCTGAAGGGCTGCCTGATGGTCCTGCTGGTGCTGGCGCTGGCCGTGGTGGCGCTGTGGAACTTCACCCCGCTGCCGGAGTACTGGGCCGAGGTCCAGGACTGGTTCTCCAGCGCGAAGGACTGGGCGACGAACCTGTTCGACAGCGCGAAGAACTGACGGGCCGGACCCCGGGGACCCCGCGCGGGGTCCCCGGGGCCGGACCTCGCGGTGATATTGACGCTTTGTCGACAATTCACGAGAATTCCCGCCGTCCGGTACCCGCCAGGCGCCCTCAGGCGGCCCGCGGAGGGCGGTCGGGCGCGTAGGTTGGTCGCTGTTGTCCCGCCCCACCGAGCGCCCCGGACCCTCCCGGAGCGCTCCCGCCGCCCACGGAGCAGCATTGGCACGCAAGATCGGCAGCCGCTACACCGTCCACCAGGTGATCGGCCGGGGCTCGGCCGGGACGGTCTGGCTGGGCGAGGGCCCGGACGGTCCGGTCGCGGTCAAGCTGCTGCGCGAGGACCTGGCCGCCGACCAGGTGCTGGTCGGGCGCTTCGTCCAGGAACGCGCCGCGCTGACCGGCCTGGACCACCCCCGGGTGGTCGGCGTGCGCGACATGGTCGTCGACGGCAGCGACCTCGCCCTGGTGATGGAGCTCGTCCAGGGCACCGACCTGCGCTCCCGGCTGGAGCGCGACGGCGCGCTGCCCCCGCAGCTCGCCGCCTCGGTCATCGCCGACGTCGCCGACGGCCTGGCCGCCGCGCACGCGGCCGGCATCGTGCACCGGGACGTCAAGCCGGAGAACGTCCTGCTCGACCTCTCCGCCGCCCCCGGCCCCGGCGGCGCCCCGCGCGCCAAGCTGACCGACTTCGGCGTGGCCCGGCTGGTGGACGCCCCGCGCCGCACCCGCGCCACCCGGATCATCGGCACCCCCGACTACCTCGCCCCCGAGATCATCGAGGGCCTGGAGCCGCGCGCCGCCGTCGACATCTACGCCCTCGCCACCGTGCTCTACGAGCTGCTGGCCGGCTTCACCCCGTTCGGCGGCGGCCACACCGGCGCCGTGCTGCGCCGGCACGTCACCGAGCAGGTGCCGCCGATCCCCGGCCTGCCCGACGGCCTGTGGCGGATCATCGCCGAGTGCCTGGCCAAGGCCCCCGCCTCCCGGCTGCGCGCCGCCGAGCTGGCCTCCCGGCTGCGCGAGCAGCTGCCCGCCCTGGCCGGGCTGCCGGTGCTGGCCGTCCCGCAGCAGGGCCGGGCGCCCGTCGAGGAGCAGCTGACCCCGGGCGAGGCGGTGTACGCCGAGGTGGACGCCGCCCCCGGCACCCACAAGCGCCGCCGCGGCCCGGCCGTCCCGCTGGTGCCCGGCATCGCACCGGACTCCACCCGGGACACCCACACCAGCCTGCGCCGCCCCTCCGCGCACGAGCTGGCCTCCTACGCGGCCGAGTCGCGGGCCCAGCGCACCGCCCCGGGCGCGGGCCACCGCCGGGACCGCCAGGCGCTGCTGCGCCGCCGCCGGGTGCTGGCCGTGCTGCTGGCGGTGGTCCTGCTGCTGGCCGGCGCCGCCGCGGCCTGGACCGCCTTCGCGGCCACCGCCCCGGACCCCGGCTCCGGCTCCCGCCCGGCCACCGTCTCCACGGCGCCACGGGCCCCGTAGCGGGCCCGTCGGGGGCCCGCCGGCGGGTCGTGTGCGCCCCGGACGCCCCCGCGGTCGTCAGAAGCCCCCCGGGAACCATTACCCTGGGGGCGTGGCAGCCGTCGATCCTTCCGAAGAGCTCAAGAACCTCGAAACGACCATGGGGTCGATCGAGGCCGTCCTCGACCTGGACAAGATCCGGGCCGACATCGCGCGCCTGGAGGAGGAGGCAGCCGCCCCCGACCTGTGGGACGACGTCGCGAACGCGCAGAAGGTGACCAGCAGGCTCTCCTTCCTCCAGGGCGAACTGCGCAGGGTCGAGGGCCTGCGCGGCCGCATCGAAGACCTGGGCGTCCTGTTCGAGCTGGCCGAGGCCGAGGACGACGCGGACACCCGCGCCGAGGCCGAGGCCGAGCTGACGTCCGTCGCCAAGGCGGTCGAGGAGCTGGAGGTCCGCACCCTCCTGTCGGGCGAGTACGACGCCCGCGAGGCGCTGATCAACATCCGCGCCGAGGCCGGTGGCGTGGACGCCGCCGACTTCGCCGAGCAGCTGATGCGCATGTACCTGCGCTGGGCCGAGCGGCACGGGTACCCCACCGAGGTGTACGACACCTCGTACGCGGAGGAGGCCGGCATCAAGTCCGCGACCTTCACCGTCAAGGCCCCGTACGCCTACGGCACCCTCTCGGTCGAGCAGGGCACGCACCGCCTGGTCCGCATCTCCCCGTTCGACAACCAGGGCCGCCGGCAGACCTCGTTCGCCGGTGTCGAGGTGCTCCCGGTCGTCGAGCAGTCCGACCACGTCGACATCGACGAGTCGGAGCTGCGCGTGGACGTCTACCGCGCCTCCGGCCCCGGCGGCCAGGGCGTCAACACCACCGACTCGGCGGTGCGCATCACGCACATCCCGACCGGCATCGTGGTGTCCTGCCAGAACGAGCGCTCGCAGATCCAGAACAAGGCGTCCGCGATGAACGTCCTCCAGGCCAAGCTGCTGGAGCGGCGCCGCCAGGAGGAGAAGGCGGCGATGGACGCGCTCAAGGACAGCGGCAGCTCCTGGGGCAACCAGATGCGCTCCTACGTGCTGCACCCGTACCAGATGGTCAAGGACGTCCGCACCGAGTTCGAGGTCGGCAACCCGCAGGGCGTGCTGGACGGCGACATCGATGGCTTCATCGAGGCCGGCATCCGGTGGAGGAAGCAGCGGGAAACCGCGAGCTGAGCGTGAGGACGCCGGTCTCGATGAACATCAAGCACAGCATCGAGGCCGGCATCCGGTGGCGCAAGCAGCGCGAGACCGCCGCGCAGTAGTCCGCGGTCCGCACAGGACGGAACGAAGGAAGGCCCCCGACCGGTTCACCGGTCGGGGGCCTTCCCGTGTACGTACGTCTCAGGCCAGCGCCTGCCGCGCGATCAGCGCCACCGCGAGCAGTCCGGCCAGCACGGCCAGCAGCATCGCGGGGGAGAGCGCGGCGAACGGGCCCTGCTGCTCCTGCAGCCGGGCCCGGGTGGCACGGCACGCGGGGCAGCGGCCCTCGCTGACGCGGCCGTTGCAGTGGGCGCACACCAGATGGTCGCAGGTCATGCGATCTCCTCCTCGCTGCTACTGCAAACGCACCGGACCGGGCCTTGGTTCCTTCTCGTGCCCTGTGCGGCGGAGCGGTCGTGCCCGACCGCACCCTCCACTGTGCCAGGTTCCGGGCGTTCCGGCCCCCGGGCTGTGAGATGGCTCCCAATTTTCGGGGCATACCAGGGCATTTTCCCCCGGCCCCCCGCCCCTGTCGCGGCCGGACCTGCGGGCCGGGCGCCCGTTCGCGTATGGTCCCAAGCCGGGAGCGGCCGTTCCGCTCCCCTCGCCCGCCCCGGGCCGGGCATGCCGAGGGGCGGACCGACCCAGGACTGGCGCCGCCTAGGATGGCCTCCGTGATGCAGCCGTGATCAGATTCGACAACGTCTCCAAGACCTATCCCAAGCAGAACCGTCCCGCCCTGGACAACGTCTCGCTGGAGATCGAGAAGGGTGAGTTCGTCTTCCTGGTCGGCTCGTCCGGCTCGGGCAAGTCCACCTTCCTGCGCCTGTGCCTGCGCGAGGAGCGCCCCAGCAGCGGCGAGGTGCACGTGCTGGGCAAGGACCTCGGCAAGCTGTCCAACTGGAAGGTGCCGCACATGCGCCGCCAGCTGGGCACCGTCTTCCAGGACTTCCGCCTGCTGCCCAACAAGACGGTCGCGCAGAACGTCGCCTTCGCACTGGAGGTCATCGGCAAGCCGAAGAGCGCCATCGGCAAGGTGGTGCCCGAGGTGCTCGACCTGGTCGGCCTCGGCGGCAAGGAGGACCGCATGCCGGGCGAGCTGTCCGGCGGTGAGCAGCAGCGCGTCGCGATCGCCCGGGCGTTCGTCAACCGCCCCATGCTGCTGATCGCGGACGAGCCCACCGGCAACCTCGACCCGCAGAACTCGGTCGGCATCATGAAGCTGCTCGACCGGATCAACCGCACCGGCACCACCGTGCTGATGGCCACCCACGACCAGGCCATCGTCGACCAGATGCGCAAGCGCGTCATCGAGCTCGACAAGGGGCTGCTGGTCCGCGACCAGGCCCGCGGCGTCTACGGGTACCAGCACTGACCGCTCGGCGCTGACCCCGTGGGCCGCCCGCCCGCCTCGCCCGACCAGCAGTACCGACCCTGGAGTTGTTGAACGCATGCGCGCCCAGTTCGTCCTGTCGGAGATCGGTGTGGGTCTCCGCCGCAACCTGACGATGACCATCGCGGTCGTCGTCAGCGTCGCGCTCTCCCTCGCCCTCGCCGGTGCCTCCCTCCTGGTCCGCGACCAGGTCAACTCGATGAAGGGGTACTGGTACGACAAGGTCGAGGTGAGCATCTACTTCTGCACCAAGGCCGATGCCCGCAACTCGCCCCAGTGCGACAGGGGCGCGGCCACCGACCAGCAGATCGCCGACATCAAGACCCAGCTCGACAAGATGGACTCGGTGGTGCAGTCCTCGACCTTCGAGAACTCCGCCGAGGCGTACAAGCACTGGAAGGAGATGAACCCGGACAACCCGCTCATCTCCGTCCTCGGCCCGGAGGCCATCCCGCAGTCGTGGCGGGTGAAGCTCAAGGACCCGACCAAGTACGACGTCATCCAGAGCGCCTTCGCCGGCAAGCCCGGCGTGAAGTCGGTCGAGGACCAGCGCAAGATCCTGGAGAACCTCTTCGGCCTGCTGAACGGCCTCCAGACGGCGGCCTTCGTCATCATGGTGCTGATGCTCTTCGTCGCCCTGCTGCTGATCGTCAACACCGTCCGGGTGTCGGCGTACAGCAGAAGGCGCGAGACCGGCATCATGCGCCTGGTCGGCGCCTCGAACTTCTACGTGCAGATGCCGTTCATCGCGGAGGCCGCGTTCTCCGCGCTGCTCGGTGCGGTGATGGCCTCCGGCCTGCTGCTCGGCGGCCACTTCTTCGTCCAGAACTGGCTCGCCGAGCGGGTGCAGTTCATCCACTTCATCGGCCTGTCCTCGGTGCTGGCGGTGATACCGCTGCTGGTCGTGGTGGGTATGGGCATGGCCGGCATCGCGGCCTTCTTCACCCTCCGCAAGTACCTCAAGGTCTGAGTCCGCGACGACCCGGACGGCCCCGGCGGCCCCGGACGGCACTGCGCCGTCCGGGGCCGCCGGCGTTCCGCCGCCACCGCTTCCGGGCTGCGGCGTTTCCGGGAGGTTCTAGACTCCGGTCCATGCCCGTCACTCCCCGCGCGGTACGTCAGGTGGCCACCCTCAGCCTGGTGTTCGGCGTGGTCCTGCTGGCCGGGGCCGCCACCGGCGCCTGGGGCGAGCCCGGCGCGACGCCGCGTCCGCCGTCCGCCGACACCGCCCGGGCCGCCGCCGCGACCATCGGCGCCGGCCAGGACCCGGCCGGCGCCGACCTCTCCGAGCAGCAGGCCGAGCACCTGATCGGTGCCACCGGCGACCGCTGGGGCGCGTACTACAGCGCCCAGGAGTACGCCGAGTTCAGCCAGGGCCTGGACGGCCGCTACCTCGGCGTGGGCCTGTCCGTGGGCCGCGGCGAGGACGGCGTCACCACCGTCTCCCAGGTGCTGACCGCAGGCCCGGCCGCGGCCGCCGGGATCGCGGTGGGCGACCGGCTGTTGCGGATCGGCGACGACCCGGCGGACCGGCTGCCGGTCACCGAGGTGGTCGCCCGGCTGCGCGGACGCGAGGGCGCCGAGCGCCGGCCCGGCTCGGAGGTGGTCCTGGCCGTGCAGCGCGAGGAGGGCGAGGAGCGCGAGGTCCGGCTGCGCCGCGCCCTGCTGGACAGCCAGCAGGTGACCGTGGAGCACCTGGCGGGCGGCGCGGTGCGGATCGCGGTGCGGGCCTTCACCTCCGGCGTGGCCGAGCAGGTGCGCGCCGCCGTGCGCGGCGCACGGGCCGGTGTGGTGCTCGACCTGCGCGGCAACTCCGGCGGGCTGGTCGACGAGGCGGCCGGCACCGCCGGGGTCTTCCTGGACGGCGGCCCGGTCGGCTCGTACCAGGACCGCGGCGGCACCCGGGAACTGACCGCCCCGCCCGGCGGCGACCAGCGCACCCCGCTGGTGGTGCTGGTCGACGGCGGCACGATGAGCGCCGCCGAACTGCTCACCGGGGCCCTCCAGGACCGCGGCCGGGCCGTGGTGGTGGGCGGGCGGACCTTCGGCAAGGGCACCGTCCAGCAGCCCAGCCGGCTCGCCGACGGCGCGGTGCTGGAGCTGACCGTCGGCCGCTACTACACCCCGGCCGGCCGCTCCCCGGAGGGCACCGGACTGGCCCCGGACGTCCCGGCGGACGCCTCCGAGGACGCCGCGGCGCTCGCCCTGCGGGTCCTGGCCGGTCTCGGGACCCGTGCGTAAAGGGGCTGCTCGGCACGGGGCGGAGGTGCGAGAATGACCGCGCTATGGCAAAGGAAACCGGACACAAGCTGATCGCGCAGAACAAGAAGGCGCGACACGAGTACACCATCCTCGACACCTACGAGTGCGGTCTCGTGCTCACCGGCACGGAGGTGAAGTCACTGCGCGAGGGGCGGGCCAACCTGGTCGACGGCTACGCCTACATCCAGAACCACGAGGCGTGGATCGACAACGTCTTCATCCCCGAGTACACCCAGGGGACGTGGACCAACCACGCGGCCCGGCGCAAGCGCAAGCTGCTGCTGCACAAGCTGGAGATCCGCAAGATCGAGACGAAGGTCCGGGACGCCGGCCACACCCTCGTCCCGCTCTCGCTCTACTTCAAGGACGGCCGGGTGAAGCTCGAACTGGCGCTCGCGGTCGGCAAGAAGCTGTACGACAAGCGGCAGACCCTGCGCGAGAAGCAGGACACCCGCGAGACGGCGCGCGCCGTGGCGGCCGCCCGGCGACGCCAGCGTTAATCGGCTGGACCCTCGCTGGTCGCCTCGCGTACCATGGGCCCAGCACCACGGACGGGAGACCGTCCGCGCTGTTTCTCAACAAAACATGGGGATGATCGGTTTCGACAGGGGATGTTGAAACAGGGGAAGCGAGCCGAGGAACGCGGCAATGATCTCGTTAACCACGTGTCGCAAAAAAATAATCGCCAACTCTAAGCGCGATTCCCAGCAGTTCGCTCTCGCTGCCTAATAAGCACCGATAGCGCTTGGGTGTCAGACCGGGGGGTTCCCGACCCGGACCCTGGCATAATCTAGGGAACTCAACCGTCCGCCCGGGCTGCGGGGGCGGATGGGAAATCAAACAGCAGCTGGGCCTGTTGGCGGCTTGTCCGTGTGACCGCCAGGGCCGAGAAAAGCACAGCGGACTGCGCTCGGAGAAGCCCTGAATTGACTCCACTGGACCCGGGTTCGATTCCCGGCATCTCCACCACCCCATGTTGACAGTGTGAAGGCCGTCCACCGCGTTGCGGAGGGCGGCCTTCACGTTTCCCTCGGCCGGGGCGTAGGATCGTCCGTCCGCTCGTTTCCCGGAGCCGGATTCCGCCGCAACCACCGAGGCCATGCAGAGCAACACGGACACCAGCACCACGGACACCGCCGCCACCGACCACGAGACCGTGCGCGAGCGCGAGATCGCCGGCGAGCAGCGTCACCTCGACACCGTCTACCGGCGGCTGGAGGAGAAGCTCGCCGAGGCCGAGTACATCCTGGAGGACGCCGCCAAGCGCGTGCACGTCGGCACCCCCGGCGCGCTCGCCGAGCGCGACGCCCAGGTGTACCGGGCCGGCGCCCACCTCCAGCGGCTCAACAACGAGTTCGAGGACTTCCTGTTCGGCCGCATCGACCTCCAACGGGCCGACGCCCCGGAGGAGCACGGCATCCCCTCCAACACCCCGCTCGACCCGGCCGACCCGGCCGTCGCCGAGACCCTGCACATCGGCCGGCTCGGGGTGCTGGACGCCGAGTACGGTCCGCTGGTGATCGACTGGCGGGCCCCGGCCGCGGCGCCGTTCTACCGCTCCACCCCGCTGGAGCCCGGCCGGGTCGTCCGGCGCCGGGTGATCCGCTCCAAGGGCCGCAAGGTGATCGGCGTCGAGGACGACCTGCTGCGTCCCGACCTCACCCCCACCCTGGACGGCGAGGAACTGGCGGTGGTCGGCGACGGCGCGCTGATGGCCTCGCTCGGCCGGGCCCGCAGCCACTCGATGCGCGACATCGTCTCCTCCATCCAGCGGGAGCAGGACGAGGTGATCCGCGCCGCCGCGGCCGGGGCCACCCTGGTCACCGGCGGCCCCGGCACCGGCAAGACCGCGGTGGCGCTGCACCGGGCGGCCTTCCTGCTCTACCAGGACCGCCGCCGCTACGCGGGGGGCATCCTGGTGGTCTCGCCGACCCCGCTGCTGGTCTCCTACACCGAGGGCGTGCTGCCCTCGCTCGGCGAGGAGGGCCAGGTCGCCATCCGCGCGGTCGGCTCGCTGGTCGACGGCATCGAGGCCGGCACCTACGACACCCCGGAGGCGGCCCGGATCAAGGGCTCGGCCCGGATGGTCCAGCTGCTGCGCCGGGCCGCCCGGGCCGCGCTGGAGCTGGGCGCGCCGCAGGAGCTGAAGGTGGTCGCCCGCGGCGAGGTGCTGAAGCTGGACGCGGGCCGGCTCAAGGCGGTGCGCGGCAACGTCGTCGGCTCCGGCGGCACCCCGCTCAACCTGCTGCGCCCGCGCGCCCGCCGGCTGCTGCTGGACGCGCTGTGGCAGCAGGCCACCCGGCACCTGCCCAGGCCCGCCGACCACTACGCCCGCGAGCAGCGCCAGGAGGAGAAGGAGGCCTTCGACGAGTACGTCTCCGACGAGGCGCCGTTCCTGGACTTCCTGGACGCCTGGTGGCCCGCGGTCACCCCGCGCCGGGTGCTCGGCACCCTGAAGCACGCCCGGCACATCAACCGGATCGCCCGCCGCGCGGTCACCCCCGACGAGGCGAGGGTGCTGGCGGCCTCCTGGCGGCACCTGTCGCAGCGCGGTGAGGGCGCGCTGTCGGCGCACGACGTGGCGCTGGTGGACGAACTGCAGGTGCTGCTCGGCGAGCCGGCCCGCCCGAAGGTCCGCGAGGTGGACGCGGTGGACCTGCTGAGCGGCCTGGAGGAGGTCACCACCTTCGCCGACCGCTCCGCCCGGCAGCGCGAGCGCGTGCCCGTGGAACGGGTCGAGTACGCGCACGTGATCGTCGACGAGGCGCAGGACCTCACCCCGATGCAGTGGCGGATGATCGGCCGCCGCTCCCGGATGGCCACCTGGACCATCGTCGGCGACCCGGCGCAGTCCTCCTGGCCGTTCCCGGAGGAGGCGAAGGCCGCGCTGGACGAGGTGCTCTCCGGCAAGCCGCGCCGCCGCTTCACGCTGACCGTGAACTACCGCAACCCCGCCGAGATCGCCGAGGTGGCGGCCAAGGTGCTGGCGCTGGCCGCGCCGGGCACGCCGTCGCCGAGCGCGGTGCGCCGGGTGGGCGTCGAGCCGCGCTTCGCGGCCGTCACCGACCCCTCGCCGGAGGCCTTCGGCGCGGGCGCCCGGGCCGAGCTGGAGCGGCTGCTCGGCGAGGTGGACGGCACGGTGGCCGTGGTGGTGCCGATGGACCGGCGGGCCGAGGCGGCGGGCTGGGCCGAGGGGCTGGGCGACCGGGTGGTGGCGCTGGGCAGCCTGGAGGCCAAGGGCCTGGAGTACGACGCGACCGTGGTGGCCGACCCGACCGGGATCGCCGGCGAGTCGGAGGCGGGCCTGCGGGTGCTGTACGTGGCGCTGACCCGGGCGACCCAGCGGCTGACCGTGCTGTCCGGTCCGGACGACCTGCCGGACGCGGCCGGGGTGCCCGCGCTGCTGCGCGACTGACGCCGGGGCCGGGGGCGTGCGGCCGGGCCGCACGCCCCCGGCCGGGCGCGACCACGGCGCGTGACCACGGCGAAGGCCCCCCACCCGGCGGGTGAGGGGCCTTCAGAAGCTACGACACCGACCCGCCATGCTCGCCTCGCGGCAAGTGGTCCCTCGAAGGGACGAAGGTTGGGCCCGGGGGCTTGGATCGAGCCGGTGTCCCGTCCAATGTAACGCATCGGGCCGTGGAGGCAAGAAGTTGTCGGGTCCGCACACTCAATGAACGTTATTTCTGACTACGCCCCGGTTGGTGCGACCATCGATGTCTAGCATGCGCAAGCGAGGGACTTCAACGAACTGTTGACCTCGTGGACGGACGGACGGAAGAAGGAACGTCGATGGCGACGGTGCCCAGTGTCTCGAACTCGATCACGGTGCGGCTGGAGGTGCCGGCCAGAGGCAACGCCGTCAGCGCGATCACCACGGCCGTGGAGTCCTCCGGGGGCTCGGTGACCGGCCTCGACGTGACCGCCTCCGGTCTGGAGGCGCTGCGGATCGACGTGACGGTGGCCGCCTCCTCGGTGGCGCACGGCGAGGAGATCGTCGAGAAGCTCCGGGCGATCGACGGCGTCACCATCGGCAAGGTCTCGGACCGCACCTTCCTGATGCACCTCGGCGGCAAGATCGAGATGTCCTCGAAGCTGCCGATCCGCAACCGTGACGACCTCTCGATGATCTACACCCCGGGTGTCGCCCGGGTCTGCATGGCGATCGCCGAGAACCCCGAGGACGCCCGCCGCCTCACCATCAAGCGCAACAGCGTCGCGGTGGTCACCGACGGCTCCGCCGTGCTGGGCCTGGGCAACATCGGCCCGGCCGCCGCGCTGCCGGTCATGGAGGGCAAGGCGGCCCTGTTCAAGCGCTTCGCCGGGATCGACGCCTGGCCGATCTGCCTGGACACCCAGGACACCGACGAGATCGTCGCCATCGTCAAGGCGATCGCCCCGGGCTTCGCCGGCATCAACCTGGAGGACATCTCCGCGCCGCGCTGCTTCGAGATCGAGGCCCGGCTGCGCGAGGCCCTGGACATCCCGGTCTTCCACGACGACCAGCACGGCACCGCGATCGTGGTGCTGGCGGCGCTGATGAACGCGCTCAAGGTGGTCGGCAAGGAGATCGGCGACATCCGGGTCGTGATGTCGGGCGCCGGCGCCGCCGGGACCGCGATCCTCAAGCTGCTGATGGCGGCGGGCGTCGAGCACGCCACCGTGGCGGACGTGAGGGGCGTGGTCCACGAGGGCCGCGACGACCTCAACGACAGCCTGCGCTGGATCGCCGAGCACACCAACCGCTCGGGCCGCACCGGCAGCCTCAAGGAGGCCGTGGCCGGCGCCGACGTCTTCATCGGCGTCTCCGCCCCGAACGTGCTGGACGGCGACGACCTGGCCACCATGGCCCCGGACGCGATCGTCTTCGCGCTGGCCAACCCGGACCCGGAGGTCGACCCGGCGGTGGCCCGGCAGACCGCCGCGGTGGTCGCCACCGGCCGCAGCGACTTCCCGAACCAGATCAACAACGTGCTGGTCTTCCCCGGCGTCTTCCGCGGCCTGCTGGACGCCCAGAGCCGCACCGTCAACACCGAGATGATGATCGCCGCCGCCCGGGCCCTGGCCGCCACCGTCGGCGACGACGAGCGCAACCCGAACTACATCATCCCCAGCGTGTTCCACAAGGACGTCGCCAAGACCGTCGCCGCCGCCGTCCGGGAGGCCGCCCTGGCCGCCGCCTCGGAGGAGCCCGCTCCGGCCCGCCCGACCCCGGGCATCGTCGGCACGCTCGACACCGCCTCCTTCCCGGCCGTGAAGCTCTGACGCCGGACCGCGCCGCCGGATCCCTGCGCCGGACCCGGCGGCACGCCCCCGCGGCGGCCGGTCGCGATGTGTCGCGGATCGGTCAAATGTCCGATTAGCGGTCGTACCCGCCCGTTCCCGCCCCGAACCCTTGCGACACAAGGGCGAGGGGCGTGTTTGGGCTTGTCGGACCTAGGGCGTACGGTAGCCCTGCACGGGGCAGGCGTGTCCGACAAGTACGGAACGTCCCCCTGGTCTTCCGGCGCGTCCTCCCGACCGCCGCCCGCGCCCGGTCCGCCGGAGCCGACGGAGCGTCACACCTCCGGCGGGCGGGCGCTGTTCGGGTCGTGCCGCCGGGGCCCGATTGGCATTCTCGGGGCCGGTCGGGGCAGGATTCGTATCCGGGCAGGCAGGCGGGCCTTCGACGGCACGGCGCGCGGCACTGGGTGCGGACCCGGCTCGCGACCACGCATTGCCTGCATGAGCACAGTGTGCGGACCTGCGGCCCATCCGGGTGCCCCCGGTGGGAGCACCGATGGGCCCCCGTACACCGCAAGCGAACAGACCACAGGAGTACACATGAACCGCAGTGAGCTGGTGGCGGCGCTGTCCGAGCGCGCCGAGGTGACCCGCAAGGACGCCGACGCCGTTCTGGCCGCCTTCGCCGAGATCGTCGGCGAGGTCGTCGCCAAGGGCGACGAGAAGGTCACCATCCCCGGTTTCCTGACCTTCGAGCGCACCCACCGTGCCGCTCGCACCGCCCGCAACCCGCAGACCGGCGAGCCGATCCAGATCCCCGAGGGCTACAGCGCCAAGGTCAGCGCCGGCTCCAAGCTGAAGGAAGCCGCCAAGGGCGCCTGAACCACCCCTTGAACGCCCGGGAGGCCGGGTCCCCGTCGCGGGGGCCCGGCCTCTCGCCGTCGGCGGAGGGCGCCGGTCAGGCGTCGACCAGTTCCTCGCTGGACCGCTCGCTCGGCAGCTCGACGTGGGCGCCGAGGTCGCGCAGCTTGTCCATGAAGTTCTCGTAGCCGCGGTTGATCAGGTCGATGCCGTGCACGGTCGAGGTGCCCTCGGCCGCCAGCGCCGCGATCAGGTAGGAGAAGCCGCCGCGCAGGTCCGGGATGACCAGCTCGGAGCCGATCAGCTTGGACGGGCCGGAGACCACCGCGGAGTGCAGGAAGTTGCGGGCGCCGAAGCGGCACGGGGTGGCGCCCAGGCACTCGCGGTAGAGCTGGATGTGCGCGCCCATCTGGTTCAGCGCGCCGGTGAAGCCCAGCCGCGACTCGTACACCGTCTCGTGCACGATGGACAGCCCGGTCGCCTGGGTCAGCGCGACCACCAACGGCTGCTGCCAGTCGGTCTGGAAGCCGGGGTGCACGTCGGTCTCCAGCGCGATCGCCTTGAGCTCGCCGCCCGGGTGCCAGAACCGGATGCCCTCGTCGTCCACCTCGAAGGCGCCACCGACCTTCCGGAAGGTGTTGAGGAAGGTCATCATCTCCAGCTGGCGGGCGCCGCGGACGTAGATGTCGCCCTTGGTGGCCAGCGCCGCGCAGGCCCAGGAGGCCGACTCCAGGCGGTCCGGCAGCGCCCGGTGGGTGTAGCCGTCCAGCTCGTCGACGCCGGTGATCAGGATGGTGCGGTCGGTGCCCAGGGTGATGATCGCGCCCATCTTCTGCAGCACGCAGATGAGGTCGACGATCTCCGGCTCGATGGCCGCGTTGCGCAGCTCGGTGACGCCCTCGGCGAGCACCGCGGTCAGCAGCACCTGCTCGGTCGCGCCGACCGAGGGGTAGGGCAGCTCGATCTTGGTGCCGCGCAGCCGCTGCTGGGCGACCAGGTAGGTGCCCTGCGGGTGCTTCTCGATGGTGGCGCCGAACTGGCGGAGCACCTCGAAGTGGAAGTCCACCGGGCGCCCGCCGATGTCGCAGCCGCCCAGGCCCGGGATGAAGGCGTGGCCGAGGCGGTGCAGCAGCGGGCCGCAGAACAGGATCGGGATGCGCGAGGAGCCGGCGTGCGCGTCGATGTCGGCGACGTTGGCGCTCTCCACGTGCGAGGGGTCGAGGATCAGCTCGCCCTCCTCGTCCCCGGTGCGCACGGTGACGCCGTGCAGCTGGAGCAGCCCGCGGACCACCTTGACGTCGCGGATGTCCGGGACGTTGCGCAGTCTGCTGGGACCCTGCCCGAGCAGGGCGGCGACCATGGCCTTGGGCACCAGGTTCTTCGCACCGCGGACGCGGATCTCGCCTTCGAGCGGGTTTCCGCCGTGGACCAGCAGGACGTCGTCGGTCATCGTTCTCGCAATCCGGGGTGCCAGAGGAGTGGGTGGGGCTCGGCGACGAGCCATGCGGTGGAACGGTTGCACGGGCGCGTCGGGCCCCCGGCGTGACCGAATCGGCACCGTGGACGGGCGTCCACCATCAGTAGATGGTAGTGGTCGTGCCGATGGTTCCCGTGAGCCTCTCCCGTGATGGTGCTCTCCCCGGGCCGCGCGGCGCGCGCCGGTGCGTCCGTACGGGTGTTCGCGGCGCATTCCCCGGCCCGCCGGTTTTCGGGTGTCCGCCGCCGGGGGTTCTGCGGGATCATGTGGGCATGACGGCGGCCCATTCGCACGCAGGCCGGTCCCACACCGGCCGTCTGCTCGTCGCGACGCCCGTGCTCACCGACCCGAACTTCGCCCGGGCGGTGGTGCTCCTCCTCGACCACGACGCCGAGGGGGCGCTCGGCGTCGTCCTGAACCGGCCGACCCCGGTGGAGGTCGGCAGCGTGCTGGACGGCTGGGGCGTGCTGGTCGGCCGGCCGGCGGTGGTGTTCCAGGGCGGGCCGGTGGCCCTGGACTCGGCGCTCGGCCTGGCGGTGGCGCCGGGGGAGCCGGGCACCGGGGAACCGCTCGGCTGGCGGCGGGTGCATGGCGCGATCGGCCTGGTGGACCTGGAGGCGCCGCCCGAGGTGCTGGCCGGCGAGCTCGGCGCGCTGCGGATCTTCGCCGGGTACGCGGGCTGGGCGCCGGGACAGCTGGAGACGGAGATCTCCACCGGGGCCTGGTACCTGGTGGACTGCGAGCCGGGGGACATCTCCAACCCCGAGCCGGAGCGGCTCTGGCGCGCGGTGCTGCGCCGCCAGCGCGGTCCGCTGGCCCTGCTGGCGAGCTACCCGGACGACCCGACGCTCAACTGAGGCGGCCGCCGCACGCGGCATGACACGGGCCGGGGCCGCGACACTGGCCCGGTCTCGCGGGGCGCCCATAGACTTGGCACCCATGAGCACTCTTGAGCCCGAGCGCGGCCTCGGCACCGGCACCCTGGTCGAGCCCGTCCCGCAGGTGTCCCACGGGGACGGCGACCACGAGCGCTTCGCGCACTACGTCCAGAAGGACAAGATCATGGAGAGCGCCCTCTCCGGATCCCCCGTGGTGGCGCTCTGCGGCAAGGTGTGGGTGCCCGGGCGCGACCCGAAGAAGTACCCGGTCTGCCCGATGTGCAAGGAGATCTACGACGGCATCGGCAAGCCGCAGGGCGGCGACGACAAGGACAAGTAGGCCGTTCCGCTCCTCGCACCGCCGTTTTGCATAGCGCGGCGATTGCCGGGTGGTCTATGCCAGTCGTCCGGGTCGGGGGAGGATGGCGCAATGGACCTCATTCCCGCCCCCGTGAGTTCCGTCCGCCTCCCGGACCAGGACTTCCCGCTCGACTCGACGACCACCCTGACCGCGCCGCCGGAACTGGCCGGGGCCGAACGGTGGCTGCGTTCCTCGCTGACCGCCGCCACCGGCCTGCCGCTCGCCCCCGGGCGGCCCGGTGAGGGAGTCGAACTGGTCCACGACGACGCGCTGGCCGCGGAGGCGTACCGGCTCTCGGTGCGCCCCGGCCACGCCGTGATCACCGCCGGCGGCCCGGCCGGTGCGCTCTGGGGTGCCCAGACGCTGCGCCGGCTGCTCGGTCCGGACGCCTACCGGCGCGCCCCGCTGCGCTCGGAGTGGGTGCTGCCCGGCGTGGACATCGAGGACGCGCCCCGGTTCGGCTGGCGCGGCGCGCTGCTGGACGTCGCCCGGCACTTCCTGCCCAAGGCCGACGTGCTGCGCTTCGTCGACCAGCTGTCCGCGCACAAGCTGAACGTGCTGCACCTGCACCTGACCGACGACCAGGGCTGGCGGGTGGAGATCAAGCGCTACCCGCGGCTCACCGAGGCGGCCTCCTGGCGCGAGCGCTCGATGGTCGGCTACCGGGCCGCCCAGCGCCGCGACGACCGCCCGCACGGCGGCTTCTACACCCAGGCCGACCTGCGCGAGATCGTCGCCTACGCGGCCGAGCGGGGCATCACGGTGGTGCCCGAGATCGAGCTGCCGGGCCACACCCAGGCCGTCGTGGCCGCCTACCCCGAGCTGGGCAACACCGACGTGGTGGACACCTCGGCGCTCGGCGTGTGGACCGACTGGGGCGTCAGCCACAACGTGCTCAACGCCTCCGAGGCCACCCTGCGGTTCTTCGAGGGGGTGCTGGAGGAGGTCCTGGAGCTCTTCCCGTCCGAGTTCATCCACCTCGGCGGCGACGAGTGCCCCAAGGAGCAGTGGAAGGACAGCGCCGCCGCGCAGGCGCGGATGCGCGAGCTGGGCCTGGCCAACGAGGACGAGCTGCAGAGCCACATCATCCGGCACTTCGACCGCTGGCTGGCCGAGCGCGGCCGGCGGCTGATCGGCTGGGACGAGATCCTGGAGGGCGGCCTGGCCCCCGGCGCCGCCGTGTCGTCCTGGCGCGGCTACGGCGGCGGGATCGCCGCCGCCGAGGCCGGGCACGACGTGGTGATGTGCCCGGAGCAGCACGTCTACCTCGACCACCGGCAGGCGCCGGGCGAGGACGAGCCGATCCCGGTCGGCTTCGTGCGCACCCTGGAGGACGTCTACCGGTTCGAGCCGGTGCCGCCCCAGCTCGACGAGGCCGCGGCCCGCCGGGTGATCGGCACCCAGGCGAACGTGTGGAGCGAGTTCATGCACAGCGCCCGGGACATCGACTACCGGGTCTTCCCGCGGCTCGTGGCCTTCGCCGAGGTCGCCTGGTCGGCGCTGCCCACCGACCCGGCCGCGCGCGACTTCGCCGGCTTCGAGCGGCGGATGGCGGGCCACCTGGAGGTGCTGGACGCGCTCGGCATCGAGTACCGCCCGGCGGCCGGTCCGCACCCGTGGCAGACCTGGCCCGGCGTCCAGGGACGGCCGATCGAGGGGCTTCCGCCGGTCGTCTGACGGCACGCCGGGGGCGGACGGACGTCGCGCACGGGAACTTCCGAACGGGCGTCGGACGTCAAGAACAGATGAACATCCGACCCGGTCCGCCACGGACCGGGTCGGATACCGCCCGGTATCGGTCCCAATCGGGCAGTACCGTTCGCCCGTCCCGAAATGATCATCGAGCATTGTGTGCCAGAGTTGCCCAACCCGGCCCGATCGCCCGTACCCTACGGGCCAGGCCGGGCTGCCGGAGCGGACACCCGGTCCAGGGCCGCGGGCGGCAGGCGATCGATGAGCAAGTGGAGCACGGTGGGACCCAGGTGAACCGGACGATCATGCTGCCGGCCTCCCTCGACGAGGCCGTCGAAGCGCTGGCCGCTCACCCGGCCGCGGTGCCGGTGGCCGGCGCCACCGACCTGATGGAAGCCGTCAACGCCGGGCGCCTGCGCCCCGCCTCCCTGGTGGGCCTCGGCCGGATCACCGAACTGCGCGGCTGGCGCTACGAGGACGGCGGCACCGCCGTGCTGGGCGCCGGGCTCACCCACGCCCGGATGGACCGCCCCGACTTCGCCGCGCTCATCCCCGCGCTCGCCGACGCCGCCCGCACCGCGGGCCCCCCGCAGGTGCGCAACGTCGGCACCCTCGGCGGCAACATCGCCACCGCCGCCCCAGCCGGCGACACCCTCCCGGTGCTCGCCGCACTGGAGGCCAGCGTCACCCTCGCCCGGGCCGGCGCCACCCGCGAGGTCCCGGTCAGCCACCTGCTCACCGGCCTCGACCCGCTGCGCCCCGGCGAGCTGCTCACCTGGGTGCGCGTCCCGCTGCTGCACGCCCCGCAGGTGTTCCTCAAGGCCACCGGCCGCAGCGGCCCGGCCCGCGCCACCGCCTCGGTGGCGCTCGTCCTCGACCCCGCCCGGCGCGCTGTGCGCTGCGCCGTCGGCGCCGTCGCCCCGGTGCCGCTGCGGCCGCTGGAGGCCGAGGCCTGGGTGGCCGGCTGCATCGACTGGGACGGCTCGCGGGAGATCGACCCCGCCGCGACCGCCGCCTTCGGCGACTACGTGGCCGCCGCCTGCGTCCCCGACGGCTACGGCGCGGAGGGCGCCTGGGAGGCCGTCACCGAGGGGCCGAGCGCGGCCGCCGTCCGTCTGCGGCGTACCGTAGCCGTGCTGGCCCGCCGGGCACTGGGAAGGGCGCTCAAGTGACCACAGACCACCCCATCGAGGCCCTGGACGCGGGGCTGCTCGACCACGCGCACGACCACGCGCCGCAGGTCAGCCGCGAGCTGCGGCCGACCACCTCGTACACCCTGCGGGTCAACGGCTTCGAACGGCCCGTCAGCGACGCCTGGATCGGCGAGAGCCTGCTCTACGTGCTGCGCGAGCGGCTCGGCCTGGCCGGCGCCAAGGACGGCTGCGAGCAGGGCGAGTGCGGGGCCTGCTCGGTGCAGGTCGACGGGCAGCTGGTGGCCGGCTGCCTGGTGCCCGCCGCGCTGGCGCAGGACAGCGAGATCAACACCGTCGAGGGCCTGTCGGCCGGCGGCGGCGCCAGCGACGTCCAGCAGGCGCTGGCCGAGTCCGGCGCGGTGCAGTGCGGCTACTGCGTGCCCGGCCTGGCGATGGCCGTGCACGACCTGCTCCAGCGCAACCACCGGCCCACCGAGGTCGAGGCGCGCCAGGCGCTGTGCGGCAACCTCTGCCGGTGCACCGGCTACCGGGGCGCGCTGGCCGCCGTGCAGAGCGTCGCCGACGCGCGCGCGGCGGAGGCCGAGGCGGACGCCGCGTCCGCCGCCGAGGAGGGCGACCGGGCCGCCGCGGCCCCCGCCCCCGTCCCCGCCCCCGTCCCGGACCAGGCCCCCGCCGCCGCGCCCGGGCCCGCCGCGGACGAGCCCGCGACCGCCGCCGACCTGCCGGTGTACACCGACGGCGACGCCTGGATCGAGCACGTCCCGCAGCCGCCCGCCGGGCCGGCCGCCCCCGCCCCCGGCGCGCCGTACGGCACCCCCGACGGCCCGGGCGGCTACGACAGCGGGGTGTACGACACCACCGTGCTGGCCCCGGTCCGGGACGTCCCGGCGCCGCCGGCCGACGGCTCCACCGGCTTCCACCCGGCCCACCCCGGCGCCCCGTACCCGGCGGACACCACCCCGGCGCACGGCACCTACCTGCCCGGGACCGGCTACCCCGGGGCGGCCGGCCACCCGCAGCAGCCCGGTTACGACCGGGCCCGCGCCTACGACGGTCCGGTCTACGACGGCCAGGCCTACGACGGACCGGTCTACGAGACCCCGGCCGCCGGCACCCCCGCGCACGGCACCCCGCTCCCGGGCTACGACACGGCCGGCTACCCGCAGCAGCCCGGCCACGACGGCGGCACCCCCGCCCACGGCACGCCGTACATCCCCACGCCCCCGCACGGCGTCCCGGCCGAGGGCACCGCCCCCGCCGGCGTCCCGTACGGCGCCACCCCCGCCCACGGCATCCGGCTCCCCGAGGACGACCACGCATCATGACGTCGCCTACCGACATCGGCGCAGCACTCCAGCAGGACGGCGACGCGGGCGGCACGACGGAGCCGTTCGGCCTGGGCAGCTCCCCGCTGCGCAGCGACGCCCTGCCCAAGGCGCTCGGCATCTACCCGTACGCCGCCGACCTGTGGGCCGAGGGCCTGCTGTGGGGCGCGGTGCTGCGCTCGCCGCACCCGCACGCGCGCATTCGCGGCATCGACACCTCGGCCGCGCTGGCCCTGCCCGGCGTGCACGCCGTGGTCACCGCCGCCGACCTGCCGGCCGGCCCCGACGGCCTGCCGGACGGCGCGCCGACCGGCCCGATCGTCGCCGACCGTCCGGTCCTCGCCGCCGGGGTGGTCCGCCACCACGGCGAGCCGGTGGCCGCGGTCGCCGCCGACCACCCCGACACGGCCCGGCTCGCGGTCGGCCTGATCACCGTCGACTACGAGCCGCTGGACGCCGTCACCGACCCCGAGCAGGCCTTCACCGCTCCGCCGCTGCACCCGGACGGCAACCTCTTCCGCCACCTGCCGCTGCGCACCGGCGACCCGGAGGCGGCCGGCGAGATCGTCGTCGAGGGCCTGTACCAGGTCGGCCGCCAGGACCCGGCGCCGCTGGGCGCCGAGGCGGGCCTGGCCGTGCCGCGCCCGGACGGCGGGGTCGAGCTGCACCTGTCCTCCACCGACCCGCACGGCGACCGCGACCGCACCGCCGCCTGCCTGGGCCTGGAGCCGGACCGGGTGCGGCTGGTGGTCACCGGCGTGCCCGGCGCCACCTCCGACCGCGAGGACCCGTCCTTCCAGGTCACCCTGGCGCTGCTGGCGCTGCGCACCGGCCGCCCGGTGAAGATGACGCTCACCCGCGAGGAGTCCTTCCACACCCACGCCTCGCGCCACCCGGCGCTGCTGCGCTACCGCCACCACGCGGACGCCGAGGGCCGGCTGGTGAAGGTCGAGGCGCAGATCCTGCTGGACGGCGGCGCCTACGCCGACGTCTCGGCCGAGGCGCTGGCCGCCGCGACCGCCTTCTCGGTCGGCCCGTACAACTGCCCCAACGTCTTCGTGGACGCCTGGGCGGTGCGCACCAACAACCCGCCGGCCGGCCGGATGCGCGGCGAGGGCGCGGTGCAGGCGTGCTTCGCCTACGAGTCGCAGCTGGACCAGCTGGCCGCCCGGGTCGGCATCGACCCGGTGGAGGTCCGCCGCCGCAACGTGATGGCGACCGGCGACCCGCTGCCCACCGGACAGGCCGTCACCTGCCCCGCCCCGGTGGGCGCGCTGCTGGAGGCCGTCGCCGCCGAGCCGCTGCCGGCGCTGCCGGTGGACGACCCGGACGCCGAGTGGCTGCTGCCGGGCGGGCCCGGCGGCGCCGGGGACCCGGCCGCGGTGCGGCGCGGCATCGGCTACGCGCTGGGCATGGTGCACATGCTGGGCGCCGAGGGCGAGGACGAGGTCGCCACCGCGACCGTGCGGGTGAGCGGCGACCACGCCACCGTGATCTGCGCCGCGGTCGACGCCGGCCAGGGCTTCGCCACGCTCGCCCGGCAGATCGTGCAGAGCGTGCTGGGCGTCGGCGAGGTGTACATCGCCCCGGCCGACAGCGACCAGTCGGTGGCCGGGCCGTCCGCCCGCGGCCGGCACACCTGGGTGTCCGGCGGCGCGGTCGAGCGGGCCGCGCTGATGGTCCGCCACCAGCTGCTCCAGCCGATCGCCGCGAACTTCGGGATGTCGGCGGAGCTGCTGCAGATCGCCGACGGCAAGATCACCTCGTACGACGGGGTGCTCGGCATGCCGGTGGCCGAGGCCCTGGAGGGCAAGGAGCTCTGGGCGACCGCGCAGTGCCGCCCGCACCCGACCGAGCCGCTGGACGAGGCGGGGCAGGGCGACGCCTTCGTCTCCATCGCGTTCTGCGCGATGCGCGCGGTGGTCGACGTGGACATCGAGCTGGGCGCGGTCCGGGTGGTCGAGGTGACGGTGGCCCAGGAGGTCGGCCGGGCGCTGAACCCGCGGCAGATCGAGGACCGGATCGAGGCCGGGGTCGCCCAGGGCGTCGGGCTGGCGCTGCTGGAGGACCTCCGCACCGAGGGCGGTCTGCTGGCCAACCCCTCACTCACCGGCTACCGGCTGCCGACCGCGCTGGACACCCCGGAGATCCGGGTCGCCGCCCTGCTGGAGGAGCGCGACGTGGTGGCGCCGTTCGGGGCCAAGGCGGTCAGCGCGGTGCCGGCGGTGACGGCGCCGGCGGCGGTGGCCGCGGCGGTGCGCGCCGCCACCGGTCTGCCGGTGGGCCGGCTGCCGATCCGCCCGGAGGACGCCGTGACCGCCTGAGCGGCCGGTCCGGGAATTCGGCGGGAGGGCCCGCCGAATTCCCCGGGAAATGCATGACGAATTGCCGGTGGGCGCTTTTCGCGCCGACCGGCAATTCGCTTTCGGAGGCCATGACGGGAATCGAACCCGTGTACACCGCTTTGCAGGCGGTTCCCTCAACCACTCGGGCACACGGCCATGGGGGTGGAACTCGTGACAGGCTGGACTGCGGGGGCGCCTCAGGCGCGGCAGCAGCGACAGGCGCGACAACACAGGGGAGCGGGGGCGCAGGTGCGGGGCGCGGGGGCCGCCGTCTTCCTGTCCATGTCCGACTCCTGTCGTCGTTCGCCGTGTTGGTGAATTCAGTTTGGCGGAATGCCGGGCGGAACGTCAATATCCTTTTGTAAATTCCGTGTGGCGGGCTGTGTGCTACCGTCGGGGACAGGTGGTCCCGCGCGGGCCGCCCCGGACGAGCGCGTCGTACCCGGTCAGGACAAGACGGCGCAGTGACAGCGGCAACCCGGCCGCTGCCGACTGCGGAAGGTGCGACCGTCATGGCTTGGCTCGTTCTGGTTCTCTCCGGCCTCCTGGAGACCGTCTGGGCGGTTGCCCTGGAAGCCTCCAAGGGGTTCTCCCGGCTGGTCCCGACCGTGGTGTTCGGGGTGGCGCTGACGCTCTCGATGGGCGGACTGGCGTACGCGATGCGCTCGATCCCGATCGGCACCGGCTACGCGGTGTGGGTGGGCATCGGCGCGGTCGGCACCGCGCTCTACGGCATGGCGGTGCTGGGCGACGCGGTGACCCTGGCCCGGATCGGCTGCCTGCTGCTGATCGTCTCCGGCGTGGTGGGCCTCAAGGTGCTGCACTGACCCCGCACCGGCGAGGGCCTAGGTCCGTGGTCGGAGCCGGAATCCCGACCGGGGTCAGGGTTCAACGGCCCGGACGCGCCTTACGATCATACGTATGACCACAGCCTCCGCCGCCTCGGCCGACACCGGCACCGACCCCGTCCCGATACCGACCGACCCCGGCGGCGGGGTGCTGGGCGACCGCTTCCGGGCCCTGACCCTGGGCATCGTCTCGGTGGTCCTGGTGATCGCCTTCGAGGCGACGGCCGTCAACACCGCGATGCCGGTGGCCGCCCGCGAGCTGGACGGGCTCGGGCTGTACGCCTTCGCCTTCTCCGGCTACTTCACCACCACCCTGTTCGCGCTGGTCGTCTCCGGCCAGTGGTGCGACCGCAGCGGCCCGCTGCAACCGCTGTTCACCGGCATCGCGGTGTTCGGAGCGGGCCTGCTGGTGGCGGGGGCGGCGCCGGGGATGTGGATCTTCGTCGGCGGCCGGGCGATCCAGGGCCTCGGCGGCGGCCTGGTGATCGTCGCGCTCTACGTGGTGGTCGGGCGGGCCTACCCCGAACGGCTGCGGCCGTCGGTGTTCGCCGCCTTCTCCTCCGCCTGGGTGCTGCCGTCGATCGTCGGCCCGGTGGTCTCCGGCGCGGTCACCCAGCACCTCGGCTGGCGCTGGGTCTTCCTCGCCGTACCGGCGCTGATCCTGCTGCCGCTGGCCGTCATGGGCCCGGCGCTGCGCCGCTCGGAGAAGGAGCAGCCGGTGCTCAGGGGCGCCGCGTTCGACCGCCGCCGCACCGGGCTGGCCGCGATGGCCGCGCTCGGCGCCGGTCTGCTGCAGTACGCGGGCCAGCGGCTCGACCTCCTCGGCCTGCTGCCGGCCGTCGCCGGGGCGGCGCTGCTGCTCCCCGCGGTGCTCGGCCTGCTGCCGGCCGGGACGCTGCGGGCCGGGCGCGGACTGCCGACGGTGATCCTGCTGCGCGGGGTCGCGGCGGGGGCGTTCTTCGCGGCCGAGGCGTTCATCCCGCTGATGATGGTGACCGAGCGCGGACTGTCGCCGACGCTGGCCGGGCTCACCCTGACCAGCGGCGGGCTGTCCTGGGCGCTCGGCTCCTGGATCCAGGGCCGGCCGGGGGCCGAGCGGTACCGCACGCTGATGATCCGCGGCGGCTTCGTGCTGACCGCGGTGGCCATCGCGGGGGCCTCGCTGGTGCTCGTCCCGGCGGTGCCGGCCTGGGTGGCGGCGGTGGCCTGGGGCGTCGGCGGGATCGGCATGGGCCTGGCGGTCGCGAGCGTCAGCGTGCTGATGATGAAGCTGTCGACGCCGGAGGACGCCGGGGCCAACTCGGCCTCGCTCCAGGTGAGCGACGCGCTGGGCAACGTGCTGCTGGTGGGCCTGTCCGGGGTGCTGTTCGCGGCGCTGGGCGGCGGCTCGGTGGCCGCCGCCCACGACGGCGCCGCGGGCACCGGGTCGACCGGCGCGTTCGCGGTGATCTTCCTGACCATGACCGGGGTCGCGCTGCTCGGCGCGCTGGTCTCGGGGCGGGTCCGGAAGGCCGGCTGAGGCGCTGGCCGGCGGCGGGGGCCCGGCGGGCGGGGCGTCAGAAGCTCTCCCAGCCGCCGGCCGGGGCCTGGCCGGGGCCGAGGGTCTGCAGTTTGCGCAGCACCGCCGGGTCCTGGGCGTCCAGCCAGTCCACCAGTTGGCGGAAGGAGACCAGCCGGACCTCGGGCCGTCCGGCGATCGCCCCGAGCACCTCCTCGACGGCGTTCATGTAGATGCCGCCGTTCCACTCCTCGAAGTGGTTGCCGATGACGAACGGCGCGCGGTTGGTGGTGTAGGCGCGCTCGAAGCCCATCAGATAGGCGTCCCGGGCCTGGGTCTGGAAGCCGGGGTGGAGCGACGGGTCGGCCTTGGTGTTGCTGCCGCACTGGTTGAACATGATGTTGTAGTCCATCGACAGCACCTGGAAGGTGTGCCCGGGGAACGGGATGGACTGCAGCGGGAGGTCCCACAGCGCGCCGCCCTGGATCTTCTGCGGCCAGGTCTGAGTGCCGTTGCCGCTGCTGTCGTAGCGCCAGCCGCGCTTGACGGCGGTGGGCAGCAGGTTGCGCTGCCCCTCCAGGCAGGGGGTGCGGCTGCCGATCAGCTCCTTGCGGTAGTCGAACGGCAGCGCCGGCAGATCGGTGAAGCCGGTGTTGGTCCGCCAGTTCGTCACGAAGTCCATCGCCTGCTGGATCTCGCTGTCCCACTCCTCCGGGGACCACCTGCCGACGCCGGTGGCGCCGCAGAAGTGGCCGTTGAAGTGGGTGCCGATCTCGTGGCCCTCCGTCCAGGCGGCGTGCAGGTTCTCCAGGGTGTCGCGGATGTGCTGGTCGCTCAGGTAGCCGATGTCGGAGGCGCCGGCCTTGTGCTGCGGCGGGCGGTAGAGGTCCTTGCGGGACTCCGGCAGCAGGTAGAGGCCGCTGAGGAAGAAGGTCATCGAGGCGTTGTGCTCCCGGGCGAGCCGGCGGAACCGGGCGAACAGCCCGTTGTCGAGCTCGCCGGCGCCGTCCCAGGAGAAGACCACGAACTGCGGCGGGCGCCCGCCGGGCCGCAGCACGTCGGGCACGGGCTGGTGCGGCTGGGGGCCGGTGTCCGAGGTGGAGCCGTCGCCGATCAGGGTGACCGGGGGCTTGGCCGCCTCGGTCGGCACCACCGCGTGGTCCTCGGCCGGGGTGGCCGGTGCCGGCGCCGGGGCCGGAGTGGTCGCCTGCCCGTCGCCCGGGTCCCTCCGGGCCCCGCAGCCCGCCGCGAGGGCGGCGGCGCCGGCGGCGCCCGCGGCCAGCAGGGTGCGACGGGAGAGGGCGTCCATGGTCACTCCGTTCGTGGGGCGTGCGCGGGGCGGGGCACGGCAGGCGCGGCGCGCGGTCGTCCGGGCGGACCGGGGCCCGGTCGGACAAGTGCGGTGATAGGCCTGTGAACGGGGTCAGCATGGCATGCGATCGGGATCGATCAATGCCGCACCACGGACGGTCGGAACTGATCGCCCGAAGGATGCAACCGGGACGGCGTTCCTGAGTGTCCGATGAAGAGATCGTCGTCATTCCTGGAAGCCGCCGGGTGACCGGAGAGTGGCGTGACGGTGACGTCTCACCCCTTGGGGCAGGGTGATGCCCCCTTGGCCCTGCCGATCGGCGGGAGTGAGTACGACCAACGTATGAATGTGGCATAGGGTCCGATCCGGTTGCATGGTTCCCAGGAACTTCCCAGGAACCGGTGACCGGTCCGACGTCAGCAGAGGGGAGCGCCGGTGGGCGCCCAGCAGAGCAGGAGCCCGTGGCCGGGCACCCTGGCGGCCGGTGCCGCGCTCGTGCTGGGGGCGTGGCTGCTGCACGACGGCCCGTCCGCCGTGCTCCCCCCGGCCCCCGGCGCCGGGCAGGCCCTCACCGGCTTCGCCCCGGTCTCGGTGGTGCCGCCGCTCAGCCCCTCCCGGCCGACCCGGATCCGCATCCCCGCCGTCCGGCTCGACGCCCCGGTCACCGGCCTCGGTCTCGACCGGGACGGCCGCCTCCAGACCCCGCCGCAGGAGGACCGCAACCTCGCCGGCTGGTACCGGGACGGCGCCGCCCCCGGGCAGCGCGGCACCGCGATCATCGCCGGCCACGTCGACAACGACAGCGGGCCCGCCGTCTTCTACCACCTGGGCGCCCTGCACCGCGGGGACCGGATCGAGATCCTCCGCGAGGACGGCCGGACCGCCGTCTACCAGCTCTACGCCATCGAAGTGCACGACCGAAAGGACTTCCCGGACGAGCGGGTGTACCGCCAGGCCGCCGACGCCCAACTCCGGGTGATCACCTGCGGCGGAGGCTTCAGCGAGGAGCACGGCTACGACGGCAACGTCGTCGCCTACGGCTTCCTCGCCGGCACCACGCGTCCCGGGAAACCGGTATGACCTCCCTCGCCCTCACCACCGCCGCCACCGAACTCGCCGTTCGCTGGAACCCGCTCGACTGGCCGCTCACCCGCGGCCCGATCCCGTACGCCGTGCTCGCCGCCGGCTGCGCCTCGCTGGTGCTGCTGTCCCTCTCCCGCGACCGGCGCTGGCTCGGCCTGCGCCCGGCCGGTGCCGCGCTGCTCACCGCCGCCGTCACCGCCGCGATCAAGATCGTCGTGGACGGGTGGTGGCACCCCTTCCCGGAGGGCACCCCCGACTACGTGCTCGGCTGGGTCGCGCTCGCCGTCTTCGCCCTGGCCCTGGCCGGCTTCCGCGCCCCGCTGCTGCCCGGCCGGCGGCGGTTCCTGGCGGCCGGCGGTGCGGTCCTGGTGGTGCTGATGGCGGCCTCGCAGGTCAACCGCGGCTTCGACCAGTACCCGACGGCCCGCGTCATGCTGGCGCCGAGGACCCAGGCGCTGACCACCGGCAAGGCGCCCGAGGTGGTCGCCGTGCCGGCCGGCAAGGTGCTGGAGGAGGTCTGGCAGCCCCCGGCCGGCCTGCCGGAGAAGGGCACCGTCTCGACCGCGCCGATCCCCGGGAGCAAGTCCGGCTTCGAGGCCCGCGACGCCTACGTCTACCTGCCCCCCGCCTACCAGGCCAGCCCCCGGCCGCTGCTGCCGGTGCTGGTGCTGATGGCCGGCCAGCCCGGCAACCCGTCCGACTGGGTGAACTCCGGCGGCATGCAGGAGCGGCTGGACGCCTTCGCCGCCGAGCACCGGGGCCTCGCCCCGATCGTGGTGATGGTGGACCAGATCGCCACCATGTGGGGCAACAGCCTCTGCATGGACTCCAACGTCGCCCGGGCCCAGACCTACCTCGCCGAGGACGTGCCCGACTGGATCCGCGGCCACCTGCAGACCGCCGCCGGCCGCGGCGCCCTCGCCATCGGCGGCGCCTCGCTCGGCGGCACCTGCGCGCTCCAGCTGGCCGTCAACGCCCCGCACGTCTACGGGTCGTTCATCGACATCTCCGGCCAGGACGAGCCCACCCTCGGCAGCCACGGCGAGACCGTCGAGAAGGCCTTCGACGGCGACGAGAAGGCCTTCGCGGCCGTCGACCCGGCGCAGCTGATGGCCACCCGCCGGTACCCGGACACCGCCGGCGTCTTCGCGGTCGGCGCCGGTGACGACGACTTCCGCCCGCAGCAGGAGACCATGTACGCCGCCGCGCAGAAGGCAGGGATGAAGGTGGAGTTCCAGCCGATCCCCGGGGGCCACAGCTGGACGGTGTTCCGCGAGGCGCTCGACCGCAACCTGCCCTGGCTCGGCCGGCAGACCGGGATGACCCGGTGATCCGGCTCGGCGCCGCGCCCGCCCGCGGCCCGGTGGGCGAACGGACGTCGCGGCGGGACGGCGAACCGCCGGGCCCCAGGGTCCCCGAGCAGTCCCGCGGCACGGGCTCCGCCCCCGCCCCGGACGCCCCCGGCCCCGGGGCCCCCGCACCGCGCTCCCCGCGGCGCCTCGCCGGCGCCGCCGCCGGACTCGGCGCCCGGGTGGCCGTCCGGCTCGGCGAGGCCCCGCTGACCCTGGTGCTGCTGGTCGGCCTCTGGGCCGTCGGCGCCGCCACCGGCAGCCTCGGCCTCGGCCCGTCCGAGGCCCTGCTGGAGCAGGTGGGTGTCGGCACCCCCACCCTCGGCGCGGGCCGCTGGTGGACGCCGTTCACCTCGCTGTTCTGGTGCTCCGGCACCGGCGCCTACGTCTTCACCAGCCTGCTGCTGCTCCTGGTCGCCCCGGCCGCCGAGCGCCGGCTCGGCCCGCTGCGCACCCTCGGGGTGGTGGTCGCCGGGCAGCTGGCCGGCACCCTGGCCGGCACCGGCGTGGTCGCGGCCGGGGCCGCGTTCGGCGAGCAGTGGACCGCCTCGGTGGTCGGCCAGACCGCCGTCGGCCCCGGCGTCGGCCTGTTCGCGCTGGCCGGCGTGCTGGGCTACCGGCTGACCGTGCTCTGGCGCCGCCGCCTGCACCTGCTGGTGGTGCTGGTCCCGCTGGTGATGACGCTGTACGTGGGGCACCTGCAGAGCGTGCAGCGCTTCTGCGGCGCCCTGGCCGGACTGGCCGCCGGCGCGCTGCTCACCCGCGGCCGCCCGCACCTGCGCTCGCACCGTTCCTCGCACACCGAGACCCGGGTGCTGGTGGCGCTCTGCCTGGTCGCCGCCGCACTCGGCCCGCTGATCGCCTCGCTGTACGACAACGCGGCCGGCCCGTTCAACACCTTCTCGGAGATCTACCTCTCGCACCGGCTCAGCCCCGACGAGGTCGCCGACTTCTGCGCCGTCTCGGCCCACGACTGCGCCCGCGCCCACGCCGTCGAGCGGATCTTCGACACCCCGGCCCGGCTGATGGCCGCGCTCTTCCCGGCCCTGCTGCTGGTGCTGGCCGAGGGGCTGCGCCGGGGCCTGCGGCTCGCCTGGCGGATCACCGTCGCCACCGAACTGCTCTGGACCGCCATGCTGGTCTGGCTGTTCACCGAGTCCGGCACCGGCCCGGGCGGCGCCCTCCAGTACTTCGTCGAGGCGCTGCTGCTGCCGCTGCTCACCACCGGCCTGCTGCTGGCCACCCGCCAGCGCTTCCCGCTGCGGCTGCCGCGCGCGGTGCTCGGCCGGCTGGCCGCCGTGCTCGGCGGCGCGCTGGTCCTCGCCGGCGCCGCGTACACCGGGCTGGGCGTGCTGGTCTCCGGGCAGTTCGAGCCGGGCGCGACCTTCGGCGGGCTGGTCGCCGGGCTCCCCGCCCAGTACCTGCCGCCCGCCTACAACGACCTGCTGCCCGACTACCCGATCGCGGTCGGCCCGTTCGCCCGGATCCTGGAGACGTACTGCGGGCTCGCCTTCTGGGCGGTCGCGCTGGGCGCGCTGCTGATGGTCTTCCGCCGGCCGGTGGTGCACGTCGACGCCGAGGACGCCGCCCGGGCCCGCACCCTGCTCACCGAGCACGGCGGCGGCACGCTCTCCTTCATCACCACCTGGGACGGCAACCACTACTGGTTCGACGAGGACGGCCGGGCGGCCGTCGCCTACCGGGTGCTGAACACCGTGGCGCTGACCACCGGCGACCCGTTCGGCGACCCGGAGGCACGCGCCCGCGCGGTGGCCGGATTCGCCCGGTACTGCGACGCGCGCGGCTGGACGCCGTGCTTCTACAGCGTCACCCCGGAGACCAGGGCCGCCGCCGGACAGCTCGGCTGGCGCTCGCTGCAGGTCGCCGAGGACACCGTGGTCGCCCTGCCCGGCCTCGCCTTCACCGGCCGCAAGTGGCAGGACATCCGCACCGCGCTCAACAAGGCCGGCAAGCAGGGCATCACCGCCGAGTGGTGGTCCTACGACGAGGCGCCGCTCGCGCTGAAGGAGCAGATCCGGGCCATCTCCGAGGAGTGGGTCTCGGAGAAGGGGCTGCCCGAGATGGGCTTCACCCTCGGCGGCCTGGAGGAGCTGGCCGACCCGGCGGTGCGGCTGCTGGTCGCCGTCGGCGAGGACCGCACGGTGCACGGACTGACCAGCTGGATGCCGGTCTACGAGAACGGCGAGACGGTCGGCTGGACGCTGGACTTCATGCGCCGGCGCTCGGAGGGCTTCCGCGGCGTCACCGAGTTCCTGATCGCCTCCGCCGCGCTGGGCTTCAAGCAGGAGGGCGCGCGCTTCCTCTCGCTCTCCGGCGCACCGCTCGCCCGCTCCGAGAAGGAGCCGCCGACCGGGCTGCAGAAGACCCTGGACTGGCTGGGCCGGGCGCTGGAGCCGGTGTACGGCTTCCGCTCGCTGCTCGCGTTCAAGGCGAAGTTCCAGCCGGAGTACCGGCCGATGTACATGGCCTACCCCGACCCGGCCGCGCTGCCCAGCATCACCCGGGCGATCGGCAAGGCGTACCTGCCGCACCTCACGCCGGCGCAGGGCGTACGGCTGATGCGCAAGCTCTCGGCGTAGGGGGGCGCCGGAGCGGCCCGGCCACGGCCCGCCCCGGACGGCGGGTGGGCGCATCGCGGCAGCAGCAGGCGCCCGGGCCCGGTCCCGGGCGGCTGCCGACACCTCGCCGGGCCGCTCAGCCGAGCAGCTGGGCGAGGGCGCGGTCGGCGTCCAGGTGCAGGTGCTCCTCGCCCTCGGGGACGAGCAGGCGGCTGCGCCACAGGAAGCGCCGCAGGTCGGCGGTGTCGAACTGGACCATCGCGGTGCCCTCGGGCGCGCGCAGCTCGACCACGGTGCGGCGGCCGAGCGCGGGCCGGACGTGGACGTCGCCGATGCCGGTGGGCACCTCCAGGCCGGCGGCGAGCAGCGGGCGGGCGAAGACCCAGACGATGTCCTCGCAGTCCGGGCCCCCGTCGGCCGGGTCGTCCAGCGAGAACTCGGCGGGGAAGGCCATCCGGACGGCGAGCGGGTCGTCCGGGAGGTAGGTCAGGGTGACCCGCAGCCGGACGGAACGGTGGGCGGAGAGGATGAGGCGGGCCTGGACGGTCTCTTCGGCGATGGCGTGCACGGCGGTTCCCTTCTGTGGGGTGCGAGGCCGGTGGCGGCTGTGGGGTTGGGGCGGCCTCACCCGGAAGAGAGGCGGTGGAGGGGGTTCCGCTTACCGCGTTTTCCCGACTTTCCGACGTGATCCACGTCACATCGATTTCCGGCCGAACCCGCCGCCGACCGGCCCGGTCCACGCCCCGCCCGGCCCCGCCGCGGCCGCCCGAACGGCCCCGGGCCCGGTACGCTGGGCGGGTTGTCCGAACGCCGCCCGACCGTGGGACGGGGCTGCAAAACCGCCTCCGACCTGCGACGATCCCCCCTCGGAGACCGTGAGTACTGCCGCCGCCTCGATGCCGCTCTTCTCCGACGCCAACGAGCCGCACGCGCCCGTCCGGGCCGTCGGCCAAGCCGCGCCGACCTCCTCGCACCACCTGTCCCCGGCCTTCCCCGGCCGCGCCCCCTGGGGCACCGCGGGAAAGCTCCGGGCCTGGCAGCAGGGGGCGCTGGACAAGTACATCGAGAACCAGCCGCGCGACTTCCTCGCCGTCGCGACGCCGGGCGCGGGCAAGACCACCTTCGCGCTGACCCTGGCCTCCTACCTGCTCCACAACCACCTGGTGCAGCAGGTCACCGTGGTCGCGCCGACCGAGCACCTGAAAAAGCAGTGGGCCGAGGCCGCCGCCCGGATAGGCATCAAGCTGGACCCGGCGTACTCCTCCGGGCCGCTCTCCCGGGAGTACCACGGCATCGTGGTCACCTACGCCGGAGTCGGCGTGAACCCGATGCTCCACCGCAACCGGACCGAGGCCCGCAAGACGCTGGTCATCATGGACGAGATCCACCACGCCGGTGACTCGAAGTCCTGGGGCGAGGCCTGCTTCGAGGCCTTCGAGCCGGCCTCCCGGCGGCTGGCGCTGACCGGTACGCCGTTCCGCTCGGACACCAACCCGATCCCGTTCGTCCAGTACGAGGCAGGCGGCGACGGCATCCGCAAGTCGGTCGCCGACTACACCTACGGCTACGGGCACGCGCTCGCCGACCACGTCGTCCGCCCGGTGATCTTCCTCTCCTACAGCGGCAACATGCGCTGGCGCACCAAGTCCGGCGACGAGCTGGAGGCCCGGCTCGGCGAGCCGATGACCAAGGACCTCATCGCCCAGGCCTGGCGCACCGCGCTCTCCCCGCAGGGCGAGTGGATCCCCTCCGTGCTGCAGGCCGCGGACCGCCGGCTCACCGAGGTCCGCAAGGCGATCCCGGACGCCGGCGGCCTGGTGATCGCCACCGACCAGACGGTGGCCCGCGCCTACGCCAAGATGCTGCGCAAGATCACCGGCGAGAAGGTCACCCTGGTGCTCTCCGACGAGACCGAGGCCTCCAAGCGGATCTCCGACTACGCGGCCGGGACCTCGCGCTGGATGGTCGCGGTGCGCATGGTGTCCGAGGGCGTCGACGTGCCCCGGCTCTGCGTCGGCGTGTACGCCACCTCGATCTCCACCCCGCTGTTCTTCGCCCAGGCCGTCGGGCGCTTCGTGCGCGCCCGCAAGCGCGGCGAGACCGCCTCCGTCTTCCTGCCGACCATCCCGATGCTGCTGGGCTTCGCCAATGAGATGGAGCTCCAGCGCGACCACGTGCTGGACCGGCCGAAGAAGGAGGGCGAGGGCCTCTTCGACGAGGAGGACCGGCTGCTCGCCGAGGCCGAGCGGGCCAACGACGGCCCGGACGGCGCGGGCGGCGAGGAGTTCTCCTACGAGGCGCTGGGCTCCGAGGCGGTCTTCGACCGGGTGCTCTACAACGCCATGGAGTTCGGGATGCAGGCGCACCCGGGCAGCGAGGAGGAGGAGGACTACCTCGGCATCCCGGGCCTGCTGGAGCCGGACCAGGTGCAGATGCTGCTGCAGAAGCGCCAGCACCGGCAGATTCAGCGGAGCAAGGGCAAGCCGGCCGAGGAGGCCGACCTGCTGGAGCTGCCGGCCGAACAGCGGCCGGTGGTGACCCACCAGGAGCTGCGCGAGCTGCGCAAGGAGCTGAACGCGCTGGTGGCCGCCTGGCACCACCGCACCAGCCAGCCCCACGGGACCATCCACAACGAGCTGCGCCGGCAGTGCGGCGGTCCGCTGACCGCCCAGGCGACGGCCAATCAGCTGAAGGCGCGGATCGCCAGGATCCGGGAGTGGGCGAAGTAACGATCCGTCGGCGTGTCGCGGACAGCGTGACCGTAAAGGTCACATGACGTTCGGATATACGCGAAGGATTTGTGGAGACATTCGGTCGGATGATCGGCTAGTGTTCCGCGTGCCGCGCCGCCTCCGGGCCGCCGACGTCGCACGCCCCCCGTCCGGGGCCGGCCGTCGCAGCCCCCGGTGATTCCGGTCGGCACCTCACCGACCCGGGGGGACATGACGCTCCGTCGTGCGCCCGGGCCTGTCTGTCTTTCAAGGAGTACACCGAACGTGTCGTACCAGCAGCCCTACGCGCAGCAGCCCGAGCTCTCCGACAAGTCGAAGGTCGTCGCGGGCGTCCTGCAGATCCTGCTCGGCGGCCTGGGTGTCGGCCGCTTCTACACCGGCCACATCGGCATGGGCATCGCCCAGCTGCTGACCTGCGGCGGCCTCGGTGTCTGGTCGCTGATCGACGGGATCCTGTTCCTCACCAGCAACGACCGCACCGACGCCCAGGGCCGTCTGCTGCGCAGCTGAGCCTTGGTCACGTCCGCGAAGGCGCGCCGCCCCGGCCGGTCCGGCCGGGGCGGCTTCGCCGTTCCCGAGCGGCTGCGCACGGCCTGGGCACCGGTCGCGGTGCTGGCCGGCGGTGCGGCCGGTTCCGCGTACCTGTGGTCGCGCGACCCCCATCTGCCGGGGCAGGCGCTGCCGTTCTGCCCCTGGCGCAAGGTCACGGGCCTGGAGTGCCCCGGCTGCGGCGGCACCCGGATGGCCTACGACCTGCTGCACGGCGACCTCGCCGCCGCCTGGCACGACAACGCGGCGCTGCTGCTGGCGCTGCCCCTGGTGGCCGCGCTCTACCTGGTCTGGCTGCGGCACGGCCTGGCCGGCCGGAGCTGGCAGCCGCCGCTCGGCCGGCGCGGGACGGCCGTGCTGCTCGGGGTGGCGGCCGGCTGGACCGTCCTGCGCAATCTGCTCTGACCCGGCGTCCTCCCGACACGATCCGTTCCGGTACGACCCGTTCCGGCACCCTCCGGTCGTGCGCCGCCCGATCCGTCCGGAACTCGGACTGTGGTCGAACCTGCGAACGCCTGGTCGGGGTGTTCCGTCATATTTTGTCCAGGTTTGGCGAGGCGCGCGAAGTTGATCTTGCCCGAATTTTGGACAAACACTTCCGCCGCCGCAATTCCTTCACTACCTTTCCCACACGCTCTCCCGCCGGGCGACCCCCGCGAGACGGGCGCCGCAGGGCCCCAGGACGTCAAGGACGACTCTCCGCGGCCCGAGCGCGGCCACCCACCTGCGCGCGACATCCGAGTCGTGGACCGGTCAGCCGATCCGCGACCCGCCGCGGAAAGGAATTGCGTGTCGTGACTGCAGAGACCTCCCAGACCCTGGACCGCGGAGTCCGGGTCCTCAAGCTGCTCGCCGACTCGGAACGCGGGCTCACCGTGACCGAGCTGGCGGCCCGCCTCGCCGTCAACCGGACCGTCGTCTACCGGCTGCTGGCCACCCTGGAGCAGCACGGGCTGGTCCGCCGGGACATCGGCGGCCGCGCCCGGGTCGGCCTGGGCGTGCTCCGGCTCGCCCACCGGGTCCACCCGCTGCTGCGCGAGGCGGCGCTGCCCGCGCTGCGCAGCCTCGCCGAGGACCTCGGCGCCACCGCCCACCTCACCCTGGTCGACGGCAACGAGGCGCTCGCGGTGGCCGTCGTCGAACCCAGCTGGACCGACTTCCACGTCGCCTACCGCACCGGGCTGCGCCACCCGCTGGGCGAGAGCGCGGCCGGCCGGGCGATCCTGGAGGCCCGGGCCTTCCCGAGCCAGCGCCGGCCGGAACAGGGCTTCGTCATCACCCGGGCGGAGGAGCAGTCGGGAGCGTCCGGCGCGGCCGCGGCGCTGCTCGGGCTGAGCGGCATCGAGGGCAGCGTCGGCGTGGTGATGCTCAACGGGCTCGTCCCGGAGCGGGTCGGCCCCCGGGTGGTGGAGGCCGCCACCGAGGTCGCCGACGCGCTGCGCTGACCGCCCGCCGGGGCGGGGGCCGTCCGGGTGGCCGTGTGCGTGCCCGCCGGGCGGCCCGGTGTGTTTGGATGCCTCTGTGTCCGACACCAAGCTGCCCCCGGCCCTCACCTCCCCCCGGACCCGCGCCCTCGCGCTCTGCGGAGCGCTGGTTGCCGCGCTGTTCGGCGTGGCCGCGTTCGTCCCGCTGCCGTACACGCTGACCTTCCCCGGCGTGACCGCGGACACCCTCGGCAGCTACCAGGACCGGCCGGTGCTCACCATCACCGGCGCGCCGGTCCGCACGCCCCGGGGGCAGCTGCGGATGGTGACCATCTCGGCGACCAACCCGGGGGAGCGGAACACCTTCTGGCGCTCGCTGCAGGCCTGGTTCGACGAGGACGAGGCCGTGCGGCCCACCGAGACCGTCTACCCGCAGGGCGACCCGGCCAAGGCCGAGGAGGTCACCGCCCAGCAGATGACCGAGTCGCAGGACGCCGCCACCGCGGCCGCGCTCTCCTACCTCGGGCTGTCGCCCGCCCAGGTGAAGGTGAAGGTCGACCTCGGCGACATCGGCGGCCCGAGCGCCGGCCAGATGCTCGCGCTCGGCATCATCGACAAGCTCGCCGGGGACGGCAAGGGCGGCGACCTCACCGGCGGGCTGACCGTCGCCGGCACCGGGACCATCGACGACCAGGGCGTGGTCGGCCCGGTCGGCGGGGTGCCGCTGAAGACCCAGGCGGCGGCCCGGGACGGCGCGACCGTCTTCCTGCTGCCCAAGGACGAGTGCGCGGACGCCAAGGTGAACACCCCGGCCGGGCTGCGGCTGGTGCCGGTCGGGACGCTGGCGGAGTCGGTCTCGGCGCTGGAGGCCCTGCACGCCGGCGGGCCCGTCGCCACCTGCTGAGCCGCCTCCGCCGTCCGCGCGGCTCCGCCGCTACTCGGCGGCCGCCTGGTCGACCAGCGGCAGGATCCGGTACGGCACCGGGTTCTCCAGGGCGATCGCCGTCGAGGAGCGGACGATCCCGTCGAAGCCGACCACCCGGTCGATCACCCGCTGCAGATCGGCGTTCGACCGGGCCACGATCCGCACCATCATGTCGCCGTGCCCGGTGATGGTGTGCAGCTCCAGCACCTCCGGCACCGCCGATAGGTGCTCGCGCACGTCCGCGCCCTGGCCCTGGGAGATCTCCAGGGTCGCGAAGGCCGTCACCGGATAGCCCAGCGCCGCCGGGTCCACCTCCGGGCCGAATCCGCCGATCACCCCGCGCGCCTGGAGCCGGTCCAGCCGGGCCTGCACCGTGCCGCGCGCCACCTGGAGCCGGCGCGAGCACTCCAGCACCCCGATCCGCGGTTCCTCGGCGAGCAGCCGGATCAGCCGGCCGTCCAGCACGTCGATCGCGTCGTTGGTGCTCCCGGCAGGGCCGCCGGACGCTCCGGAATGTCCCTGCCCGGCAAGCGAGTTGGACGATCCGAGGGCGCCCGGGGAACTGGGGGAGTGGGCGGGGGGCATCGAGGGCTCCGTCCTCCGGTGGGCATTCTGTACAGCGGTGCGTCCGATTGTCCCGTCCCGGAGCACAGCTTGACCAGGAGGAAACGGAACAGTTGCGCGGACGTCGGCCCGGCGCCACCCTCCAGCCACAACCCCGTGCACCCGTCCCCACCCGGGGCGCCGGGGCGACCCGTGGTCCCGCACCCCGACCGGGAGAGCCGACATGACCGACACCGCCGCCGAACGCGTGCTGCTCGCCGCCGGCCCGGACCCGGCCGGCCCCGGCGCGTCCGGGCCCGTCCCGGCGGGCGCGGAGGAGCCCGGGCTGCTCCCGATGGGCCGCGCCGACGCGGTGGTCTTCGCGGTCGCCGACGCCGAGCGGGCGGCCCGCCGGTACGCGGTCGCGCTCGGGCTGCGCTGCACCGCGTACGCCGGGCCCGAGACGGGCGAGCCGGAGACGGTCTCCTACGTGCTGCGGGCACCCGGGACCAGGTTCGTGCTGACCTCGCTGGTCCGGGCGATCGGGCCGCGCGGCCGGGAGCTGGCGGGGCACCTGGCCCGGCACGGCGAGGGGGTCGTCGACCTCGCGGTGGCGGTGCCGGACGTCTGTTACGCGTACGACTACGCCGTCGACCGGGGCGCCGCCTCGCTCGCCGAGCCCTACGAGGTGCGGGACGCCTACGGCACCGTGCTGCTCGCCGCGATCGAGGTGCCCGGCGGGACCAGACACACCCTGGTCGAACGCTCCCGGTACCGCGGGCCCTACCTGCCGGGCTACGTGCCCTTCGACCGCTGGTGACCGGCCCGGTCAGCGGACGACCCGGTCGACCCTCGGCGGGTAGCCGTTCCAGGAGACGATCACCGAGTTGGCCTGGTCGTCCTTGGTGAAGTCGACCCGGAACCACTGCGGGCCGTTCCAGACCTGCATCTGCCAGCCCGAGTCCGGCGTCGCGGAGACCAGCGAGGCGTGGTCCGACTGGAGGTCCACGGCGACCCGGCCGCCCGGAACGGGATAACTGTGCACGGAGGACGTGGTGCTGGTGGCCGGTGCCGGGCGGGCCGTGGCCGTCGCGGTGGGCGACGGGGGCGCGGAGGCCGTCGCCCGGGGCGGGGGCGCCGACGCCCGGCCGGTGGACGGCGTCGCGGCCGGCTCGGTGCGGCCGGCCGGCTGCGGCTGCGTCGCCGAGGGCGTCGGCGTGGGTCTCTGCCCGTCGGCCGAGGCCGGCGAGGGCAGGGACAGCGCGGTGGGCTGTTCGAAGGCGGCGCCGGCCAGCACGGTGTGCACGCCGAGCCAGGACAGCGCCACCGCCGCCCCGGTGGCCGCCGCCCAGGCGCCGAGCTGTACCAGTCCGTTCCGCATCGTGCGCACATCCTGCCGTATCCCCCCGGCGCGCAGGCGGGCACCCCGGCACTTCCACAGGGAACTTGCACAAGTGCGGGCGGCCCCGCACAGACCGGCGCGAACCAACCCGAGGTACAGACCAATCGGGGCCGATGGCGTACCGTGCAGCCCCATGGCAACAGTGCTCGTGGTCGAGGACGACCCCTTCGTACGATCCGCCCTCATCCGCCACCTGACCGACACCGGCCACGCGGTTCGCAGCGTGGGCACGGCACTTGAGGCGCTGCGCGAGGTCGCCCAGGTCGGCTGCGACCTGGTGATCCTGGACCTCGGCCTGCCGGATCTGGACGGCAGCGAGGCGCTCAAGATGATCCGCGGCCTGACCAACGTCCCGGTCATCATCTCGACCGCCAGGGACGACGAGGCGGAGATCGTCCGGCTGCTCAACGACGGGGCCGACGACTACCTGGTGAAACCGTTCTCCGGGGAGCACCTGAGCGCCCGGATGGCCGCCGTGCTGCGCCGGCTCGGCGGCGGGGCGGCCCCGGTCAGCCAGGTGCTCCGGGTCGGCGGGCTGGCGATCGACCTCCAGCGCCGGGAGGCCTCGCTGGACGGACGGGCGCTGGACCTGACCCGCCGTGAATTCGACCTGCTGGCCTTCCTCGCGGCCCGGCCGGGCGTGGTGGTGCCGCGCAAGGAGATCCTGGCCGAGGTGTGGCGGCAGACCTACGGCGGCGACCAGACCATCGACGTGCACCTGTCCTGGCTGCGCCGCAAGCTCGGTGAGACCGCGTCCAGTCCGCGCTACCTGCACACCGTGCGCGGGGTCGGGGTCCGGCTGGAGGCCTCCGGACAGGCCACCGGGTCCGGGCCCGTCCCCGTGGAGCGCCGGACATGAGGCGGTTGCGGCACTCGCTGCGCTGGGCGCTGATCAAGGCCGCCGTGGCCGGGACCACCATGGTCGCGCTGGCCTTCCTGATCCCGCTCGGCCTGATGGTCCAGCAGACGGCCCGGGACCGGGCGTTCACGGCCGCCGAGCGGCAGGCCGCGGCGCTCGGCCCGGCGCTGGCCATCACCACCGACGAGGACGCCATCGTCCGGGCGGTGGCCTCCACGGACGCGGGCGGGCAGGGGCGGATGGCGGTGCACCTGCCGCCGCCGGAGTCCGCCGCCGGGTCGGGCACCGCCGCCGGTACGGCCGGCGCCGCGGGCGGAGTGGCCGCGGCGCCGGGCGGGACGGGGACGACGGTGGGCGCCCAGGCGCCCCGGGGCGTGCCGGGGACGGCCGCCGCCGCGGCCTCCGGGCCGGCCGCCGGCGCGACCATCGGCGAGGTCCGGGCGCTGGACGCCGACGTGGCCACCGCGGGCTTCCAGGGGCGCTCGTTCACCGTTCAGGTGCCGGGCGGCTTCGCGCTGCTCCAGCCGTTCGCCGTGGACACCGCGCGGACCGCCGTGGTCGAGGTGTTCGTGGCCGACGACGACCTCACCCGGGGCGTCGCCACCGCCTGGCAGGTGCTCTCCGGCGTCGCGCTCGGGCTGGTCGCCATCTCGGTGCTGGTCGCCGACCGGATGGGCGCCCGGATCGTCGCCTCGGCCCGCCGGCTCGCCGCCGCCGCCCGCGCGCTCGGCGCGGGCGACCTCGCCGTGCGGGTGCCGGTGGAGGGCAAGCAGGCCGCCGGCAGCCCCGCCGAACTGCACGAGGCCGCGCACGCGTTCAACACGATGGCCGACCGGGTGGTGCAACTGCTCGCCGCCGAGCGGGAGCTGGCCGCCGACCTGTCGCACCGGCTGCGCACCCCGCTGACCGTGCTGCGGCTGAACGCCGCGTCGCTCGGCGAGGGCGACGCGGCCGACGCCACCCGGCACGCGGTGTCGCAGCTGGAGCGCGAGGTCGACCAGATCATCCGCTCGGCCCGCCGCGCGCCCGAGGACGCGCCGGCCGTCACCGTCGGCTGCGACGCCGCCGAGGTGATCCGCGAGCGGGTCGGCTTCTGGTCCGCGCTCGCCGAGGACGAGGGCCGCCCCTGGCAGCTGACCGGCGCCGAGCAGGAGACGCCCGTCCCGGTGCAGCGCGGCGACCTGGCGGCGGCGGTGGACGCGCTGCTCGGCAACGTCTTCCGGCACACCGCGGTCGGCACCGCCTTCTCGGTGGACGTCCTGCCCACCGAGAGCTCGGTGATCGTGCTGGTCGGGGACGCGGGCCCGGGCTTCACCGACCCGCAGGCGGCGCTGAAGCGCGGCGAGGGCCACGGCGGCGAGGGCTCCACCGGCCTCGGGCTGGACATCGTGCGCAAGCTCGCCGAGGCCACCGGCGGCGACCTCGCGCTCGGTGCGTCGGCCGTGCTCGGCGGCGCCGAGATCCGGCTGCGGCTGCGCCTGCGCCAGGACGGCACCGCCCCGGTGCGGACCGGAAGACGCCGCGGCCGCGGGCCGCTGTTCCCGCGCTGAACGGGGTGGTCGCGGGCGAATGGCGAAAGGTTTCGGCGCCCGGACGGGGCCCCGTCGGGCCGGAAGGAGGGCTCGCGCCCCTCTTTCTTAAGCGCACCGTAAGGGAGTTCTACCCCTGGCTCAGCAGGCGGTTTCCGGCCATGGGGCGCCGTTAGCGTCATCGGCGTCGGCCACCCGGCCGCACACCTGCCAGCCCCGGAGGTACGCCCCCATGACGACCCCGCAGCCCCACCGCCGCCCCGGCGGCCGCCGTCGGCGCAGCCGCAAGGGCGTGCTGCTCGGCGCTTCCGCGGTGGCCGCCGCCCTGGTCGCCGGTGGCGTCGTCGTCCTCGCCTCCTCGGCCAGCGCCGCCTCGCTCGGCGCCGTCTACAGCCGCACCAGCAGCTGGGACTCCGGCTTCACCGGCCAGTACCTGGTCACCAACCCGGACAGCAGCGCCATCGAGGACTGGACGCTCAGCTTCGACCTGCCGGCCGGCGCGAAGATCGACTCGCTCTGGAACGCCACCTTCACCGCCGAGGGCCAGCACATCACCGTCCGGCCGGAGGCGTGGAGCAAGCGGCTGGAGCCGGGCAAGAGCATCGTGGTCGGCTTCGTCGCCCAGGGCTCCGGCGCCGCGCAGGGCGAACCGGGCAACTGCCTGATCAACCAGGCCTCCTGCAAGCCCGGTGACGGCACCGTGCCGACCCCGTCCGGCCGGCCGACCACCACCGCGACGGCCTCCCCGTCCGCCTCGGTCTCCGCCACCGCCTCGCCGTCGGCCTCGGCCTCGGCCTCGGCCACCGCGACGGCCACCGCGTCCGCCACGCCCACCGGCCGGCCGACCACCGGGGCGCCGAGCCCGACCGCCACGGCCACCACCGCGCCGACCACCCCGGCCCCGACGGCCACCGCGAGCGCCACCACCACGGCCGCCCCCACCACCCCGGCGCCCACCGCCACCGCGACCGGCACCCCCGCCCCGGCCGGCGGCGCCGGCTTCTCCCCGTTCGTCGACACCTCGCTCTACCCGCCCTACGACCTGGTCGCCACCGCCAAGGCCAGTGGCGTCAAGGACTTCAACCTGGCGTTCGTGGTCTCCGGCGGCGGCTGCACCCCGAAGTGGGGCGGCGTGAGCGACCTCGCCGCCGACGCGGTGGCCGCCCAGATCGGCGCCCTGCGCGCGATCGGCGGCGACGTCCGGGTCTCCTTCGGCGGTGCCAACGGCAGCGAGCCGGCCCTCGCCTGCACCTCGGCCGCCGACCTCACCGCCGTCTACCAGAAGACCGTCGACGCCTACGGCCTCACGAAGATCGACTTCGACGTCGAGGGCGGCGCGATCGCCAACGCCGCGGCCAACACCCGCCGTGCCCAGGCCATCGTCCAGCTCCAGAAGAACGCCGCCGCCAAGGGCAAGGCCCTGGAGGTCTCCTTCACCCTCCCCGTGCTCCCCTCCGGCCTGACCCAGGAGGGCGTCAACCTGATCGCCGACGCCAAGAACAACGGCGTGGCGATCAGCGCGGTCAACGTCATGGCGATGGACTTCGGCGACGGCGTCGCCCCCAACCCGCAGGGCCAGATGGGCAAGTACGCCATCGCCGCGGCCACCGCCACCCAGGCCCAGGTGAAGAGCGTGCTCGGGCTCGACGACGCCGCCGCCTGGCGCAAGGTCGCCGTCACCCCGATGATCGGCGTCAACGACGTCGCCAGCGAGGTCTTCACCGTCGCCGACGCCAAGCAGCTCGCCGACTTCGCGAAGAGCAAGCACCTGGCCTGGCTGTCGATGTGGTCCGGCACCCGCGACAAGGCCTGCGAGGGCGGCGCCAAGCCCTACGCCGACGCCAGCTGCAGCTCGATCGTCCAGCAGCCGCTGGACTTCACCCGGGCCCTCGGCGCCTACACCGGCTGACCCCGCCCCACCGACTCCGGCCGTCCGTGCCCCGACCGCAACGGGGCACGGCCGGCCGGCACCATGTCCGGCCGGTCACGCTGCGTGACCGAATCGATCCGGGCCGGCCGCGGGGCATCGGGTATCGTCGCTGGTTGGCCGACCGGCGGACGGAGCGAAGAGTGACAGCGGTGCAAGACGAGCGCGGCATGGTGCCCAGCGCACCGGACCGGGCGCCCGCCCCCCTGTCGGACCGGCTGCGCACCGCCCTCGGCGCACCCCTGCGCGCCCTGCGCGAGGCCCCGCGCCGCCCGCTGCTGGCCGTCTCCGCGGTCGCGTTGTTCTCGCTGCTCGCCTACGCGGTGGTCCGCCACTTCGCGCACACCTCGATGGTGGACATGATCGTCTACCGGGCCGAGGGCGCCGCCGTCGCCAACGGCGAGGACCTCTACGGACTGCGCGTCACCCAGTGGAACCTGCCCGCCACCTACCCGCCGTTCGCCGCGATGCTGTTCGTGCCGACGACCTGGTTCCCGATCCCGTTCCTGAGGGTCGCGGTCACGCTCTGCAACCTCGGACTGCTGGCGCTCTTCGCCCACCTGTCCTTCAAACTGGTCGGCTGGCCGCGCCGGGACCTGCGCGCGATCGGCGTGATCCTGGTCACCGGCGCCGGCGTCTGGCTCGAACCCGTCTACACCACGCTGCGCTACGGCCAGATCAACCTCGCCCTCGCCTGCCTCATCCTCTGGGACCTCACCCGCCCCGACGGGCGCCGCAGCAAGGGCGTCGCGATCGGCATCGCCGCCGGCATCAAGCTCACCCCCGGCCTGTTCGCGGTCTACCTGCTGCTCACCGGCCGGATCCGGGCCGCGCTCGTGGCCGGCGCGACCTTCGTCGGCACCTTCCTGCTCGGCGCGCTCGTCCTGCCCGACGCCACCTGGGGCTTCTGGACCAAGTACCTCTACGACTCCTCGCGGGTCGGCAAGACCGAGATCGTCGACAACCAGGCGCTCAGCGGCGCCGTCGCCCGGCTGCTGCACACCGCCGAACCGGGCACCGTCGCCACCCTGGCCGCCGCCGTCGTCGCGGTGGCCGGCCTCGGCGTGGCCGCCTGGGCCGCCCGCAGCGCGCGCTGGCTGTCGCGCTCCGAGGCCTGGGGCGTCTGCTGCACCGCCGTCACCGCCGTGCTGATCTCGCCGATCAGCTGGACCCACCACTGGGTCTGGTGCGTGCCGGTGCTCGTCCTGCTCGGCTGTGAGGCGGCGGTCGAACGGGCCCGTCCGGCCGCCGTCCGGAAGGTCCGCTGGCGGGCCGCCTTCGCGGCCGCACTGGTCGCCTTCCTGTCCTTCGCTATGTGGCTCGCCAAGCCGCAGGGCGCGCTGGTGCTGGAACTGTCGCCGCTGCGTCAGATCCCGACCTCGGTCTACCCGCTCGTCGGGATCTGTTTCCTGCTGGCCGCCGCGCTACGCGTGCGCGCCCGGCGCCTGGCGGCCGGTGCGCCCGCGGCGGCGCTGCCCGGCCAGCGCGGCGGCGGACGGCCGGACTCCGCGCGCGAGCGTCAGCAGGCCCCCGCGGCCCGCTGATCCGTCAGGGCCGCCGGGGGCGGTGCGGCGCCTCACGCGAGCAGGGCGGCCAGCGAGCCGTCCATGTCCAGCGCGGCCATCTCGCTGCCCGGCGGCACCAGCCGGTGCGCCCGCTCCAGCCAGGCGGCCACCGCCGGCAGCGGCGCCTCCAGCAGCGCGTCCCCGGCCGGCGAGCTCAGCGCCAGGCAGAGCACGCTGCGCCGGCCCGAGCGGGTCGGCCAGATCCGCACGTCGCCCTGGCCGCAGGGCCGGAAGGTGCCCTCCACCAGCAGCTCGCGGGCGAACACCCAGGTCACCGGCGAGCCGGTGTCCAGGTGGAAGGTGATGTGCACGGCGTAGGGGTCGTGGCTGCCGTACGACAGCCGGGCCGGCACGGGGACGCTGTGCTCGGGGGAGAGCACCAGGTTGAGCTCCAGCTCGTGCTCGACCACGCTCGTCGGGCGCTCCATGATCGGTTCCTCTCTGCCTGCGGTTCGTGCCCGGGTGCGGGCCCTGTGACCTTGGAGAGCGCGGCGGGGGAGCGCTCTTACACAGGTTTCCGGGAATTCCCGGGATTTCTTGCGAAGATCCGTCGGCGGGGGTGCGGGGAGTGGTGAACGTCGGACTTCGGGGGCGCGTGGTCGGGCGTACGCGCCGTCTTCCTTACCGTGGGCCGCCCCGGCCTGTCCGGTGATTGGCCAACTTCACGCCGTCCGCCCGCCGAGGTACTACCCTTTGTGACTGCCCGGCGACTGTCCGCCTCCTCGGCGGCACCCCTCGCGCGCCGGCGGCGGAGCCACCCGGGTCGCCCGTGCCACCGTCGCGCGCACCCTCGCCGGGCGCGCCGCATCGGCCTGCCAGGAAAGCGAGCCCCCATGACGGACCGGCCCTTCGCCGGCGGCAGCACGGACACGGCCGCCGGCCCCGCGCCGGGCTACTACCCCGACCCCTCCATCCCCGGCTACGTCCGCTACTGGGGCGGCTCGGCCTGGGTGCCCGGCACCAGCCGGCCCGCCCCGGCCGAGGGCGAGGTGCTCGAACCGCCCCGGTACGCGACCCGCCGCCCGGGGGTGGCGCCCGGCGGGGGCGGGGCGGGGCGGTACGTGCCGCCGCCGGTGGCGGTGGCCGCCGAGCCGGCGGGGGAGCCCGAGGGGCGGAGGACGCCGTCCGGCGGGGACAGCGGGCCGGTGTACCTGGACCAGACCGGGGGCGGCGCGTCGTTCACCTTCGTGGTGCCGGAGAACGGGCCGGTGTTCCGGCGCGGCGGGGAGCGGGCGCCTGCGGCGGGGGCCGGGCGGGCGTTCGAACGGGTGCCGGGGCCGGCGGCGGAGCCGGAGCCGGTGGCGGGCGCGGTGTTGCTGCCGGAGCCGTGCCCGGAGGCGGGGCCGGCGCCGGAGCCCGGACCGCGTCCGGGGCCCGAGCCGGCCGGGTGGCAGGCGGATCCCCGGGCGCAGCACGGGCTGGGCGAGCCGGGCGACGAGTCGCGCTGGGTGTCCTGGGGAGTGCTGCCGGAGGCGGCGGAGGTGCCGCCCGCCGAGGCGTCGCCCGTCCCCGGGCCGGCCGGCCCGCGGTCCGTCCCGGCCCCGGCCCCGGTGCCGTCGCAGGTGCCGTCGCCGTCGCCGCAAGCGCCTCCGGTGGAGGTGGAGGCGGAGGCCGGGGCGGACGCCGAACCCGTCCCGTCCGCCGCCCCCGCGCCCACCGCCCCCGCGCCCGCGCCCGCCGCCGTGCGGCCCCCCGCCCCCCGGCCCGCCGCCCCGCGCCGTCGCGCCGCGGCGGCGGCGGCGCAGCAGCAGCCCGCCGGGCTCGGCCGCCGCCTCGCCGCCCGGCTGGTCGACACCGCCGTGCTGGCCGTGGTCGCCGTCGCCGCGGGCGTCCCGCTCGGCCGCTCGGTCGAGGCGCACCTCCAGCGCAAGCTGGACCGGGCCCGGATGGCCAGCCGGCTCACCCACCGCCAGATCGACGTCTGGCTGGTCGACGGCACGGTGGTCGGCAAGGCCGCCGTCCTGCTCGGCATCCTGCTGTTCGTGGGCCTGCTCTACGAGGTCCTGCCGACCGCCCGCACCGGCCAGACCTTCGGCAAGCGGCTCGCCCGGATCCGGGTGGTCGCGGTGGGCCGGACGGCGGCGGGCGGCGCTCCGGCCCGTCCGGGGATCGGCCGCTCCCTGGTCCGGTGGCTGGTCCGGCAGCTCTCGATGCTGCTGCCGGCCGGGCTGTTCTGGCCGCTGTTCGACCGCCCGGCGCGGCGCGGCTGGCACGACCGGGCGGCCCGCACCCGGGTCGTCCGGCACTGAGGCTCCCTCGGCTTCACCCCCGGTGGTCCCGGTCGGACAAAACGGAGTCAATATCCCAAGTTCGTACAATGTGTGATGTTCTACTCGGGTCATGAGCACCTACGACCCCTCAGGCCCCGAGCCGGAGGGGGGCGGCAAGCCCTCCTTCGGCAAGCAGCCCCCGCAGTCGGGCGGCGGCACGCCGGAAGGTACGCCGTCGGACCCGTACGGCACCCCGCCCTCCGCCACCCCGCCGCCCGCCGGTGACGGCCCCGGCGCGTACGGCGGCACCTACGGCGGCGCTCCCTCCGGCGCTCCCTACGGGCAGAACCCCTACGGCCGGTCGCCCTACGACCAGCCCCCGCCCGGCTACGGCCCCGCCGGGTACGGTGCGCCCGGCGGCGGACCCGTCCCCGGCATGCCCCCGCTCGGCAGCTGGCCCAACCGGATCCTCGCCCGGCTGATCGACTACCTGCTGGTGCAGGCCGTCGCCCTGCTCCTGGTCCTGCCGTTCGCCAGCCTCACCGACCGCTCCGGCTCGGCCGGCGCCTTCTGGCTCGCCTGCGCGCTCTACCTCGTCTACGAGGGCGTCATGCTCGGCCGGGACGGGCAGACCCTCGGCAAGAAGGCCATGAAGATCCGGGTCGCCATGCTCGTCGACGGCAACTCCCCGACCCAGTCCGCCGCCTGGACCAGGGCGGCGGTCTTCATCCTGCCCGCCGTGCTCTGCTGCGCCGGGCTCTGGTGGCTCATCGACGGCCTGTTCGGCGTCTTCGACAAGCCCTACCGGCAGTGCATCCACGACAAGGCGGCGAAGACGGTGGTGGTCTCCACCGCCTGAACCGGCGGACCGGGCCCTCCCGTGCTCCCGGCCGGCGTGCGGCAACTCCGCGCGCCGGCCGGCCGCGTGCGGGGCATGCGGGGCGCACGGGGCGTACGCCCGCGGACGCGCCCCCGGGGCCCGTCCGCCCCGCTCGGTACGGTGGGCCCGACCGCACCACCGCTCCGCGCACCCCAGGGGGAACCGCCGTGCCCGTCCCCGCCGACTGGCCCACCACCGAGGCCGAGGCGCTTGCCGAACAGGCCCGCCTGCGCCCGCTCGTCCGTCCGACCGGCGCCATCGGCACCGCCGCCGGCCCGGACGGCGACGACCGGCTGATCGCCGGCGTCGACGTCGCCTACGACGACGCCCGCGACCTCGTCGTCGCGGCCGCCGTGGTCCTCGACCGCGACACCCTCGCCGTCGTCGAGGAGACCACCGCCACCGGACGCGTCGCCTTCCCCTACATCCCCGGCCTGCTCGCCTTCCGCGAACTCCCCGCCGTCCTCGACGCCCTCGCCGCCCTCACCCACCGCCCCGGCACCGTCGTCTGCGACGGCTACGGCCTCGCCCACCCGCGCCGCCTCGGCCTCGCCAGCCACCTCGGCGTCCTCACCGGACTGCGCACCCTCGGCGTCGCCAAGACCCCGTTCACCTTCGACCACCGCGACCCCGGCCCCGCCCGCGGCGACTCGGCCCCGCTCACCGACCCGGCCACCGGCGAGGAGGTCGGCCGCGCCCTGCGCACCCGGACCGGCGTCAAGCCCGTCTTCGTCTCGGTCGGCCACCGCATCGGCCTCGCCGAGGCCGTCGGGACCGTCCTCGCCCTCACCCCCCGCTACCGCCTGCCCGAGACCACCCGGCACGCCGACTCGCTCTGCCGCCGCGCCCTCGCCGCGATCGGCCGGACACCGGACGTGAACTGACGGCCCACCAGGGGAGCGGGTCGTGTGTTAGACATGACTCGCTCACCAGAACCGTCAACGACACACCGGCCGGACGCACGGGGGAGGCGCCGCAGTGGCAACGGGGAACGGAACGGGATCGACCGGCGGGGCGGGGCGCGGCTACCGCGTCGAAGTCGAACAGCTGCGCGCCTTCGCGGCCCAAGTGCGGCTGCTGCTCGCCGAGTTCCAGCACCACGCCGACGGCAACACGGCCCACGGCAGCAGTGGCATCGGCCCCAACGCGCTCGGCCCCTTCGCCGAGGCCGCCGAACTGCGCAGCCGCTACCAGACCATGCGCGACGGTCTGCGCGACGTCCTCAACCAGCTCCAGGACGCCGTCGACGACGCCCAGAAGAAGGCCGAGCTCACGGCGACCAACTACGAGGAACAGGAGCGCCGGACCAAGGGCGGTCTGAAGCTCGCCGACGACGGCTGGTCGGTGGCCAACCCCTCCGCCGCCAGCTACGGCGCCTACGCCCGGACCACCGCGCCGGCCCGGCACGACGACGGGAAGGGCGTCCGATGACGTACACCGACTTCGGCGCCTACAGCCACGCCGAACTCCGCCGGATGGTCCAGGCCCTCAACCCCGGCGAGGTGATGGCCGCCGCCGACCCCTGGCGCCGCGCCGCCGACACCCTCAAGGCCATCCGCGCCACCCTCACCCGCGCCAGCACCGAGGCCGCCACCTCGTGGGAGGGCAGCACCAGCGACGCCTTCCACGCCCGCATGCTCCACCTCGCCGCCACCATCAACACCACCGCCTCCTACGCCAACGACGCGGCCAACACGCTCAAGGCGGTCTCCGAGGCCATGGCGAAGGCCAAGCGCGACATGCCCGAGGAGCCCAGCGGCTGGGCGCAGGTCAAGGACGGCGTGAGTGACACCGTCTCCTCCCTCTTCGGCGCCGACGACGAGGACTCCCGCACGGCCATCGCCGACCAGCGGAAGGGCGAGGCCGCCACCGTCCTGCAGACCCTCGCCATGCACTACCGGACCGCCACCCCGATGCTGAAGCCCCCACCACCCCCGGGGCAGCCACGCCCGGGTGCGAAGGACGACTACACGGACCGGTCGGCGGACGACGCGGGCACGAGTGGCTTCGCGGGTGTGGGCGGTTTCCTCGGTGGCATCGGTGTCGGCAACGCCGGCACCGGAGCAGCACCCGTGTCGCGTCCGCGGGAAGGTGCGCCGGCGGATCCCCGGACGGGTGGTGCCGCACGGTCGGCTCCACAGATGGCCGTCCCGTCCCCGTCGAAGGAACCCCGGATTCCCGTCGAGCCCGGTGTCAAGGGCGGGGTCGCCAGGCCGTTGCCCAAGGCCACTCCGGTGAGCTTCGGTGCCGGAACGGTCGTCGACGGGGCTGCCCTCGTTCCCCCGGCCGCTCCGGCTTCCGGCGGGCAGCCGTTGTTGGGCGGGAGCGGTACGTCGATCCTCGGGGCGCCGGGGAACAGCAGCGGAAGCCAATCCGTCGCCCACAGCCCCGTCGCGCAGCCCGCTGTGCCGCAGGGTGGCCCCGGGGGAGGGACGTCCCACCAGAGCGGGATCCCGCAGTCCTTCGGCCAGGCCGGCAGACAGGGGCCGAGCGCCGTGGGGAGCGGACAGACCGGGCCGGAGGCCGTGCGCGGTGGCCGCGAGGCGGCACAGGGGCGGCCCGGAGCGGGCCGCAGTGGTACGCCCTTCGGCGCCGGGGGAATGCCGGGCGTGGTCGGCGGCGGGGCCGTCGGCGCAGGTTCGACACGGGGCAGGGGCGCCGCCGACGGCGCGGCCGGTCGGGCCGGAGGCACGGTCGTCGGTGTCGGGGATCGTTCCGGCAAGGGCGGCGGCGGCCGGGAGGCCTTCACCGAAGGTGGCTCGGGTCTGGGAGCGCGCGGACGGGTCCGGTCGGAGGGCGGCCCGGGCAGCCCGCTGACGCAGGGGCCCATGGTGCCGCTCGGCAGCACCGACCGAGGCAGGAAGGACAACGAGAAGCGGCGGCGTCCCGACTACCTCGTCGAGGACGAGGAGACCTGGGCGCCGGACGACCCGGTCAATCCGAACGTGGTGGAATGACGCCCGGCGGGCCGATCGATCGACTGCCCCGCGGCGTCTTCGGGCCGCGGGGCAGCCTCTGCACTGAGTGGGGTGGCGGGACTTGAGGAGCTGGCGTCTGATTCGCGGGGCGGCCGTGCTGCTGGCGGGCGGACTGCTGGCGGCCGTGGGCACGGGTCCCGCTCACGCCGACAGCGTGCGCGACTCGCAGTGGCCCCTCGCGGCCTATCGTGCGGACTCGGCAGTCTGGCCGGTCTCACGGGGAGAGGGCGTCACGGTCGCCGTCATCGACAGCGGTGTGTTGAAGGACCACCAGGATCTGACGGGGCAGGTGCTGGCAGGCACGGACCTCACGGGGCAGAACACCGATGGCACCGTGGACACCAGTGGTCACGGCACCGGTATGGCGAGCCTCATCGCCGGTCACGGCCACGGCGCAGGGGCCGGCATCATGGGCCTCGCTCCGGAGGCCAGGATCCTCCCGATCCGGGTCACCCTGGATGCGGATTCCCTGTCGGACCACTCCGAAATCGCCCGGGCGATCCGCTATGCCGTCGATCACGGTGCGAAGGTCGTCAACATGTCGATCGGTGGACCCTCCGGGGTGAACCCCGATGAGCGTGCGGCGGTCAAGTACGCGCTCGACAAGGATGTGGTGCTCGTCGCGAGTACGGGCAACGACGGGGACAAGGGCGGCGCAGTCGAGTACCCGGCCGCATTTCCCGGTGTCGTGGCGGTCGGCGCGGTCGACCGGAACGGGCTGCTCTGGAACAGGTCGAGCTCAGGCCCCGAGACCACCTTGGTGGCGCCGGGTGCGGACGTCCCCCGGGCCGGGGCCAAGTCCACGAGTGCGCACGGCGTCGCCAACGGCACCTCCGACGCCACCGCCTACGTCTCCGCCACCGCCGCGCTGATCCGGGCGAAGTACCCGGACCTCTCCGCCGGGCAGGTCATCACCCGGATGATCAAGTCCGCCACCCCGCCCGCGGACGGCTCGGCGGTGCCGAACAACCGCTACGGGTACGGGGTGTTGTCACCGGCGAAGGCGCTGGAGGCGAATCCGGCGGTGGACGGGGGGCCTCGGGAGAACCCGTTGGCCGGGCGGGCGGAGGCGCAGGCGGCTCCGTCCGTGCCGCCGGCCGAGGAGGAGTGGGACTCGCCGCCGCCGGTGACCGTGCCCGCGAACCAGGAGAACCGCGGTGTGACGTGGGTGCTGAGGGGTGCGGCGGCGCTCGCGGGCGTGGTGCTGGTGGGCGTCGTGGTGGGAGTGCTGCTGGTGGTGCGCGGGCGACGCCGCCGGGAGCGGGCCGCCGCCGCCGCTGCTGCGGCGGCGGGGTACCCGGGGTATCCGCCACCGCCGCAGCAGTGGCCGCCGCATCAGGGGTGAGCGGCGAGCCACTCGGGCCGCAGCGCGGCCATCCGGAGGACGTCGTGGTACTCGCCGGCCCAGTGGTGGGCCTGGCGGGCGCGGCCCTCGTGGCGGAAGCCGGCCTTCTCGTACACGCGGGTGGCGCGCGGGTTGTAGGCGTAGACCTCCAGTTCGACGCGGTGGAGGCGGACGGTCCCGAAGGCGTGGCGCAGGAGCAGGAGGGTGGCCTCGGTGCCGATGCCCCGGCCGGTGCTGTCGGGGGTGAGGGCGATCCGGTAGTGGGCGGAGGCGTTGTCGACGTCGACGTCGTTGAGGGCGAGTTCGCCGAGGAAGCGGCCGGTGGCGCGGTCCTCGACGGCGAGGTCGAGGCGGTCGCGCTGGTCGGGGCGGGTGGTGCACCAGTGGCGGATCTCGTCCTGGGTGAAGGCCCGCCGGGTGCCGGTGAGGCGGTTGGTCTCCTCGTCGTCGGTGAACCGCCACATGGCGTCGGTGTGCCGGGCGGCGAGCGGGACGAGGGTGACGGCGGCGCCGGGCAGGGTGGGCTTGCGGGCGAGCGCACCGGGGTCGAAGGCGGCCCGGGGGTCGGGGGCGGAGTTCGGCATGGTGTCCAGGGTGGACCGGACCGCTCCGCTCCCTCCACCGGTTTTACCCGCCGGGCGGCTCACTCGGCGACGGCGATCTGCTCACGGTGGCGGGCGGCCGGGCCGGTGAGCTGGTCGGTGACGGCGGCGGCGAGGTCGGCCTGGGCGATCCGCGTGCCGAGGACCTGCGGGCCGCCGGTCCGGTAGCGGCCGGTGCCGGGGGCGGTGCGGTCGAGGTCCAGGGGCGGGGTGACGACGACCCAGTCGAGGCCGGCGGGGGAGTCCCGGAGGAGGTCCAGGGCGGCGGCGTGGCCGAGGGAGAAGGCGCGGTGGGCCTCCGGGAAGGCCGGGTCGTCGTGGACGGCGACGCCGGGGGCGGTCTCCAGGGTGGTGGCGACGCCGACGTGGACGAGCCGGTGGACACCGGCGGCGGCGAGGCCGGTGACCAGGGCACGGGCCGCGGCGGGGTAGAACGCCCCGGAGGGGACGTCGGGGGTGTGGACGGTGCTGACGGCGGCGGCGTGGCCGAGGGCGGCGGTGGCGACGGCGTCGGGGTCGGTGACGTCGCAGCGGACGAGGGTGGTCCCGGGGCCGGCGAGGTCGGCGTGCCGTTCGGGGGAGCGGACGGCGGCGGTGACGGTCAGGCCGCGCCGGCGGGCCTCGGCGACCACGGCCCGGCCGACCTGGCCGCCGGCGCCGAACACGATGACATCGATGGTGGGGTTCACGGGTTCTCCGTCCGTCCGCCGGTGGCGGGGCAGGGGCGGGGGCGCCGATCGCCGCCCGCCGTCGCCGTGACGGTAGAACGGGGGGTGCCGGTTACTTCAACGGTACCGGCGGGAAAGCCCGTTCGGTTACCGTCGGGGCATGACTCGGACCGTGCCCGCACCGTTGCCGCCGGACTTCTTCGACCCGCACTGCCCGGTGCAGCGGGTCCCCGTGCTGGGCAGCAGGAAGTGGGCGTGGCGGATCGTGCGCTGCCTGGAGGGCGGTCCGCGCCGGTTCTCGGAGCTGCGGGTGCCGCTGACCGGCATCACCGCGAAGGTGCTCGCCGAGTCGCTGCGGTCGATGGAGCACGACGGTGTCGTCAGCCGGACGGAGTACGCGGAGAACCCCCCGCGGGTGGAGTACGCGTTGACGCCGCTCGGCCGGACGCTGCTGGGGCCGATGGACGCGGTGTGCGACTGGAGCCGGGCGAACCTGGCCGAGCTGCTCGCCGCCCGGGAGGCCGCGGAGGGCGCGCGGGCCCCGGAGGGCGCCGGGGAGGACGGCGCTGGCAGGATTTCGGTGCCCGCTGGCGGCGAAGCCGCTGGTGGGAGCGGTGCGGGCGCGGTCATCCTGGGCGCATGACCACTTCGGAGCAGAGCAGCGGTGCCACGGCCGGCGACGACGCGATCGTCCCCGACACCAAGGACTGGACGTGGGTGCTGGAGCGCCCCTGCGCGGACTGCGGGCTGGACGCCGGCGCGGTCGTCCGGGAGGACGTGGCCGGGATGATCCGGGCCAACGCGGCGGGCTGGGTGCGGGTGCTGGCCGGGGAGCCGGAGGCGCTGCGCCGCCGTCCGCGGCCGGAGGTCTGGTCGGACCTCGAATACGCGTGCCACGTCCGGGACGTCTTCCGGCTGTTCCACGTCCGGCTGAACCTGATCCTGGAGGAGGACGACCCGCTGTTCCCCAACTGGGACCAGGACGAGACGGCCGTCGCCGAGCGGTACGGCGAGCAGCGGCCGGCCGTGGTGGCGGGGGAGCTGGAGGAGGCGGCGCAGGTGCTGGCGGCGGCGTTCGCGGGGGTGTCGGGCGCGCAGTGGGGGCGTACCGGCAACCGCAGCGACGGGGCGCGCTTCACGGTGGAGTCGTTCGCCCGCTACCTGATCCACGACCCGGTCCACCACCTGTACGACGTCACGGGTGAGCGGGTCTGAGGGAGCCGGCGAGGGGGGGGTCACCGGCTCACGGCCGTCCCGGTCCGGGGTTCACCACCCGGAGGCCTCGCGCAGCATGGTGCGGCGGAGCCGGCCGGCCACGCTGGCGGTGTCGGTGCCGATGACGTCGGCGATCTCCGGGGCGGCGAGGCCGACGACGTAGTGCAGGATGGCGAGGTCGTCGTCGGCGGGCCGGCCCGGCCGGTCCTGGGCGCCGGGCCGGTGCGGGCCGTCGGGCTGGTCGCGCTCGTCGGCGTGGCCGGAGGGCGGGCCGCTCCGCCGGGTGTGCTCGCCGACGGTGTCGCGCAGGATCTGCCAGGCGTGCGCGGTGGGGTTGGAGCTTCCCAGCAACTCGCGCCACTGGACGGCGATTTCGGCGAACGCCTGCTGGACGGCACCGGCCGCCCGGTCCGGGTCGGGCAGCCAGACCCGGGCGTAGCTGAGGTACCGCGGTCGGTGCAGCTCGCAGAACGCCGCGAACTCCAGCGGTACGGCGGGTTCACCGGCCGCTGGCGGCGGCTCGGCGGTGCTGTCATGACGTTGGGTCATCTCGGCTTCTCGGCAAGTGAGATGGGCTTCTGACGGTCGATCATCTGTGCTCACTCTACGGTAGGCGCTCGGTGCGCTGGGTTACCAATCGACTGGATTGCCCGGAAGGCGCCGCCGCTCGGCCGGTTCCGGCGGTGGCCGGCCGGAGGGTCGGCGGGCGGTGCGGCGGTGGCGGACGGGCGGGGAGTGGTGCGCAGTGGTGTCAGAGGCGTGGGTGCGGAGCGTTGTGGCCGGTCAGCGGGGTGGCGCGGCCGACGGTGGCGGCCGGTCGGCACGCCACCGTGGAGGGTGTGATGTGCCACCGTAAGCGGTCCGGCGGTTCTCGTCCACGTCTGCGGCGCGAAGCCGCGCCCGCACCACCGGGCGCACCACCGTCCGCGCGCCGCCCCGGGGCGCGACGGGCCGTGCCGGGCTGCGGCGCAGCCGCGGGCGGGCCTGCCGGCGGGTGCCCCCGGGAGGGGGTGGGATGATGGGCCGGCCCCGTCGCACGCGTCCCGCGTGCCCGGCCCTTCGACGGCGTATCGCCGTGTGCGAGCTGAAAGTTGACGAACTATCAGGAGCTCGTGCGGCGGCTCTCCGCGGGGGTGATCCGGTCGTCCGGCGAGGTGCCCCGGGCGAGCTGGGCGGGGAACGCCTCGACCGCCCGGCGGCGGACGAGTCGCGCGGCCGCCGCAGCCGCGGCCCCTGCGGTCCCGGCCGCCTCCGTGGCGGCGGTCAGTCGCTCCCGCTCGTGCTCCCGGCCCCGGGCGTCCGCGGCCCCGTGCTCGGCGGTCGCGTGCTCCACGCCCGCCCGTCCGGCGTTCTGCCGGGTCTGTGGGATCTCCTCGGTCTGCTGGGCCTGTTGGGCCTCCTGTTCCTCGTGGACGGCGTCGTGGACGGCGTCGTGGGCGGCCGTGCGCACGGCCTCGCGGGCACCCTCGTGTGCGGCCTCGTGCGCGGCCTTGGCGGCGGTCCGGAGGCGTGCCGCCCCGGAGCCCCGCCGGGCCCGCCCGTGGGCGGTGCGCGCCGCCTGTTCCTCGGCCGCCTGTCTAGCGGCCAGGTACGCCTGGACGGCGGCCATTCCGTAGACGGGCTGGATCAGCTGGTGGCCCTTGAAGAAGGGGCGGGCGGGGGCGAACCCGGCGGCGACCACCAGGTCGCGGATCTCCGCTATCTCCGCCTCGCTGCGTGCGGTGAAGCGGACCTCCCATCCCTTCTTGTAGGTATGGCCCTGTGCGCCGCTGCGGCGGGCCGGGTCCGGCCGGCGGACGTATCCGGGCAGGCGTCCGAGGCGGAGCTGGGCCGCGCGGAGGCCGGCGGTCTCGTCACGTGACATGTACTAAGGGTAGGCAATCCGGCGGGCTGGAGTGACGCCCGGAGGTGACTTCGCCGTATGTGCTTGATCACGCAGGGTCAGACGGCCTGGTGGCCGATCGAAGATGATCAGATATGACAAGCAGCTGATCACCCATTCCTCCGAATGGGTGAGGGTATGAGGACTTTAGTGCGGCCTGATCCCGGTTTCACGACGGTTGGGTAACAGTGCGTCAGGCGGCCGCGACTCGCTCCGGGACCTTGGGGATGGTGTCGGCATGAGCTACCGCATTCCCGTGCCGCCGCCGTCCCTGGAGGAACTGGCGCGCCGTCAGCAGAACGTCCTCACCGCCGGCCAGCTGCGCGCCCGGGGTGTGCCGGCCCGGATCATCGGCGAGCACTGCCGCCGCGGCGGTCCCTGGCAGCGGCTGCTGCCTCGGGTCTACCTGCTGCAGTCCGGCGACCCCTCGCCGGAGCAGCGGATGTGGGCGGCGCTGCTCTACGCGGCGCAGAACGGCCGGGAGGAGGGCCGCCGCGCGGGGGCGGTGATCACCGGCACGGCCGCGCTCGCGCTGTACGGCTTCGCCGCGGTGCCCCGGCTGCCCGCCGTCACCGGGGTGGACGTGCTGGTGCCCCGCCAGCGCCGGCTGAAGGACGCCGGGGAGGTGCGGATCCGGCGCACCGAACGGGAGTTGGTGGCGCGCTCGGTGCACGGGCTGGCCTGCGCGCCGGTGTCCCGGGCGGTCGCCGACGCGCTGGGGGAGTGGACGTCCGGCGACCGGGACGGCGGGGGAGCGGCCGGTCCGGCCCCGGTCCGGGAGGTGCTCTGCGAGGCCGTCCGCCGCCCCGAGCTCCGCTGCCCGGTGGGCGAGCTGGCCGCCGAGCTGGCCGAGTGCGGGCTGACCGCCGACCCCCGGGTGCGGGCCGTGCTGGACGGCCTGCTGGCCGCCGAGCGGGACCGGATGCTGGAGCGGGTCGGCGAGCTGGTGGACGAGTGGCTGCTGCCCGTCCCGCTGACCGGCCCCGAGCTGCGGATGCGCGGCGGCACCTTCGTCGCCGTGCCGGACCTCTACTGGCCCTCGGCGGGGGTGGCGGTCGAGGTCGACTCGGAGCTGCGCTGCGTCGGTGACGGCGAGGCGGCCTGGGTGCGCGGCGGCCGGCACCGGATGGAGTACCTGGGGGTGCGGGTGGTCCGCGTCCGCGGCGCCCGGCTGGCCGAGGACGCGGAGGCGGTCGGCGCCGAGCTGCGCGAGGCGCTCCGGCTGGGCGGGACCGACGTGGTGGAGCTGCTGGTCACCGAGCACTGAGCCGGGAGCCGGATCCCGGCGCTCAGCCCCCGACGACCGGCGTGCCGACCAGTTCCACCCCGGCCGCCCGCAGCTCGTCCAGCGCGGCGGCGGTGGTCGGCGCGGCCACCCCGGCGGTCAGGTCGAGCAGCACCCGGGTGGTGAACCCGGCCCGCACCGCGTCCAGCGCGGTGGCCCGGACGCAGTGGTCGGTGGCGATGCCGACCACGTCCACCTCGGTGACCTGACGCTCGCGCAGCCACTCGGCGGGGCCCCGGCTGTTCTCGTCCACGCCCTCGAAGCCGCTGTACGCCGCCGCGTAGGCGCCCTTGTCGAAGACCGCCTCGATCGCGCCGGAGGTGACGGACGGGGCGAAGTTGGGGTGGAAGCCGACCCCCTCGGTGCCCGCCACGCAGTGCACCGGCCAGCTGTGCACGTAGTCGGGGTGGTCGGAGAAGTGGTCGCCCGGGTCGATGTGGTTGTCGCGGGTGGCGAGGATGTGCCGGTAGCCGGGCGCCGACTCGGCGATGAGATCGGTGATCGCGGCGGCCACCTCGGCCCCGCCGGCGACGGCCAGGCTGCCGCCCTCGCAGAAGTCGTTCTGCACGTCGACGACGATCAGTGCCCGGTGCATGGCTGGCATTCCTCGGTCTGGTGGGGTCCTGCGGAGGACGCGGAGGGGGACGTGAGGGGGTCTCACGGTCCGTACGGGGGAACTCTACGGTCGACTGTAGGCAGTGGCATCCGGGGGCGGAAGGCCCGGGGCGGGCCCGGCCCTTCCCCCGTCCACGAACGGCCGCCGCCCGTGCGGCGCCGTCACACGTGCAGCTCGGTCGCCAGCACCGGGTCGCCCTTGGAGAGCTGGGTGGCCGACAGCGGCAGCGCCGCCCGGACCCGGTCGTGCCGCTCGCGCGCGGCCTCCAGCGGCTCCCGGCCGACCACCTCGCCGGCCTTGACCAGCGGCACCTGCAGCAGGTGCGGGGCCAGCGCGTCCGGGACGGGTCCGGTGCCGACGACCTCGGCCTCGGCGACGCCGTCCGCGTCGGGCCGCCGGGCCGCCCACTTGCGCCCGCCGATGCTGGTCTTGCCGCCGGCCGCGCGCTTGGCGACCGGGACCAGCGGGCCGTCCTCGCCGGCGGCGCGGGCGACCAGCTTGTAGACCATCGCGCAGGTCGGCTCGCCGCTGCCGGTGACCAGACTGGTGCCGACGCCGTAGCCGTCCACCGGGGCGGCGGCGAGCGCGGCGATCGCGTACTCGTCGAGGTCGGAGGTGACGATGATCCGGGTGCCGGTGGCGCCGAGCTCGTCGAGCTGGCGGCGGACCCGGTGCGCGAGCAGGGTGAGGTCGCCGGAGTCGATCCGCACGGCGCCCAGCTCGGGGCCGGCCACCTCGACGGCGGTGCGCACGGCCTCGCGCAGGTCGAAGGTGTCGACCAGCAGGGTGGTGCCCCGGCCCATCGAGTCGATCTGCGCCCGGAAGGCGTCCCGCTCGCTGTCGTGGACGAGGGTGAAGGCGTGCGCGGCGGTCCCGGTGGTCGGGATGCCGTAGGTGAACCCGGCCTCCAGGTCGGAGGTGGCCGCGAAGCCGGCCACGTACGCGGCGCGGGCGGCGGAGACGGCGGCCCGCTCGTGGGCGCGCCGGGCGCCCATCTCGATCACCGGGCGCCCGCCGGCGGCGGAGGTCATCCGGGAGGCGGCGGCGGCGATCGCGGAGTCGTGATTGAGGATCGAGAGGATCACCGTCTCCAGGATCACCGCCTCGGCGAAGCTGCCCTCGACGGTGAGCAGCGGCGAGCCGGGGAAGTAGACCTGGCCCTCGGGGTAGCCGTGGATGTCGCCGGTGAACCGGTAGTCGGCGAGGAAGCGCAGCGTGTCCTCGTCGACCACCCGCCCGTCGGAGAGCCAGTCGAGCTGGGCGGAGGTGAAGCGGAAGTCCTCCACCGCGTCCAGCACCCGGCCGGTGCCGGCCAGCACGCCGTAGCGCCGGCCGGCGGGCAGCCGGCGGGTGAACACCTCGAAGACGGAGCGGCGGTGCGCCGCCCCGCTGCGCAGGGCGGCCTGCAGCATGGTGAGCTCGTAGCGGTCGGTGAGCAGCGCGGTCGAGCCGGCCGCGGGCACGGAAGTGGCGTCCATGAGGATGATGCTACTACCCCTTAGCGTCAATGTGACGATTTCTCGGGCCGGGGATCCGCCCAGCGCGTCGCGGCGGCGGGGGGCGGAATCGCCCGCCGGTCCCCCGGATGGCAGCATGGGGCTGGAGGGGCACGTGGAAGCCACGTGAAGGCCGGGTGGGAGTCACCCGGGAACCGAACTGAGCGGCAGGAGGGATCCGGCGGTGAGTGTCGCGCCCGTGGAGATCGAGCGCCCGGAGGTCGAGGGCGTACCGGTGACGGAGCCGGACACCCCGTGGGTCACCATCGTCCACAACGATCCGGTCAACCTGATGAGCTACGTCCAGTACGTCTTCCAGGCCTACTTCGGCTACCCGAAGGAGAAGGCCAGGAAGCTGATGATGGAGGTGCACACCAAGGGCCGGGCGGTGGTCTCCAGCGGCTCGCGCGAGGAGATGGAGCGCGACGTGCAGGCGATGCACGGCTACGGCCTCTGGGCGACCCTGCAGCACGACTGACCGCACGGCCGGCCGCACCGGGCGGCCGCACCCGCGGCCGCGCGGCCGCGGACCACTGGAACCGACGAGGACGGGCTGACCGATACCGATGGCTGGGTTGTTCGAGAGTGCCGGCGCCGGGGGCGCGGTGCTCGCGCTGGACGAGCTGGAGGCCTCCATCCTGCGCTCGCTGGAAGTGCAGATGCTGGAGCTGATCGGCCCCGGCCCGGGCGGCGACGGGGACGGGCCCGGCGATCCGCTGGCGGCGCTGTTCGCCGAGGGGCCGAGCAGGGCGCCCGAGGACCCGGCGCTGGCCCGGCTCTTCCCGGACGCCTACGGGGACCCGGACGGGCCGGCCGACCCGGAGGCCCGGGAGGCCGCCGGGGAGTTCCGCCGCTACACCGAGCTGGACCTGCGGGCCCGCAAGCGCGACGACGCGCTGCACGTCGTCCGGGCGCTGGACGGCCTGGGCGGCGAGGGCGGCCTGGTCACCCTGGACGCGGGCGCGTGCCTGCGCTGGCTGGGCGCGCTCAACGACCTGCGGCTGACCCTGGGCGTGCGGCTGGAGGTCACCGAGGACGACGAGCGGGGCCTGTACGACCTGCCGGACACCGACGACCGCAAGCCGCTGGTGATGGCGTACCTGTGGCTCGGCGCGCTGCAGGAGTCGCTGCTGGAGGCGATCGCCGGCTGAGCCCGCCGCCGAGGCTCCGGGGGCGCCCCCGGAGCGGGGCTCCCCCGTTCGGAGCAGGCCCCGGCCGCTCGTCCGCATGGTGGACGAGCGGCCGAGGCTTTTCCGGCCAAAACGGGCGAAACCCTATCAGGGCATGCTCAAATATCGCTCAGATGGACACCGCTATCCGGACCGTGCGTGGTACGACTGCTGCTCCCCACCCCCACGACTCCCACCCGCGACATCCCATCCAGGACGGTGCAGCATGGCCGAACAGCTCTACGACGAGGTCGTCGACGCCAGACCGGACGACGAGGGCTACCACCGGGGTCTGGGCAGCCGCCAGATCCAGATGATCGCGATCGGCGGTGCCATCGGCACCGGTCTGTTCCTCGGCGCGGGCACCGCCATCTCGAAGTCCGGCCCCAGCCTGATCCTGTCCTACGCGGTCGCCGGCGTGGTGATCTTCGCGATCATGCGGGCGCTCGGCGAACTGCTCACCTACCGCCCGGTGGCCGGCAGCTTCGCCGAGTACGCGCGGGAGTTCCTCGGCCCCTTCGCCGGCTACGTGACGGGCTGGACGTACTGGCTCTTCTGGGTTGTCACGGGCATGGCGGAAACCACCGCGGCGGCCGTCTACGTGAAGTTCTGGGCGCCGGACATCCCGCAGTGGCTGTCCGCGCTCTGCTTCCTGGTGCTGCTCTACGGGGCCAACCTGATCTCGGTGAAGATCTTCGGCGAGATCGAGTTCTGGTTCTCCATGGTCAAGGTCACCGCGATCATCGGCATGATCCTGATCGGCATCGGGGTGCTCACCCTCGGGTTCAGCGACGCCGGCGACACCGCGTCGATCACCCACCTGTGGCAGGACGGCGGCTTCTTCCCCAAGGGCATCGGCGCCACCGTGATGACCCTGCAGATCGTCATGTTCGCCTACCTGGGCGTCGAACTCGTCGGCGTCACCGCCGGCGAGAGCGAGAACCCCAGGAAGACCCTCCCGCGCGCCATCAACACCCTGCCGTGGCGGATCGCGCTGTTCTACATCGGCGCCCTGGTCATCATCCTCTCGCTTGTCCCGTGGACCGAGTTCCAGCCCGGCGTCAGCCCGTTCGTCGCCACCTTCGGCAAGATCGGCATCCCCGCCGCGGCCGGCATCATCAACTTCGTGGTGCTCACCGCCGCGCTCTCCTCCTGCAACTCCGGCATGTACTCCACCGGCCGGATGCTGCGCGACCTCGCCCTGCGCGGCCAGGCCCCCGGACGCCTCACCCGGCTCAACGCCCACCGCACCCCGGCCGCCGCGATCACCGTCTCCTCGCTGCTGATGGGCGTCGGCGTGGTGCTCAACTACCTCGTCCCGGCCAAGGCGTTCGAGTACATCACCTCGGTCGCCACCGTCTGCGGCCTGTGGACCTGGGCGATGATCCTCATCTGCCAGATCCGCTACCGCCGGGCCTGGAAGGGCGGCCACCTGCCGCCGCCCACGTTCAAGGCCCCCGGCGGCGCCTGGAGCAGCTGGGCCGCGCTGGCCTTCCTCGCGCTGGTGGTCGTGCTGATCGGCCTCGACCGCGACAACCGGATCTCGCTGTACGTCTTCCCGGTCTGGGCCGTGCTGCTGGTGGCCGGCTACCGCGGGCTCGGGCGCCGCACCCCCGCCGCGGTGCACGCCGTCGCCCACGACCACCTGCACGTGCCGGACGACGGCACCCCCGGCCCCCGCTGACCGCGCCTCGGACGCCCCGGCGATCCGTCGCCGGGGCGTGACTATCCTGGCGCCATGCTGACCATCACCCGAGAACTGCGCGACGCGATCGTCGCCCACTCCCGCGCCGACCACCCGGACGAGGCCTGCGGCGTGGTCGCGGGGCCGGAGGGCAGCGGCCGCCCCGAGCGGTTCATCCCGATGCTCAACGCGGCCCGCTCGCCCACCTTCTACGAGTTCGACTCGGGCGACCTGCTCAAGCTCTACCGTGAGATGGACGACCGGGACGAGGAGCCGGTGATCGTCTACCACTCGCACACCGCCACCGAGGCCTACCCCTCGCGCACCGACGTGAGCTACGCCTCCGAACCGAACGCCCACTACGTCCTGGTCTCGACCGCCGAGGGCAACGGCCCGGACGACCCGTACCAGTTCCGCTCGTTCCGCATCGTGGACGGCGTGATCACGGAGGAAGACGTCCAGGTCGTCGAGGCCTACCCGGCCTGACCCGCACCCACCTGGGCGAGGCCCGCCGACCGCCCGCGAGCGGTCGGCGGGCCGTTGCCTTTCCCGGCCCGTCTCGGGATGAGGGACGGACTCGTCCGCATCACGGGACGGGCATGGAGGAGCGGCCCCGGGAATCTATACGATGAGCCCATGCGTTCCGTCGATGTGAGCAACCAGGCCCCGGGCACCCGCCTCGTGGCGCGCCTGCACATCGACCTGTGCCGGCACGCCGGCGCCATCTGTCCCGGCACGCCGGCGCACTCGCGCTGAGCCGCCCGTCCGGCCCGCCCGCGGACACCACCGCCCCGGGCCGCAACGCCCTGCCGCGCCCACTGCGGCCCACCCACCTCACGACTCGCACAGGAGCGCAGCCATGGCTATCGAGGTCCGCATCCCGACCATCCTCCGCACCTACACCGACGGCGCCAAGGCCGTCGAGGGCACCGGCAGCAACCTCGGGGAACTCTTCCACGACCTCGACGCCCGCCACCCGGGCATCGCCGCCCGTCTGCTGGACGGCGGCGAGCTGCGCCGCTTCGTCAACGTCTACCTGAACGACGAGGACGTCCGCTTCCTGGAGGGCATCTCCACCGCCCTCGCCGACGGCGACAGCGTCACCATCCTGCCCGCCGTGGCCGGCGGCGCCCGCTGACCACCCGCCCGGCCCGCCCCGCGCACCGCCCGGGGTGGGCCGGGCCGCCCGCACCGAACCCCACCGCCGCCCGCCGGAGGACCCCTTGCGCTACGACAGCCCGCTCGAAGCCGTCGGCAACACCCCGCTGGTCCGCCTGCCCCGGCTGTCCGCCGCGGTACCGGGCAACACCGAGGGCCTGGTCACCCTCTGGGCGAAGCTGGAGGACCGCAACCCCACCGGCTCCATCAAGGACCGCCCCGCGCTGCACATGATCGAGCGCGCCGAGGCCGACGGCCGGCTCACCCCCGGCTGCACCGTCCTCGAACCCACCAGCGGCAACACCGGCATCTCGCTGGCCATGGCGGCCAAGCTCAAGGGCTACCGGATGGTCTGCGTGATGCCCGAGAACACCAGCGAGGAGCGGCGCGAACTGCTCCGCATGTGGGGCGCCGAGATCATCCCCTCGCCCGCCGCCGGCGGCTCCAACACCGCCGTGCGGATCGCCAAGGAGATCGCCGCCGAGCACCCCGACTGGGTCATGCTCTACCAGTACGGCAACCCCGACAACGCCGGCGCCCACTACACCGGCACCGGTCCCGAGATCCTCGCCGACCTGCCCACCGTCACCCACTTCGTGGCCGGCCTCGGCACCACCGGCACCCTCATGGGCGTCGGCCGCTTCCTGCGCGAGAAGGTCCCCGGGGTGCGGATCGTCGCCGCCGAGCCGCGCTACGACGACCTCGTCTACGGCCTGCGCAACCTCGACGAGGGCTTCGTCCCCGAGCTGTACGACGCCGAGGTGCTCACCACCCGCTTCTCGGTCGGCTCCGCCGACGCCGTCCGGCGCACCCGCGAACTCCTCCAGGAGGAGGGCATCTTCGCCGGCGTCTCCACCGGCGCGATCCTGCATGCGGCGATCGGGGTGGGCCGCAAGGCCGCCCGGGCCGGCGAGCGCGCCGACATCGTCTTCGTGGTCGCCGACGGCGGCTGGAAGTACCTGTCCACCGGGATCTACACCGCCGAGTCTACCGAGGCCGCCGTCGAGGCGCTGCAGGGCCAGCTCTGGGCGTAGGGCGGGTCCGGGGGAGCGGCCCCGGTCCGCGCGAACGGGGGATATGTCCCCGTCGTGCTTCCGGTTCGTCACGGTACGACCACGATGTCCGGTCCGGGACGGGGATTCCCGGACCGCCCGGAAAGGCTGCTCACGAACGTCCCCGCACGCACCAGCGGAGGTGACCCCCCGTGAGACCCCCCGTGAGCCGCGGCACCGACCTGTGGTCGTACGCCGAGATCGCCCGCCACATCAACGTCCAGCCCGAGACCGTGCGCACCTACCGGCGCCACGGCCTGCTGCCCGAACCGGACCTCGTCGACGCCGGCGGCCACCCCCGCTGGTACCCCCGCACCATCCGCGACTGGGCCCGCCGGCGCCCCGGCCACCGCTGACCCGCCGGCGCGGCGCCCCCGCCCCCGCCTCCCCGGCGTTCTGGTGATTCCAGCCACAGCACGGCACGGAGACGGGGGCAAAGCGCCGGTCCGCCCTTACCCTCGACACACGCGCAGGGCAGCGCCTCCGGCCGGTATCCCCGGCCCGCTGTCATGACCAGCGGCAGCCAGGACGTGTCGGGGCGGAGGGGCTCGGATGAAACTGACCGTGGTGGGGTGCTCGGGGAGCTTCCCGTCCGCCGACTCGCCGTGCTCCAGCTACCTGGTGGAGGCCGACGGCTACCGCGTCGTGCTGGACCTCGGCAACGGGGCGCTCGGCGCCCTGCAGAAGTACGTCTCGATCTACGACGTCGACGCCGTCCTGCTCAGCCACCTGCACGCCGACCACTGCGTCGACCTGTGCGCCTACTGGGTCGCCCGCAACTACCGGGCCGAGGGCTGCCCCGACCCGATGCCCGTCTACGGCCCGGCCGGCACCGCCGCACGGATGGCCCGCGCCTACGACATGCCGGAGAACCCGGGGATGAAGGAGGTGTTCGAGTTCCGCACCCTCACCCCCGGCCGCTTCGACCTCGGCCCCTTCCGGATCGACGTCGCCCAGGTCAACCACCCCGTCGACGCCTTCGCCTTCCGGCTCGAACACGGCGGCCGCAGCCTCGTCTACTCCGGCGACACCGGGGAGAGCGCCGAACTCGTCGAGCTCGCCCGGGACACCGACCTCTTCCTCTGCGAGGCCGCCTACCTCGACGGCCGCGACACCTACCGGGCCGTCCACCTCAACGGCCGCGAGGCCGGCGAGCACGCCACCGCGGCCGACGCCCGCCGGCTCGTCCTCACCCACATCCCCCCGTGGACGGACGCCGAACTCAACCGGCGGGACGCGGCCGCCGCCTACGCCGGACCGGTCGACATCGCCCGGCCCGGTGCGGTCTACGAGGTCTGACCCCTCGCCGGGCCACTGCGCCCGCCGGCCCGCCGGGCCACCGGGCCACCGCACCCCCCCGGGCTCACTCCACGAACGTCAGCCAGTGCCGGTAGCGCTCGTCCGCACCGGTCACCGCCGCCTCGTAGGCCGCCCGCAGCCGCGCGGTCAGCGGCCCCGGGGCGGCCGGCAGCTCCCGGTCGTCCAGCGAGCGCACCGCCACCACCCCGGCCGCCGTCCCGCACAGGAACACCTCGTCCGCCGCGTACAGGTCCGACCGCAGCAGCGGCTCCACCCGCACCGGCACGTCCAGGTCGCGGGCCAGCGTCAGCAGGGTGTCCTGGGTGATCCCCTCCAGGGCGCCCGCGCTCGGCGGAGGCGTGCGCAGCACCCCGCCCCGCACGACGAACACGTTCTCGCCCGTGCACTCGCCCACCGTGCCGTCCGGGCCGAGCAGCAGCGCCTCGTCGTACCCCGCGTCGGTCGCCTCCCGGCGGGCCAGCACCGCGTTCAGGTACGGGCCGGTCGCCTTCGCGGCGGGCGGCACCGTGTTCGGGTCGGTCCGCCGCCAACTGCTCGTCTTCAGCCTGATCCCGCCCTGCGCGTCCGGCAGTTGGGAGTGCCACGGCCAGCTCGCGATCGCCGTGACGGTCGGCGCGGACCGCATGTCCAGGCCCATCGTGCCGTGGCCCAGGAAGGCGAAGTGCCGCAGGTAGCAGGAGCGGTGGCCGTTGGCCCGCACCAGGTCGACGGTGGCCTTCGCCAGCTCGTCCACCCCGTAGGGCAGTTCCATCCGCAGCATCCGCGCGCTGCGGTGCAGCCGGCGCAGGTGCTCGGGCAGCCGGAACACCGCCGGACCGTCCGCCGTGGCGAACGCCCGGGTGCCCTCCAGCACCCCCGTTCCGTAGTGCAGGCCGTGGGAGAGGACGTGCGTGGTCGCCGCGTGCCACGGCACCGGCGCACCGTCCAGCCAGATCGTCGAAGCCTCGGGAAGAACCGTCATGGGCGCCATCCTGACCACCCCGGCACCCCCGGTCAGCGCCCGGAACGCTGCCGGAACCGGCCATGACCGGGAGCGGAAGCCGCCCGTCTCGCAGGCTGGAAACCCCGGGCGGACCGCCGCACGGCGTGACTACGCTGCGCCGATGGAGAGCCCCGCCGACCGGGACGCCACCCGGCTCTACGCCCGACTGCTCGCCGAACCCGGCCGCCCGCCCGCCGCGTTGCTCCCCGGCTGGGACGAGCACCGGCTCGCCGCCGCCACCGCCGAACTCCTCGCCCTCGGACTGCTGCAGCCCGCCGCGGGCGGCCCCGCCCCGGACCGCGCCCCGGACCGCGCCACCGACCGGGCCGCCGTCTCCGTGGACACCGCGGTCCGGCAACTGCTGCTCGACGCCGACCGGCAGGTCGCCGACCTGGTCGGCGCCCTGCACCGGGCCCGCGACGTGGTGGACCGGCTGCACACCGGCTACCTGCCCGTCCAGGAACGCCACCGCGCCGGCACCGCCCTCGAAGTCGTCCGCGGCGCCGACCGGATCGCCGCCCTGCTGGAGGACGCCGCCCGCGGCGCCCGCACCGAGGCGCTCTCCCTGCGCCCCGGACAGGACCTCTCCGGCCCGGCCCTGGCGGGCAAGCTCGCCCGGGAACGCCTCGCCCTCGCCCACGGCGCAGCGCTGCGCACCATCCACCCGGCCGCCGCGCTACGCCGCCCGGCGGTGCTCGGGCACGTCCGGGAGCTCACCGCGGCCGGGGCGCGGATCCGGGTGGCCCACTCGCTTCCGCTGTGGCTGATCGTGGTGGACGCCCGGCTGGCGATCCTGCCCGCCCCCGGGGCCGGGCCGGGCGGGGACGCCCCGGTCGCGGAGGCCGCCGTGGTGGTGCGCGAGCCGGCGCTGGTCGCGCTGGTCGCCGAGCTGTTCGAGTACTTCTGGTCGGCGGCCTGGACGCCCGGGGAACTCCTGCCGGGCGCGGTCGAGCCGACGGACCGCCATGACGAGGTGCTGCGGCTGCTCGCGGCCGGTCGGACCGATGCGGCGATCGCCCGCAAACTGGAGGTGTCCGAGCGCACGGTGCGCCGGCTGGTCGCCGAGCTGACCGCCGGCCTGGGCGCGGAGAGCCGCTTCCAGGCCGGCGTGCACGCCGCCCGGCTGGGCCGGGTCTGATCCGGCCGCGGTGTCAGGGCCGCCCCGGGACCGGCAGGCCGAGGTGGTCGCGCAGCGTCGGGCCGCTGTACTCGGTGCGGAACACCCCGCGCTCCTGGAGCAGCGGCACCACCCGGTCGACGAAGTCGTCCAGCCCGCCGGGGGTGAGGTGCGGGACGAGGATGAAGCCGTCCGCGACGTCGCTCTGCACCTGCTGGTCGATCTGTTCGGCGACGCTCGCCGGGGTGCCGATGAAGCTCTGCCGGCCGGTCACCTCGATCACCAGCTCGCGGCTGCTGAGCCGCTTCTCGGCGGCCACCGCCCGCCACTTGGCGGCGATCTCCAGCGGGTCGCCGAGCGAGGTGCGGCCCTGGACGAGGGAGGAGTCGCGGACCGGGTCGACGGCCGGCAGCGGGCCGTCGACGTCGTGGTCGGAGAGGTCGATGCCCCAGACCTGCTCCAGGTAGGCGATCGCGGTGGCCGGGCCGACCTGGGCGCGGCGGATCGCGGCGGCCCGTTCGACGGCCTCCTCCTCGGTGTCGCCCAGGACGTAGGTGACCCCGGGCATGATCTTCAGCTCGTCCGGCTTGCGCCCGTACGCGGCGAGCCGCCGTTTGACGTCGGCGTGGAAGGCCCGGCCGGCGGCCGGGGTGGAGTGCCGGCTGAAGATCACGTCGGCACTGGCGGCGGCGAACTCGCGGCCCTCCTCGGAGTCGCCGGCCTGGATCACCACCGGGTGGCCCTGCGGCGGCCGGGGCAGCGAGAGGGTGCCCTCGACGTCGAACTGCGGGCCCTGGTGGCGGACCGTGCCGGAGCCCGCCGCGTCCCAGAACTCCCGGGCGAGCGCGACGGACTCGGCCGCCCGGATGTAGCGGTCGGCCCGGTCGAGGTAGCCGCCGCGGCGGAAGTTCTCGCCGGTGAAGGCGTCGGAGGAGGTGACCACGTTCCAGGCGGCCCGGCCGCCGGAGAGGTGGTCCAGCGAGGCGAACCGGCGGGCCAGTTCGTAGGGCTCGTTGAAGGTGGCGTTGACGGTCGCGGCCAGTCCGAGGTGGGTGGTGACGGCGGCGAGCGCGCCGAGCACGGTGATCGACTCGGGGCGGCCGACCACGTCCAGGTCGTGGATGCGGCCCTTGACCTCGCGCAGCCGCAGGCCCTCGGCGAGGAAGAAGAAGTCGAAGCGGCCGCGTTCGGCGGTCGCGGCGAGGTGGCGGAAGGACTCGAAGGCGATCTGGCTGCCGGAGGCCGGGTCGCTCCACACGGTGGTGTTGTTGACGCCGGGGAAGTGCGCGGCGAGGTGGATCTGCTTGAGCGGGCGGTCCGTCATCGGGTCACCTCGGCGGTCGCGGCGGGGTTGCTGCCGGTGGAAGCGGCGGTGGGGGCGGTGGGAACGGTCGGGACGGCCGGGGCGGCGATGGTCGCGGCGAGCGCGTAGCGGCTGGCGGGGCGGGCCAGGCCGAGGTGCTCGCGCAGGGTGCGCCCGGTGTAGCCGGCCCGGAACAGGCCGCGCTCGCGCAGCTGCGGCACGACGTGCTCGGCGAGCGCGGTGAGGTCGCGGGCCGGCTCGGTGGGCACCAGGTGGAAGCCGTCGACCCCGCCGCTGCCCTCGGTGATCTCGGTGAGCAGGGCGGCCGCCGCGGCGGCGTCGGGCAGTGCGGCCGGTATCCGGGCCAGGACGCGCAGCGCCTCGCCGCCGCGCAGCCGCAGTTCGGTGGCGGCGGTGAGCCGGGTGGCCCGGTCGGGGGCGTCGAGCAGCACGACGTCGGCGTAGCGGGCGGCGGTGGTGACCCGGGCGCGGCCGCCGGGGCCGGCGTCCGGGGCGAGGTCGGCGGCGGTGACGGTGACCGCGACGACCGGGCGGCCCTGCGGCGGGCGCGGGGTGATGGAGGGGCCGCGGACGGAGAAGTGCGGGCCCTCGAAGTCGATGTAGTGGAGTTTGGCGCGGTCGACGAACCTGCCGGTGGCGAGGTCGCGGATCTCGGCGTCGTCCTCCCAGCTGTCCCAGAGCCGGGTGGCGACCTCGGCGGCGTCGGCGGCCTCGGCCCAGAGTTCGTCGGCCGGGGCGGCGCCCTTGCGGCCGAAGGCCCTGGCCTCGGCCTCGGTGTCGGAGACGCCGACCAGCCAGCCCGCCCGGCCCTCGCTGACCCAGTCCAGGGTGTTGACCGCGATGGAGGTGTGGAACGGCTCGGTGTGGGTGGTGGTGACGGTCGGGACCAGGCCGAGGCCGCGGGTGACCGGGGCGAGCCGGGCGAAGGTGGCGAGCGCGTCCAGCCGCCGCGGTTCGGGGGCGTAGGAGTCGTCGAGGGTGACGAAGTCGAGCGAGGCCCGTTCGGCGAGGCGGGCGAGGGCGGTGAAGTGGGCGGCGTCGACGTGGCCGGGGCTGTCGAGGGCGGCGGAAAGGTGCAGCTGGCGGGGCATGGGTGGCCTTGACTTTCCTGGGACGGAAGCGGGGCGTGCGGTGGTCGCGGAGCGGCCCGCGGTCCCCTGGTGGGGGACGGTGCGGGCGGGTGTGCGGGCACGGGCCGGCCCGCCCGGGGTGCGGGCGGTCGCGGGCGACGGGTGGTGCGCGGGCCGGGGCGCGGCGGGGACGTCAGCCGGGCGGCGGCGGGGGGAACGCTCGGGTCAGCCGCGACACGCCGCGGACCACACGCGACCGAAGTCGATGTGGCTGCGGGTCACCAGCGGGCGGGGGGCGTTCACCGCTTCAGTTGACCAGCGGGTCCGCGGATCCGTCAACCACCGTCTCAGCGGGCGGCCGTCGGGGTGGACACCCGGGCCGTCGGCCTCCGGGCACGCGAACGGCCCCGCCCCGCCACCCGGGGGAGTGGGTGGCGGGGCGGGGCCGTGAGCGGCGTGCGGTGGTGCGGGGGGTCAGGCCTTGGTGACGTCCTCGACCTCGTCGTCGTCCTCGCGGCCGGGGGTCTTCAGGTCGAACTTCACGATCGCGAAGCGGAACAGGAAGTAGTAGATCGCGGCGAAGACCAGGCCGAGCGGGATGATCATCCACGGGTCGGTGGCCTTGCTCCAGGCGAGCAGGTAGTCGATCAGGCCGCCGGAGAAGGTGAAGCCGTCGTGCACGCCGAGCGCCCAGGTCACGGCCATCGAGACGGCGGTGAGGATGGCGTGGATGACGTACAGCAGCGGGGCGATGAAGACGAAGGCGAACTCGATCGGCTCGGTGACACCGGTCACGAAGGAGGTCAGGGCCAGCGACAGCATCATGCCGGTGACGGCCTTGCGGCGGTGCGGCTTGGCGGTGTGGGCGATGGCGAAGGCGGCGGCCGGCAGGGCGAACATCATGATCGGGAAGAAGCCCGACATGAACTGTCCGGCGGTCGGGTCACCGGCGAAGAAGCGGGTCAGGTCGCCGTGCACGACGGTGCCGTCGGCCTTGGTGAAGTCACCGGTCTGGAACCAGGCGTAGGAGTTCACGAACTGGTGCATGCCGACCGGCAGCAGGCCGCGGTTGACCAGGCCGAAGGCGCCGGCGCCGAACGCGCCGGCCCCGATGAGGGTGTCGTTCAGGCTCTTGATGGCGTCGCCGATGGGGCCCCAGGTCAGGGCGAACAGGACACCGACGGCGGTGCCGACGAAGGCCATGATGATCGGGACGAGACGGCGGCCGTTGAAGAAGCCGAGCCAGTCGACCAGCTTGGTGCGGTGGTACTTCTGCCACAGCACGGCGCTGAGCAGACCGATCACGATGCCGCCGAGGACGCCGGGGTTCTGGTACGTCGCGGCGACCCACTTGCCGTCGGCGATGTGGCCCTCGGTGATCGGGAACGCGGTCAGCACGTTCTTGTAGACCAGGAAGCCGACCAGGGCGGCGAGGGCGGTCGAACCGTCGGCCTTCTTGGCGAAGCCGATGGCGATGCCCACCGCGAAGAGCAGCGGCAGGTTGTCGAAGACGCCGTTGCCGGCGGTGGCGAAGACCGCGGCGACCTTGTTCCAGCCGAGGCCGTCCTTGCCGAAGACGTCGTCCTGGCCCAGACGCATCAGCAGACCGGCGGCGGGGAGAACGGCGATGGGCAGCTGGAGGCTGCGGCCGATCTTCTGCAGACCCTGGAGCAGGTTCTGGCCGAACTTCTTCGTGGGACTGGGTGCGGCCGGAGCCGTGGCGGGCGCCGGTGCCTGCGCAGACTGACTCATGGGGGTGGCTTCCTAACGGCAAGGGCGGGTCGGTCGGGGGGAAGGTGCACAGGGGGCCGAACCGCGAACTGGTCTACACCACACGTGGTGTAGACCAGTTTTGTAGCACGGGCGGAGGGGTCGGGGAACCCTCGAAAGCACCGCAGATGGGAAGCGCTATGAAATCGAAACCTAGTTGCGGATCGACGATCTTGATTACCCGCCGTGATTGGCATTTTGGCTATTTGCGCAACAAAAAGCCGCCGCCGCCGAGGACTCCACGGCAGGTCACCGGCCGGTCACCGAGCGGCCGCGCCGCCCTGCGGGGCGGCCTCGGCGCCGGGGCCATAGGCCCGCCCGGATATGCCGAAGGCCCCCGGACCGTTGGTCCGGGGGCCTTTTCGGATTCGCGCGCGGTGACGCTCGGTTTATGCCTTGGTCACGTCCTCGACCTCGCTCTCGTCCTCCCGCCCCGGAGTTTTCAGGTCGAATTTCACGATGATGAAGCGGAAGAGCGCGTAGTACACGGCGGCGAAGCCGAGGCCGATCGGAATGATCAGCCACGGCTTGGTGGCCAGCCCCCAGTTGATCACGTAGTCGATCAGGCCGGCCGAGAAGCTGAAGCCGTCGTGCACCCCCAGCCCCCAGGTGACGGCCATCGAGGCGCCGGTCAGCAGCGCGTGCACGCCGTACAGCGCCGGGGCGATGTAGGCGAAGGAGTACTCGATCGGCTCGGTGACACCGGTCACGAAGGAGGTCAGGCCGACCGAGAGCATCAGGCCGTAGATCTCCTTGCGGCGGTGCGGCTTGGCCGCGTGGGCGATGGCCAGCGCGGCGGCCGGCAGCGCGAACATCATGATCGGGAAGAAGCCCGACTGGAACTGCCCGGCGGTCGGGTCGCCCCCCAGGAACCGCGGAATGTCGCCGTGCACGACCGTGCCGTCGGGCTTGGTGAACTCGCCGAACTGGAACCAGACGAAGGTGTTCAGCAACTGGTGCATGCCGATCAGCAGCAGGGCCCGGTTGAACACGCCGAAGATGCCCGCGCCGCCCGCGCCCAGGTCGGCGAGGTTCTGGCTGAACGTGTTGAGGCCGCGGCCGATCGGCGGCCACACCCAGACCGCCACGACGGCGAGCAGCATGCCGACCAGGGCGGTGATCATCGGCACCAGCCGGCGGCCGTTGAAGAAGCCCAGCCAGTCGACCAGCTTGGTGCGGTGGAAGCGCACCCAGAGCCAGGCCGACATCAGGCCGAGCAGGATGCCGCCCAGCACGCCCGGGTTCTGGTACGTCGCGGCCGCCGCCTTCGCCGAGGTGTAGTCCACGCACTGGTCGCTCACCAGCACCGTCGGCGGCTTGCAGTCCTCCGGGAAGGCGTGCAGCACCTTGTAGTAGACGAGGAAGCCGACCACCGCGGCCAGCGCCGTCGAGCCGTCGGCCTTCTTCGCCATGCCGATCGCGACGCCGATGCAGAACAGCATCGGCAGGCCGAGCGAGGAGTCCAGCAGCGCGCCGCCGGCCGCGGCGAAGACCTTGGCGACGTTGTCCCAGCCGAGGCCGTCCTTGCCGAAGACGTCGTCCTGCCCGAGCCGGTTGAGGATGCCGGCGGCCGGGAGCACCGCCACCGGCAGCTGGAGCGAGCGGCCCATCTTCTGGAGGCCGCCGTAGAAGGTGTGCCACCACGTGGTCCGCGGTGCCGTGGCGCCTGCCGAACTCATCCTTCGCCCTCCGAGTGCAGTGTCCGGCCGGTGGCCCCCGCCGGGAGCCTCGGGCGGGGGCCGGGAACACCCGGGGCCCTTCCTGCGTTCATCGGAGTACACATATATTGGTGTAGACCACTTTTGGGACGCAGGCCGCGCGCCGGGAGACGGCCCCACTGTTCGTCATCCTCGGACGCCCGTCCTGGGTCTGCGCGCCGGAATGGGCCGAAAGTGGACTAACGTGGCATATCGGTCCGGCTCGGGTCATGCTGGTCGCGCTGCTCCGCAGCACGCCACGGCACGACCGACCACTGACCACGCGTCACCGTGACCGAGGTCACCGCGCAGGAGACGGCACCCGGCAGAGCAGCCGACGGGCCGCGACAGAGGGAGAAAGCAATGGCCAGCAAGGCTGAGAAGATCGTCGCCGGTCTGGGCGGCATCGACAACATCGAAGAGGTCGAGGGCTGCATCACCCGCCTGCGCACCGAGGTCAAGGACGCCTCCCTGGTCAACGAGGCCGCGCTCAAGGCCGCCGGCGCCCACGGCGTCGTCAAGATGGGCACCGCGATCCAGGTCGTCATCGGCACCGACGCCGACCCGATCGCCGCCGACATCGAGGACATGATGTGAGCTGAGCCCACCAGGCTCACTCCGCCCGGCCCGCCCGCCCCTCCGGCCGGCGGGCCGCGGCACGTCCGGGCACCCCCGCCCGCCCTCCCGGGCAGACCCGGACGCCTCGGGACGTCCCGGGACGCCTCGGAACGTACCCGGAGCACCCACCGAAACCGACTACGCTCGGTGCCTATGTCACGCATCGACGGCCGCACCCCCGACCAGCTCCGCCCCGTCACCATCGAACGGGGCTGGAGCAAGCACGCCGAAGGCTCCGTCCTCATCTCCTACGGCGACACCAAGGTGCTGTGCACCGCCAGCGTCACCGAGGGCGTCCCGCGCTGGCGCAAGGGCAGCGGCGAGGGCTGGGTCACCGCCGAGTACTCCATGCTCCCGCGCGCCACCAACACCCGCGGCGACCGCGAATCCGTCAAGGGCCGCCTCGGCGGCCGCACCCACGAGATCAGCCGGCTCATCGGCCGCTCGCTGCGCGCCGTGGTCGACCACCGCGCCCTCGCCGAGAACACCATCGTCCTCGACTGCGACGTCCTCCAGGCCGACGGCGGCACCCGCACCGCCGCCATCACCGGCGCCTACGTCGCCCTCGTCGACGCCGTCACCTGGGCCCGCGAGCGCAAGCTGCTGCGCGCCAAGGGCAAGCCGATCACCGGCGGCGTCAGCGCCGTCAGCGTCGGCATCATCGACGGCGTCCCGATGCTCGACCTCCAGTACGAGGAGGACGTCCGCGCCGAGACCGACATGAACATCGTCTGCACCTCCGACGGCCGCTTCGTGGAGGTCCAGGGCACCGCCGAGGGCGCCCCCTTCGACCGCGCGCTCCTCGACCGCCTGCTCGACCTCGGCACCCTCGGCTGCGCCGAGCTCGACGAGGTCCAGCGCAAGGTCCTGGGCGAGCTGGAGGCCTGACCCTCCGGGGCCACCTACCCCCTGAGGCAACGCCTCCGCTTGGGTTTCCGGAAATCACCGGGCTCCGGGCCCGGCCGCTGTACACGCCGGGTCCGGAGCCCGTACGGTTCCCGCAGCAGCACCCGTTGCGGGAACCGCGCACCCCTCAGCGCGCGTCCTTCCCTTCCGGATACCCGCGCACCCAGGAGGACCGGATGCCCCAGAGCATCGCCCGCCCCACCATGCTCGCCGTGGCCGGCCTGATCGCCATCCTCCCGCTCAGCGCGGTCAGTTGCTCCGCCGCCCAGAAGGCCATCGACTGCGGCAACACCACCGTCAAGATCGCCGACGACATCAACGAGGTCCGCGACGCCTACGGCAACGCGAGCAACGACGCGGCGGCCGCCGGGCAGGCGATCCAGAAGCTGAAGAACGACCTCGACCAGCTGGGCAAGAACTCCGAGGACACCGACGTCGCCCAGGCCATCACCGACCTCGGCACCCAGGTCGACAAGGTCCAGCAGGCGATCAACAACAAGCAGGTGCCGGACTTCAAGCCGCTCGGCGACGCCGCCTCGAACCTCACCAAGGTCTGCGTGAGCTGACGCGAGATCATCCCTCCCGTCCGGTTTAGGGTGGGTTCATGACCACTCGACTCATCCTCGCCACCCGTAACCAGCACAAGGTCGCCGAACTGCGCGACATCCTCGGCGACGCCGGCCTGGACGTCGAACTGGTCGGCGCCGACGCCTACCCGGAGATCCCCGACGTCCCCGAGACCGGCGTCACCTTCGCCGAGAACGCCCTGCTCAAGGCGCACGCGCTGGCCCGCGCCACCGGCCTGCCGGCCGTCGCCGACGACTCCGGCCTGTGCGTGGACGTCCTGAACGGCGCCCCCGGCATCTTCTCCGCCCGCTGGTCCGGCCGGCACGGCGACGACCGCGCCAACCTCGACCTGCTGCTCGCCCAGCTCTCCGACATCGCCCCCGAGCACCGCGGCGCCCACTTCTTCTGCGCCGCCGCCCTCGCCCTCCCCGACGGCACCGAGCGCGTCGTCGAGGGCCGCCTCCTCGGCACCCTGCGCACCGCCCCCGCCGGCACCGGCGGCTTCGGCTACGACCCGATCCTCCAGCCCCTCGGCGAATCCCGCACCTGCGCCGAACTCACCCCCGCCGAGAAGAACGCCATCAGCCACCGCGGCCAGGCCTTCCGCGCCCTCGCCCCGGTCGTGAAGACCCTCCTCGGCTGAGGACCGCAGAAAGGGCAGCGGCCCGCTTGCCTTCGATCCGAAGGCAAGCGGGCCGCTCTGCTTGGTACGCCCGGTGGGACTCGAACCCACGACACTGCGATCCTAAGTCGCAGCCCTCTAGCCAGCTGGGGTACGGGCGCACGCCAGCACAAGCCTACCGGCTGTCGGGTTCGCCGATAACAGCCCTGCGGTTCCGCCCGCAGTACGTCGGCGTGACGGCATGGCAGTTCGGACAGAGCAGCCGCAGGTTCTCGCGCCGGTTGTCGAGCCAGTCGCCGTTGACGTGGTCGACCTCCAGCGTCAGCGGAAGCCCGCGCCAGAGCGGTGGGGTGCCGCAGCCGGAACAGACCTCCGGTGTGCCGATGTGGACGAGCATCGCCCGGAGCCGGTCGCCGGGAACACGGTGACTGCCGGGCGGCAGCGCCACCAGGAGCTCGTCCGGACGGACCCGTGGGCCGGTCCTCGCACCCCGGTTGTGGGCCGACCCGGTGAAGTGGCCGGTGTCCAGCCCGTGGCGGGCTATGGCGTCCTTGACGAGCTTGCGGGCGCCGCCGCCCTCGCGGAGGCCGAGAGCGCGGATCACCCCGGCGATGCTGGACTGCTCGCGGACGGCCGCGATCACCTCGTCGCCGGGACCCTCCTCGGCGACGTGCGAGGTGGTGAAGTGCGAGGTGTCGATGCCGAACTCGGCCAGCCGTCGCTTCATGTAGGAGTAGGCGCTGTCGTACGGCACGACGCCCAGCTCGCGCAGCATCGGGCCGATCCCGGTGGTCCTCGCGGCGGCCTCGGCCAGCTGCTCCCGGCTGTAGCGCCGGCGTTCGTAGGCGGGCCTGCCGCCGGTGAAGTGCGAGGTGTCGATGCCGTAGTACCGCAACCGCTTGCTCAGGTAGCTGTGGGTGCCGCCCGCCATCGGCACGCCCAGGCGTCTCATCATGTCGTTGATGCTGGACGACTCCGCGGCGACCGCCGTCAGCAGTTCGCGGGTGTACCTGACCGCCATGGCTCCCCCTCCGGGCTCGTGCGCGCCCGTCCCCGGACAGGTGAACGATCGGTGGGCCGTTCGGTCACGGGGGCGCGGCCGGCGCGGTGGGAGGTGGTGGCGAGATGGTCGGCATGCGGAGGGCCGCACGGGGGGCCGGGGCCGGTGGTGTGTCGGGGACCGTCGACAATCGGCCGTTCGACCGGGGATGTTGGGGAATTGATTACCAATTGGTACAGACCTATTGACCTATGTGGTTCAGACCACATAGCTTCGGCGCCAATCTGGTTTCCCCCACGTGCGTGCTCCCCCACAGGCACGCGCCGACACTCTGCCCGGAGGACCGAGTGTTGATCCGATCCTCGGCGGAGCGGCGTCCCACCGCTGCCCGTCGTTCCACGAGCCCGGCGGCCCGCGCCGGCCTGGCCTCGCTGGCGGCTGCCGCGATGGCCGGCCTGCTGGTGGCCACGCTGGGCGCGGCGCCGTCCCAGGCGTCCGCCACCGTCGACAATGCCGCCTGTCGCCCCGACGGCCTCTACGCCACCCCGGGCGTCGACGTCCCGTACTGCAGCGTCTACGACACCAACGGCCGCGAGAAGATGGGCGCGGACCACCAGCGCCGCATCATCGGCTACTTCACCAGCTGGCGCACCGGCAAGGACGGCACCAAGCCGTACCTGGTGAGCGACATCCCGTGGAACAAGGTCACGCACCTCAACTACGCGTTCGCCCACGTCGGTTCGGACAACAAGCTGTCCGTCGGCACCGACAACCCGGACAACCCGGCCACCGGGATGTCCTTCCCGGGCGTGCCCGGCGCCGAGCTCGACCCGTCGCTGCCCTACAAGGGCCACTTCAACCTGCTGACGAAGTACAAGAAGCAGTACCCGAACGTCAAGACGATGATCTCGGTGGGCGGTTGGACCGAGACCGGCGGGTACTTCGGCGACGACGGCAAGCGCGTCAACTCCGGCGGCTTCTACTCGATGACCGTCAACCCCGACGGCAGCGTCAACCAGGCGGGCATCGACACCTTCGCCAACTCGGCCGTCGACTTCATCAAGAAGTACGGCTTCAACGGCGTCGACGTCGACTACGAGTACCCGACCTCGATGAAGGACGCGGGCAACCCGCTGGACTGGCAGCTCGCCAACAGCAAGCGCGGCTCGCTGGCCAAGGGCTACGCGGCGCTGATGAAGACGCTGCGCGAGAAGCTGGACCGGGCCGGCGCCGCCGACGGCAAGCACTACCTGCTCTCGGTCGCGGCCCCCTCGTCCGGCTACCTGCTGCGCGGCATGGAGACCTTCCAGATCGCGCAGTACCTGGACTACGTCGACATCATGTCGTACGACCTGCACGGCTCCTGGAACAAGTACGTCGGCCCGAACGCGGCGCTGTTCGACGACGGCAAGGACGGCGAGCTGGCGGCGGCCAACGTCTACGGCACCGGTCAGTACGGCGGCATCGGCTACCTGAACGCCGACTGGTCGTACCACTACTTCCGCGGCGCGATGCCGGCCGGCCGGATCAACGTCGGCCTGCCGTACTACACCCGCGGCTTCAAGAACGTCCAGGGCGGCACCAACGGCCTCTGGGGCACCGCCGCGGCGACCACCTGCCCGGTCGGCTCCGGCCTGACCTCGTGCGGTGACGGCGCGGTCGGCATCGACAACATCTGGAACGACAAGGACGACGCGGGCAAGGAGTCCCCGGCCGGGTCGAACCCGATGTGGCACGCCAAGAACCTGGAGAAGGGCATCGTGCCCGACTACCTCTCCAAGTACGGCGTGACCGACACCGCCCTGCAGGGCAGCTACGTGCGCAACTACAGCTCCACCCTGGTGGCGCCGTGGCTGTGGAACGACGCCAAGAAGGTGTACCTGTCCACCGAGGACGAGCAGTCGATCGCCGCCAAGGCCGACTACATCGTCAACCAGGGTGCCGGCGGCACGATGATCTGGGAGCTCGCGGGCGACTACAAGTGGGACGCGACCGCCAACGGCGGCAAGGGCCAGTACGTGCCCGGTGACACGCTGACCACGCTGATGTACGACAAGTTCAAGGCGGCCTCGCCGTACGGCGCGATCCGCTCGACGGTCGCGCTGCCGCAGCAGACCCTGCCGATCGACGTGTCGTTCACCAACTTCGCGCTGGGTGACTCGAACTACCCGATCAACCCGAAGATCCACATCGTCAACAACTCGACGCAGACCCTGCCGGGCGGCACCGAGTTCCAGTTCGACTACAGCAACTCGGCCCCGGGCAACGCCAAGGACCAGTCGGGCTTCGGTCTCACCGTGATCAAGCAGGACCACCCCGGCACCGGCAACGTGGGCGGCCTCAAGGGCACCTACAACCGAGTCTCGGTGAAGCTGCCGGGCTGGCAGTCGCTGGCGCCGGGCGCGTCGATCGACATGGACTTCGTCTACTACCTGCCGGTGTCCACCCCGTCCAACTGGACGGTCAACGTGGGCGGCACGCTGTACGGCCTCAAGGGCGACCTGACCCGCGGTGCGGTGGACGGCGGCACGACGCCTCCGACCACCCCGCCGACGACGCCTCCCACGACGCCGCCGACCACGCCCCCCACCACCCCGCCCACCACTCCGCCGACCACGCCGCCCACGACGCCGCCGACCACGCCGGCCGGTTGCGCGGGTGCGCCGAGCTGGGACGCGGGCACCACCTACGCCACCCCGACCAAGGTCTCCTGGAAGGGCCACTACTACCAGAACAAGTGGTGGACCAAGGGCGACGACCCGAGCGCCAGCGGCGCCTGGGGTGTCTGGAGCGACCTCGGCGCCTGCTGATGACAGCGGTCGCCTGAGGTGAGAGACGGCGGTGGCGGTGCACCCGGTCGGGGGGTGCGCCGCCACCGCTGCTTCGTGTCCGGGCCCGCCCGGGTCTACTTCTCGATGTCGCCGCGCATCTTGGTGAACAGGGCGGCGGCCTCGGCCGGGGTGGTCTTCGGGAACAGCGCGACGCCGGCCGTGGAGGTGTCGGACCAGCCGCAGATGACGTCGGTGGTGGGCGCCTCCGGCAGCTTCAGGCACTCCAGCGAGCCGCCGAGCGGGCCGGCCGGGAACGGGGTGGCGGTGGTCGGGTCGCCGGTGGAGCCGTTCTGCAGGGCGTAGTCGATCATGCCGCGCCAGAGGTGCTCGCGGCGCTTGGCCGGGTCCTCGGGGATGTTGTCGACGGCGATCAGCAGGATCCGGCGGCCGGAGGTCTGTCCGGGGCGGTCGAAGTTGGCGAGCACCATGTGCATGTTCTCGCGCATCTCGCCCGGGTCGACGGCGACGTCGGAGACCGCGTCCTGGCCGATGGTCTTCGCCAGCCCGCCGGCCGTCCTCGCCTCGACCACCTGGCGCTTGCCGGCCGGGGCCGCGGAGGTGGGGGCGGCCGGAGCGGCGGAGGTCGGGGCGGTGGAGGTCGGCGCGGCCGGGGCGGCGGAGGTCGGTCGGGCGGACGCGGTGGCCGGCGCGGTCGCGGCGGGGGTGGTCGCGGCGGGGGTGGTCGGCGGTGCGGCGGTGTCCTCGTTCTCCGGCCCGCAGGCGGTCAGCGCGAGCGCCGCGACGATCGCGCCGGCGACGGCGACACGGGCGGTGGACACGGATCTGGCACTCTGCACGGCTCTACTCCTGTGAACAAGGACGGAACCCGGGGCGACCGGCACCCGGTGAGCAGAACGCTAGAGGGTCCCGGGCCCCCGCCGACAGGTTCCGGGCAGAGCGCGGACAGCACCGGGACACGGCGGTGACGAACCGTCACCCGCCGCCGCCGCGCCCGGACGGTGCGTCAGTCCGTCGCGACCTTGAGGTCCCGCAGCAGCTTGGCCACGTGGCCGGTCGCCTTGACGTTGTACAGCGCGTGCTCGACCTTGCCCTGCTCGTCCACGACGACGGTGGAGCGGATCACCCCGGTGACGGTCTTGCCGTACAGCTTCTTCTCACCGAACGCCCCGTAGGCCTCCAGCACCTTCTTCTCCGGGTCGGAGAGCAGGGTGACCTTGAGGTTCTCGGTCTCGCGGAACCTGCCGAGCTTCTCCGGCTTGTCCGGCGAGATGCCGATGACGTCGTAGCCGGCCCCGGAGAAGACCTCCAGGTTGTCGGTGAAGTCGCAGGCCTGCTTGGTGCAGCCGGGGGTGAGCGCGGCCGGGTAGAAGTAGACGATCACCTTGCGGCCGAGGTGGCCGGCGAGGGACACCTCGTTGCCGTCGGCGTCGGGCAGGGTGAAGGCGGGCGCGGTGTCGCCGGGCTGGAGACGCTCACTCACGGGGTTTCTCCTGGTGCTGGACGGGCGGTCGTACCACGGCAAACTTACCTCCGATGGTGGGTGGGGCCGCGCGGCCCCACGTGGCAGCTGACACACTGGGTCAGTCGCACAGGACGAACATCAGTGAATGGGGTGGCCCGAGTGGGCGAGGCGAGCAGTACGGACAAGTCGGCGCGGACGACCGCCCAGATCGAGGCGGACATCTCCCGGACCCGCACCCAGCTGGCGGCGACGCTGGACGAGCTCGCCGTGCGCGTGCACCCGACCACCATCTCCGCCCAGGTCAAGGCGAAGGCCGTGGCCGCCGTCGAGGAGAAGGCCGGCCGGGCGTACGTGGCCGCGAGCGGCCTGGTCGAGCAGGCCCGGGCGCAGTTCGTGGACGAGAAGGGGCAGCCGCGCAAGGAGCGGATCGTCCCGGCCGCGCTGGTCGGCGTCGGCCTGGTGCTGCTGGTCGCCTCGGCGCGCAAGCGCCGCAAGGGCTGACCGCCACCCGGCCCTCCCCGGGCCGGGCACCCGGTGCCCGGCCCGGGGCCGTTCGCCTGCCGGGGCGGCCGCACGCGCCGCGCCTGGGAGCGGTACCTTCGGGGTCGTGAGTACGAACGACGAACCGACCCAGCAGTCCCTCCCCGCCGAGGGCGACGCGCCGCGTCACGACCGGCTCGGCGAGAAGCTCCCGATCAAGATGCTGCACGACCGCGTCCTGGTGAAGACCGAGGCCGGCGAGGGCGAGCGCCGTTCCACCGGCGGCATCCTGATCCCGGCGACCGCGGAGATCTCCAAGCGCTGCGCCTGGGCGGAGGCGGTCGCCGTCGGCCAGAGCGTGCGCTCCGTCGAGCCCGGCGACCGGGTGCTGTACGACCCCGAGGACAAGCTGGAGGTCGAGGTCCGCGGCGCCACCTACGTCCTCCTGCGCGAGCGTGACCTGCACGCCGTCGCGGCGATGCGCTTCGGCGACACCGAGGGGTCGACCGGGCTGTACCTGTAACCGTGGGGCCCGGGTGGGCCGCCGTGCCGAGGGCGCGGCGGCCCACCGGCGTCTCCGGACGTCTCCGGCGGCATCCGGCAGGCGGGGGTGTGAAGACGAGCCCTAGGATCCGCCCATGGCGATCAACGGAGCGGGTCCGGTCGGCGACGGGCAGCGGCGGGCGCGGCTGGGGCGGCGGTTGCTGCTGGCGCCCGAGGGGCGGGCGGCGCGGGTGGAGGAGGTGGCCGACGCGGTCGTCGGGCTGCACGCCACCGATGCCGCGACGGTGTACCTGTCGGCGTGCGCGCGGCTGCGCGAGCCGTCGGCGGCCGCGGTGGAGCGGGCGCTGTACGACGACGTCTCGCTGGTGAAGCTGCTGTCGATGCGGCGGACGCTCTTCGCGGTGACCGAGGAGTTCGCGCCGTACGTGAGCGCGGCGGCGGCGCGGCAGATCGCGGCCAAGGAGCGGGCGACCCTGCTGAAGCACCTCGGGGAGTTCGCCGAGGGGTGGAGCGAGGCCCGGCTGGCGCGGACCGAGCGGGCGGTGCTGGAGGCGCTGGCGGTGCGCGGCGAGGCGACCACGGCCGAGCTGGGCGCGGACGTGCCGGCGCTGCGCGAGACGATGCTGATGGCGGTGGGCAAGCCGTACGAGGCGAAGCAGAGCGTGGGGAGCCGGCTGCTGCGGCTGCTGGCCTCGGACGGGCACGTGCGCCGGTGCCGGCCGCGCGGGTCGTGGCTGAGCAGCAGCTACCCGTGGGCGCCGGTGGCGCCCTGGCCGGAGGTGCCGGTGCGGGAGGCGAAGGCGGAGGTGGTGCGGCGCTGGCTGGCGGCGTACGGGCCGGGCACCGTCGAGGACGTGAAGTGGTGGACGGGCTGGACGCTGGGGGAGGTGCGTCGGGCGCTGGCCGACCTGGAGGCGGTGGAGGTCGCGCTGGAGGGCGGCGCGGTGGGTCTGGTGCTGCCGGGGGACGAGGGGGCGGTGGCGGAGCCGGAGCCGTGGGCGGCGCTGCTGCCGGCGCTGGATCCGGCGGTGATGGGCTGGCGGGGCCGGGGTTGGTACCTGCGGCCGGAGGACGTGCCGGCGCTGTTCGACCGGGCGGGGAACGCGGGGCCGACGGTGTGGTGGTGCGGCCGGGTGGTCGGCGGCTGGGCGCAGCGGGCGGACGGCGAGGTGGTGTGGCGGCTGTTCGAGGACGTGGGGGCGGGGGCGGTCGCGGCCGTCGCGGCGCAGGCGGAGCGGTTGGCGGGCTGGCTGGGGGAGGTCAGGGTGACGCCGCGGTTCCGGACGCCGCTGGAGCGCGAGCTGTCGGCCTGAGCGGTCACGCCGGGGGAGGGGTGACCGGCTGGACGGTGGCGGGGGGCCTGGGGGTGGCAGGCGGCGGGACCGTGGCGGGCGGGGTCGGGTCCGGGGCCTTGCCGGGGGCGGTGGTCGGCTGCGCGGCGGTGGGCCGGTCGGCGGTGGGCCGGGTGCTGGGGGCGGGCTGCGGTGGCGCGGGGTCCTGCGGGGCGGGTTCCCCGGGGGTGGACGGTTCGGGGGCGGTGGTGGTCCGGTCGGGGGCCGGCTCGGTGGTGGGCGCGGTGGTGGCCGTGGTGGGCCGCCGGGGCGCGGCCGGCGCGGCGGGGACTGCCGGTGCGGCCGGTGCGGCCGGGGCCTGGACGGTGCCGTCGCGGCCGCCCGTCGGGTCCGGGGACGGTGCGGGGGCGGTGGGGGTGGCGGTCGCGGTGGCCGTGGCGCTCGGGGTGCCGGCGGGCCGGTCGGCGGTGGGCCGGGTGTTGCCCCGGCTGGGTTCGAGGTCGAAGCCCTGGACGGCGGTGTCCTCCAGGGCGTCGGCCATGTAGGCGGTCCAGATCCGGGTGGGGAAGGCGCCGCCGTTGATCCGGGCGTAGCCGGCGGTGCCGGCCAGCGGTTCCTTGGCGTGGGTCTTCGGGTTCTCCCGGAAGAGGCCGACGGCGGTGGCGAGTTCGGGGGTGTAGCCGGCGAACCAGGCGGAGAGGTTGGCGTCGGTGGTGCCGGTCTTCCCGGCGGCGGGGCGGCCGAGGTCGAGGGCGGCGGCGCCGGTGCCGCGGGCGCTGATGACCTCGCGCAGGACGTCGGTGACGGCGTCGGCGGTGCCCCGGTCGAGGGCGGCGGCGGCCTCGTGCCCGGGCAGCTCCGGTGCGTCGACCGGGCCGGTGCCGGGGTTGACCCGTTCCAGCGCGGCGACCGACCAGGGGCGGTGGGCCCCGCCGTGGTTGGCGAGGGCGGCGTAGACGCCGGCCAGGTCGAGGGCGCTGGGGGTGGCGGTGCCGAGGGTCATCGAGGTGTTGGCCGGGTCCATGCCGGGGACGTCCGCGGGGATGCCGAGCCGGACGGCGGTCTCCCGGACGTGGTCGAGTCCGGCGTCCACGCCGACCTGGGCGTACACCGAGTTGACGGACTTCACCATGGCCTGGCGCAGGGTGATGGTGCCGTAGTCGATGTCGTCCTCGTTGGGCGGCGCGTAGGGGGTGGGGCCGTCGGTGACGGGGCGTTCGCTGGTGCCGTCGTAGCGGGTCTCGGTGGTGATCGGCAGGCCGTCGCCGTTGCTGTGGTTGGAGGTGAGGCCGGCGGCGAGGTCGACGGGTTTGAAGGTGGAGCCGATCTGGTTGTCCTGGCGCAGCGCGTCGTTGTAGGGCTGCCTGGCGTAGTCGGGTCCGCCGTAGACGGCGACGACGCGGCCGGTGGCGGGCTCGACGGAGGCGCCGGCGACCCGGACGTCGGTGTCGGTGTCGGGGCGGGCGGCGGGGTCGAGTTCGTCGGTGAGCTCGTCGTGGACGGCGCGGGCGAAGGCGTCCTGCTTCTGCTGGTCGAAGGTGGTGGTGATGCGCCAGCCGCCGGCCTTGAGGGTGGCGCTGTCCAGGATGCCGCTGCCGACCAGGTAGTCGTCGGCGACGCCGACCAGGTAGCCGGCCTGGCCGGAGAGGCCGTTGGCGGGCTGGGGGTCGATCGGGTCGGGGAAGTCGAGTGCGGCGCGTTCGCCGGCGCCGAGGAAGCCGAGCTGGACCATGCCGTCGAGGGTGTAGTGCCAGCGGGCGACGGCCCGTTCGCGGTTGGCGGGGGTGGCGGTCTTCACGTCGTAGGCGCTGGGGGCCTGGAGCAGGGCGGCGAGGTAGGCGCTCTGCGGGAGGGTCAGCTCGGAGACGTCGACGCCGTAGTAGGCGCGGGCGGCGCTCTGGATGCCGTAGGCGCCGCGGCCGAAGTAGCTGGTGTTGAGGTAGCCGGCGAGGATCTCGTCCTTGCCGCGCTGCTGGTCGACCTTGAGGGCGATGAGCAGTTCGCGGCCCTTGCGCTCGATGGTCCGGCTCTGGGTGAGGTAGTAGTTCTTGACGTACTGCTGGGTGATGGTGGAGCCGCCCTGCATGCCCTGGCCGGTCAGGGTGTTCCAGCCGGCCCGGACCATGCCGGTCAGGTCGATGCCGCGGTTCTGGTAGAAGGTGCGGTCCTCGGCGGAGACGACGGCCTGCCGGGTGCTGACCGGGATCCGGTCGATGGTGACGTCGGTGCGGTTGACGGCCCCGGTGCGGGCGATCTCGGTGACGCCGTCGGCGTAGAGGTAGACGTTGCTCTGGGCGACGGCCTGGGCGTTGGGGTCGGGCAGCGGCACGACGGCGTAGAGCACGGCGAAGGCGCCGACGGCGAGCAGGGCCGTGGTGAGGACGGCGCCGAGGGTGACCCGCCAGGTGGGCAGCAGCCGTCGCCGGAGCGGCAGGGCGCGGCGTGCCTCGCGTCGGGCGGCCCGTCTGGCCCGGCGGCGGCTGGTGCTCAGGGTCATGCGGAGATTATGTGCTATTTGACCGAGGGTCAGGCGTGCGGGCGGCTCCGGTCGGGTGATGGAAAAACCGGGTGCGGGCGGGGTCTCGCCGCAGTACGGTGAAAGGTGCAAACCAGATAGCGCAGCCACTTCGGGTTCTTCGGCCCGTTCGAGCTCCGCCCGCCGTGTCCCGGGACCCCCCCGGGCAGAGCCGGTCGGAGCCGGTTCGGCGTGCGCGGTCGCGGACAGGGGTCTCCCTGTGCCGCCATTTGTCGATAAGGAGACAATATGCAGAAGCTTGAGTCGTCGCAGGCCGAGCTCCGGCCTCCCGATCCCGGCGGCGTGCGCGCCGTCCTGGGCCTGTACGCCGCGGTCCTGCGCGGCGCGTTCCGCCGCTTCTCCACCTACCGGGCCGCCACCCTGGCCGGCGCCCTGACCAACACGGTCTTCGGCTTCATCCTCGCCTACACCTTCCTGGCCCTCTGGGAGGTCCGCCCCGGTCTCGGCGGCTACGACGAGGCCGCGGCCGTCACCTACATCTGGGTCAGCCAGGCCCTGCTGATGACGGTGGCCGTGCTGGGCGGGGGCTTCGAGGACGACGTCCAGGAGCGCTTCCGCACCGGCGACATCGCCGTCGACCTCTACCGGCCGGTGGACTTCCAGGGCTGGTGGCTGGCCACCGACCTCGGCCGGGCCGCCTTCCACCTGCTCGGCCGGGGCGTGCCGCCGGTGCTGGTCGGCGCCCTGGTCTTCCGCACCCGGATGCCGGAACACCCGCTGACCTGGGTGGTCTTCCTGCTGTCGGTGCTGCTCGCGGTCGTCGTGAGCTTCGGCGTGCGCTTCCTCGTCTCGCTCACCGGCTTCTGGCTGCACGACTCGGAGGGGGTGCGGACCCTGGCCGTGATGGTGTCGATCTTCTTCTCCGGGATGCTGCTTCCGCTCGCGCTCTTCCCCGGCTGGCTCGGCTCCCTCGCGCCGGTGCTGCCCTGGGCGGCGCTGGTGAAGGTGCCGACCGACGTCTTCCTGGAGCGGGTCACCGGCACCGGGCTGCTCGGCGCGCTGGGCTTCCAGCTGGCCTGGGCGCTGGTGCTGCTCGCGGCCGGGCGGCTGGTCCAGCTGCTCGCGACCCGCAAGGTGGTGGTCCAGGGTGGCTGACCCGACCCTGACGGCCCGTGAGCCCGCCGGGCTGAGCGGGGCCCGGGACCCGCTGGCCGCCCGGACCGCGTGGGCGCTGCGCTCCTGGTGGCTCACCGCCGCCATGTGGACCAGGGCGCTGATGACCTACCGGGCGTCGTTCGTGATGATGACCGTCGCCAACGTCCTCATCACCTTCCTCGACTTCGTCGTGATCATCCTGATGTTCCAGCACACCGACAGCCTCGGCGGCTGGAACCTGCCCGAACTCGGCTTCCTCTACGGCACCTCCGCGTTCGCCCTCGGCACGGCCAGCCTGTTCGTCGGCACCGTCGACGCCCTCGGCCAGCGCATCCGCACCGGCACCCTGGACACCATGCTGGTGCGGCCCGCACCCGCCCTCGCCCAGATCTGCGCCGAACGGTTCTCGTTGCGCCGGCTCGGCCGGCCGGTGCAGGCGGCGGCCGTGCTGGGGTGGTCGCTGTGGATGCTGGACGTCCGCTGGACCTGGGACCGGGTGCTGCTGGTGCCCGTGCTGCTGTTCTGCGGCACCCTCATCTTCGCGGCGGTCTTCATCGGCTTCGCCAGCCTGCAGTTCTGGTGGGGCGAGTCCGGGGAACTGCACCACTCCTTCACCTTCGGCGGCGCGACCGTGCTGCAGTACCCGCCGACGGTCTTCGCCAAGGAGCTGGTCGCCGGCACCGTCTTCGGCGTGCCGCTGGCCTTCGTCAACTGGCTTCCCGCCCTGCACATCCTCGACAAGCCCGACCCGCTGGGTCTGCCCGCCGCCTTCCGGTTCGCCTCGCCGCTGGCCGCCGTCCTCGCCCTGTGCGTGGCCGGCCTCGTCTGGCGGACCGGACTGCGCGCCTACCGCGGCGCCGGCAGCTGACCTCGCATCCCGTTCGTTCTAAGGAAGACCCATGGCACTGATCGAGCTCGACGACGTCCGCCGCACCTTCACCGTCCGCGCCAAGGCCGGCCGGCTGAAGCGCGAGAAGCGCGAGGTGCGCGCCGTCGACGGACTGACCTTCACCGTCGGGGCCGGCGAGTGCGTCGGCTACATCGGCCCCAACGGCGCCGGCAAGTCCACCACCATCAAGATGCTCACCGGCATCCTGGTGCCCACCGCCGGACGGCTGCGCGTCGCCGGGGTCGACCCGGCCCGCGAACGGGTCGCGCTGGCCCGCCGGATCGGCGTCGTCTTCGGGCAGCGCACCACCCTCTGGTGGGACCTCCCGCTGCGCGACTCCTACGAACTCGCCCGCCGGCTCTACCGGATCCCCGAGCACCGATATCGCGCCAACCTGGAACGCTGCGTCGAACTGCTCGACCTCGGCGCGCTGCTCGACACACCGGTGCGCCAGCTCTCGCTCGGCCAGCGGATGCGCGGCGACCTCGCCGCCGCCCTGCTGCACGACCCGGCCGTGCTGTACCTGGACGAGCCGACCATCGGCCTGGACGTGATCAGCAAGGGCCGGGTGCGCGACTTCCTGCGCGAGGTCAACCGCGACCTCGGCACCACCGTGCTGCTGACCACGCACGACCTCACCGACATCGAGCAGCTGTGCGGCCGGGTGATGGTGATCGACCACGGCCGGGTGGTCTACGACGGCGGTCTGGAGGGCCTGCACGCGGTCGGCGACAGCGAGCGGACGCTGGTCGTCGACCTGGCCGAGGCCCGCCCGCCGATCGACGTGCCCGGCGCCCGGGTGGTCCGGGTCGAGGGCCCGCGCCAGTGGCTGGCCTTCCCGGCCCAGCAGAGCGCGGCCCCGGTGGTCGCGGCCGTCGCGGCCCGCTACCCGCTGGTCGACCTCTCGGTGCGCGAGCCCGCGATCGAGGACGTGATCGCCCGGATGTACGCGGAGGTCGCCATCGGCTGAGGGCCCGGCGGGCGCCGCACCGTCCGTACCGTCTGTACCGTCCTGCGCCGCGCCGCCCGCGCCGCCCCGTTCCCGGGGCGGCGCGGTGCCGGCGGCGGGGCGTCCGACGGGCTGATCCCCCGGCAGATCGGCGCCCGCCGCGCCCCGGTCCTCGGCGTCCGGACCGGCCCGCGCGGGCGGCTGCGGCACCGGACCGGCGCGCGACAGCCGGGCGCGCCGTCCGTTCGCGCCGGCTACCGGGCAGACTGGCGGGGTGAGCGACGAAGCCTTCAGCGGGACCGGCCCCGGGATGCGGTTCACCGCGGCCGACGAGGAGAAGAGACGCGGCGTCCGCCGGATGAAGACCATCGCGACCGGCCTGCTGGCCCTCGCGACCCTGGTCTTCGCCCTGGCCACCTGGGCGAAGGCGGCCGGCGCCGGTGCCTGGGCGGGCTATCTGGCCGCCGCCGCCGAGGCCGGCATGGTCGGTGCGCTGGCCGACTGGTTCGCGGTGACGGCGCTGTTCCGGCGTCCCTTCGGCCTGCCCATCCCCCACACCGCGATCATCCCGACCAAGAAGGACGCCTTCGGCCGCTCGCTCGGCGACTTCGTCGGCGAGAACTTCCTCTCCGGCCAGGTGGTGCGCGGCCGGCTCGCCGCGCTCGGCATCGCCCGGCGGCTCGGCGAGTGGCTGGCCGCGCCCGGCAGCGCGGAGCGGGTCACCAAGGAGGCCTCGGCGGCGCTGCGCGGGGTGCTCGCGGTGCTGCGCGACGACGACGTGCAGGCGGTGGTCGCCGAGGCGGTCACCCGGCGGGCCGCCGCCACCTCGGTCGCCGAACCGGCCGGCCGGATGCTCGGCAAGGTGGTCGCGGACGGCGGCCACCACGGGGTGGTCGACCTGATCACCGTCCGGGCGCACGACTGGCTCACCGAGAACCACGCCGAGGTGGTCGAGCGGGTCACCCGGAAGACCCCGGGCTGGACCCCGAAGTTCATCGACCACCAGGTCGGCGAGCGGGTCCACAAGGAGCTGATGCGCTTCGTCACCGACATACGGGACGACCGGCAGCACCCGGCGCGCGGCGCGATCGACAAGTTCCTCGCCGACTTCGCCACCGAACTGCAGACCGACCCGGAGACCATCGCCCGGGTCGAACGGGCCAAGGGCGAACTGCTCGCCCGGCCCGAGGTGCAGGACCTCATCGCCTCCACCTGGGCCGCCGTCCGCTCGCTGGTGCTGAACGCGGCCGAGGACGAGGAGAGCGAGCTGCGCCGGCGCATCCGCGAGGGAGTACGCAGCTTCGGCGAGCGCCTGGCCACCGACGCCAAGCTCCAGGCCAAGGCGGACGGCTGGCTCCAGGACGCCGCCCAGTACCTGGTGGACACCTACCGGGCCGAGATCACCTCGCTGATCTCCGAGACGGTGGCGGGCTGGGACGCCGAGGACGCCTCGCGCAAGATCGAGGCCAACGTCGGCCGGGACCTCCAGTTCATCCGGATCAACGGCACGGTGGTCGGCGCGCTGGCCGGGCTGCTGATCCACACCGCGGCGGTCGCGCTCGGCGGCTGAGCCCGGTCTGCTTATCCTTGCGAACACTGCCGAAACGCGCGTAGAAACCAGAGAAGGGCACCACCGTGGTCCAGCCGGACGGAAGTCGGATCGGAACCCCCAGCGCCAGCACCCCCGCGGCCCCCGCGGACCGCTCGATCGAGGCGTTCATCGCCGCGATGCCGAAGGCGGAGCTGCACGTCCACCACGTCGGGTCGGCCTCGCCGCGCGTGGTCGCCGAGCTGGCCGCCCGCCACGAGGGCCGGGCCAGGGTGCCCGCCGACCCGCAGGCGCTCGCCGAGTACTTCACCTTCACCGACTTCGCGCACTTCATCGAGGTCTACCTGAGCGTCGTGGACCTCGTCCGCGACGCCGAGGACGTCCGCGCCCTGACCTACGGCGTCGCCGAGGACATGGCCCGGCAGAACATCCGCTACGCCGAGCTCACCGTCACCCCCTACTCCTCGGTCAGCCGGGGCATCCCCGACGTCGCCTTCATGGAGGCCATCGAGGACGCCCGGCTGCGCGCCGAGAAGGACCTCGGGGTGGTCCTCCGCTGGTGCTTCGACATCCCCGGCGAGGCCGGTCTGGCCGCCGCCGAGGAGACCGCGCGGCTCGCCGTCGACCTGGCCCCGGAGGGCCTGGTCAGCTTCGGTCTCGGCGGACCGGAGATCGGCGTCCCGCGCCCGCAGTTCAAGCCCTACTTCGACCGGGCGCGGGCGGCCGGCCTGCGCAGCGTCCCGCACGCGGGCGAGACCACCGGGCCGGAGACGGTCTGGGACGCGCTGCGGGTGCTCGGCGCCGAGCGCATCGGCCACGGCACCCAGGCGGTCCACGACCCGGCGCTGCTCGACCACCTGGGCGAGCACCGGATCCCGCTGGAGGTCTGCCCGACCTCCAACATCGCGACCCGCGCGGTGGAGCGGATCGAGGACCACCCGATCAGGCGGATGGTCGACGCCGGGCTGCTGGTGACCGTCAACAGCGACGACCCGCCGATGTTCGGCACCGACCTCAACACCGAGTACGCGGTGGCGGCCCGGCTGCTCGGCCTGGACGAGGCCGGGGTGGCGGCGCTGGCGAAGAACGCGGTGGAGGCCTCCTTCCTCGACGCCCCGGGCAAGGCCCGGCTGGCGGGCGAGATCGACGCCCACCTGGCGCGGTGGCGCCAGGTCTGACCTGCGGTTCCCGCTCCGCCGGGGCCTCGTCGGCGGGTGCCGGCGGGGCCCCGGCGCCTGTCCGGGGCGCCCCCGCACCGCCGGTGGCGCCCCTCACTCGTTCGAGTGGTGCCATCGTGTGGCGCCAAAAAGGCTCGACATGGCGCCATGAATGTGCCATTCTCGGGTCATGGATCTCACGCCGTACGTCGACAACCTCCGGCACGAGCTCGCGGTGGCCGCGGGCGCGGGCGGGGACGAGGCTCGCGCCCTGGCCGAGCGCCTGACCCTGCCCTTGGAATCGGCCGCCCGGCTCACCCTGCTGAACGCGCTCTCCGACGCCATGGGGGAGGTGACGCGGGAGCTGGCACCGGGCTCGGTGGACGTCCGGTTGCGCGGCCTGGACCCGGAGTTCGTGGTCTCGGTGCCGGTGGGCGCCGACTCCTTCCACGACGCGGAGCCGGCCGGAGCGGGGTTGGCGCCGCCGGTGCCACCGATGGCGCCAAGCATGGCGTCGGCCGGCTCCTCCGGCGGCCCGGGCGAGGCGGCCGACGACGGCAACACCGCCCGGATCAACTTCCGGCTTCCCGCCCACCTCAAGGCCCGGGTCGAGGAGGCCGCCGGGCAGGAGGGCCTCTCGGTGAACGCCTGGCTGGTCCGGGCCGTGGCCGCCGCGCTGGACCCGGGCGCGCCCGCACGGCCCGAGCCGCGGACCAGGCGCGTCGCCGGCCAGGGGTTCACGGGCTGGGTCCGCTAGCCCGTCGGCCCGCCGCGCCGGCCCTCCGCCATCCACTCGCCATCCGCTCACTCTCACCTTCTTCCACCTGCGAAGCCGCAGGACAGAGCCACGAGGACGGGACAGCCATGCCTTCTTTCGACACCCTCGACCCGATCGGCGTCATCCTGGAGTTCGACATCGGCTCGGTGCGGATCACCGCGGCCAAGCGCACCGACACGGTCGTCGAGGTGCGCCCGGCCGACCCGGCGTCCGAGGCGGACGTCCGGATCGCCGAGCAGACCAAGATCACCTGCGCCAACGGCAGGCTGGTCCTCAAGGCCCCGAAGAAGCGGTCGATCTTCGGCCGGACGGGATCGATCGACGTCACGATCGAGGTGCCGGCCGGCTCCGAGGTCCGCGGCGACGTCCCGATGGGCGACTTCCTGCTGGAGGGCGTCTTCGGCGACTGCCGGCTGAAGACCTCGGTCGGCCGGATCCAGGTCGACGAGGCGGCCACCGTCCACCTGCGGAGCGACCACGGGGAGGTCCGGCTGGGGCGGGCCGACGGGGACGCCGAGGTGCTGTCCTCGGGGCGGGTCGAGATCGACAGCGTCGCGGGCGCCCTGACGGTCAAGAACCTCAACGGCGAGACGGTCGTCGGCCAGGTCGGCGGCGAGCTGCGGGCCAACTCCTCCAACGGCGCCATCACCGTCGGCACCGCGCTGGCCGGCGTCGACGCCAAGTCCGCCCACGGCACCATCCGGATCGGCGAGGTGGTCCGCGGCCGCACCGTCCTGCAGACCTCCATCGGTGACCTTGAGATCGGCATCCGGGAGGGCACCGCCGCCTGGCTCGACGTGCACACCAAGGTCGGCGGCGTCCGCAACACGCTGGAGGCCTCGGACGCGCCGGGCGAGGCCGCCGAGACGCTTGAGGTGCGGGCCCGGACGCAACTCGGCGACGTCGTGATCCGGCGGGCCTGACCGGCACCGGCCGGCCGCCGGACAGGGGGAGTGGCCGGCATGACCGCCGCCGCCGGCCCGCCCGGGCCGGGTGCGGCGATCCCCGCCGTGGGGCTGACCGGGGCCCACGGCGGGCGGACGGTCCTCGACGACGTCCTTCCGGCCCTGACCGCGCGGGGGACCGGCCGGGGGGAGCCGCGGCGCTGTCCGGCCGTGGACCCTAGCGCGGCAGGCGCAGTGCCAGGCCGTCGAGGATGACGTTCAGACCGTAGGAGAACTTCTCGTACCGCAGGACGGCCGGGTCCGTGGCGGCGTTGGCCTCGGCCTCGGCGAAGGCCCCGGCCAGGAACTCGTGCCCGGCCACCGCCTCCTGGGTGGAGGGCATGAGGCGGGCGATGAACTCGGCCTCGCTCTGGCCGCTGCGCTGGACCGTGGTGAGGAAGGCGGCCTCGGTGGTGCTCATCCCGAGCACGAAGGAGAGCACGGTGTCGATCGCCCGGGACGGCTCCGGGAAGCCGGCGGCCGAGAAGAGCGCGGCCATCCGCTCGGAGACGGTGATCAGGTTGGGGCCCAGGTAGACCAGCCCGGCCTGGCCGATGACCGACCCCAGCCAGCGGTGGCGCAGCGTGGTGGCCCGGAAGGCGTCGCAGGTCGCGAAGACGTCGGCCCGCCAGTCGGACGCGCCGGGGTCCGGGACGGGGATCTCGCCGAAGACCTCGTCCACCGCGAGTTCGATCAGCTCGTCCTTGGTGGCGACGTGCCGGTAGAGGGAGGTCGCGCCGGCGTTGAGGCGGGCGCCGAGCTTGCGCATCGAGAGCGCCTCGGCCCCCTCGGCGTCGAGCATGGCGACCGCCTCGCGGACGATCGCCTCCCGGCTGAGCGTGGGCTGTTCGGCCTCGCGCTGCCGGCGCGCCCACACGGACGGGATCGGGTTCGTGATGTCGGCCATCGGCCGGTCCTCCCTCAAAGGGAATCGGCGCAAGGACATCCCTGCGTACAACGTTCGCAGGAAGCGTACAGGAAACAGAATTGCGCACACTGTTCCGCACTGCGTACAGTGTGCGCGTTGACGGAACGTCGTGCGCACCGTCGCACCGTCGGAGGGGAAGAACGCATGGAAGGCCGTAATCCGCGGCGCTGGATGATCCTGATCGTGCTGTGTCTCAGCACGCTCGTCCTGGTGGTCGACGGCATGGCGCTGACCGTGGCGGTGCCGTCGATGACCGAGGACCTGAACGCCACCGCGCAGGACACGCAGTGGATCCTCGACTCCTACATCCTGGTCTTCGCCGGCCTGCTGCTGACCTCGGGGAGCCTCGGCGACCGGTTCGGCCGGCGGAAGGTCATGATCGTCGGCCTGCTGCTCTTCGGGGCGGCCTCGCTGGCGGCGACGCTCTGCACCGACCCCGGTGAGGTCATCGCGAGCCGGGTGGCGATGGGCGTCGGCGGCGCGCTGATCATGCCCTCGACCCTGTCGATCCTGATCACCGTCTTCGAGGAGGACGAGCGCGGCAAGGCCATGGCGGCCTGGGGGTCGGTCTCGATGCTCGGCCTGGTCGGCAGCCCGGTGCTCGGCGGTGTGCTGATCGACCACTTCTCCTGGCACTCGATCTTCTTCATCAATGTGCCGGTGGTGGTGCTGGCGATCACCGCCGCGCTGGTCCTGATGCCCGAGTCCCGGGGGCCGTGGCAGAAGCCGGACCCGCTGGGCGCCGTCCTGTCGGCGGTCGGCATGACCGCACTGATCTGGTGGATCATCGAGATCCCCAAGCACGGCGCGTTCGGCGGCACCTCGCTGGTCTCCCTGGCGGTGGCGGTCGTGGCCCTCGGCGGCTTCGCGCTCTGGGAGAACGTGGTGGCGGAGCCGATGGTCCCGCTGGCGCTCTTCCGGCAGCGCAACTTCAGCGGCGGCTCGCTCTCGCTGACCCTGGTGCAGATCGGCAACGGCGGTCTGCTGCTCGTCCTCACCCAGTACCTGCAGTTCGTGCTGGACTACTCGCCCATCAAGGCGGGCCTGGCCTTCGTGCCGATGGCGGTCGCCGCGCTGATCGGCAACGGCGCCGGCGCCGGCCTCACTGCCAGGATCGGCTTCCGCCCGCTGGTCCTGGTCGGCATGGGGCTGATGGCCGGCTCCTTCGTCCTGCTGAGCACCGTCGACGCGGACACCGGCTTCACCGTCCCGGCGGTGGCGCTGGCCCTGCTCGGCCTGGGCGCCGGCCTCGCGATGCCGGCCGCCGTCGGCGCGCTGATGGGCGAGATCCCGCCGGAGAAGGCGGGTGTCGGCTCGGCCCTGAACGACACCATCCAGCAGGCCGGTACCGCGCTCGGCATCGCGATCCTCGGCTCGCTGCTGGCCAGTGGCTACGCCGACAGGATGCCGGCGGGCTCCTCCGAACAGGCCCGGCAGTCGATCCTCGGCGCGCTCGTCGAGGCCGGCGCCAAGGGCGACCCGGGGCTGGCCCACGAGGCCCGGGAGGCGTTCACCTCGGCGATGTCCACCACCCTCACGGTGAGCGCGGTGGGCGTCCTGGCGGCGGCGCTGCTGGCGGCGGTGGTGCTGCGGAACCGGAAGCCGTCCGCGCCGGTGGCCCCGCAGGCCCCGCAGGCCCCGCAGGAGGACATCGCCGAACTGGCGGTGTGACCCGGGCTCCCGGGCGGCGGAACACGACGGAGGCCGGCACCCCGGGGAGGGGGGCCGGCCTTCGGGCGTCGCGGCGGTCGCGGGCTACAGGTTGATGTAGTCCACCTTGTCGTTCCAGTTGCCGCCGTACGGGTAGCCGAGGCCCGTGAAGTCGTAGCAGTAACCGTTCGACAGGTTGAGCGAGGGGTCCGGCTGCAGGGTCCGGTCGTCGTAGATCTGCATGTCGCCGACGGAGCGGTACACGCACGCGGAGCTGGCCATGTCGCGGAACGACCAGTCGGAGAGGTACTTGGTGCCCGGCTGCGACCAGCGCAGCAGGGTGCCGGAGAAGGTGGAGTGCTCCCAGAGGCAGGCCCAGCCGTAGCCGCAGTCGGAGGTCGCCTGCGGGGTCAGCACGACGCCGGAGGCCGCCGCCGGTGCGGCCTTGGCGGTCCTGGCGGCCTCGGCGAGCGCCGGGTCGATGACGGCGAGCGCCGCGTCGGCCTCGGCGACGCTGTCGTGGCAGTAGACGGCACCGCCGGTCACCTCGGTGCACACGCGCGCGCCGTTCCAGCCCTTGCCCAGGTCGATCTTCTCGCCCTTGTAGGTGGCGATCACCGGCTTGGACGGCGTTGCCCCCGTCGAACCGGCGGACTGCCGGGCGTCGGCGGACGGGGCCGTCGGCGCGGACGGCACGGGCGTCGCCGTGGCCGCCGGGGCCGCCAGCGCGAGCGCGCCGGCGGCCGCGGTGACGACGGCGAGCATGCGGAAGGAACGCACGGTCAACTTCTCCCCTGATGAGTCGTGGCAGGACTGTGCTGCCACGAACCCAACGCCGGATCGGCCGTTCGCACAATAGTTCCGACGAGGACCGGTCAATGGCTGGCCGAATTGGCTCAATGGCTTGATTCCACGGTTTCCGCCGGAGCCGTCGTACCGGGGACGTCGACGATGCCCCGGGCGAGGACGGCGGTGGACTCCACCTCGTCGCCGGACCTGCCCCAGGGGCCGTCCTTCACCAGGACGGTGCGGGTGCCGAGCAGTCCCAGGGTCGTCCGGTCGAAGATCCACTCGAAGCGCCGGCCGTCGTTCACCCGGGCCACGGCCACCCCGTGCCGTCCGGCGGCGTCCACCGAGTCGTCCACGGCCACCACCCCCGGGATGCGGGCGGCGGCGCGGTAGAGCGCCGAGCCCGTCTGGGGCGGGACGACCGAGTCGCGCAGGAGGTCACCGATGGCGATGAAGGCCTCGTGGTCCGCTCCGGCGGTCGAGCCCGACCCGGTGCCGTGGTTCGGCCCGGCGTCGGTGTAGATCAGCTTCAGCAGGGCGTCGGGATCGGCCGGCAGGGTGGTCAGCAGACGGTAGGTGGGGGAGTCCAGCGAGCCGCGGGGAACGGCGGGCAGCGAGGTGTCGGCGCCGTCGCGGCGCACCAGGCCGGGGCTGCTGCCGTCCACGGCGGTCCAGCGCTCGGTCTCCGTGGTGGCGTCGGTGCGCGCCATGGCACCGTCGGAGGCCTCGGTCATCGTGCTGGTGTGGGCGACTGTCCGGAGGTAGGTGAACTGGCCGTCCCGGGCCGGGGGCTGGGGCTGGGCGTAGGCGACCTTGGCGATCCGGTCGAGGAGTTCCACGGAGGCCGCGGTGGCCGGCGGCCGCGGGTCCTGGGAGGAGGAGGGCTCGGGGGCCAGCGTGACGGCCGTGATGGCGGCGGCGGTGGCGATGGCGGTCACCGCGACGAGGCCGCGCCAGCGGGCGGTGAGGGCGGAGAAGGGGCGGGGCCGGGCGAACTCGGCGAGCAGGAGGTCGCGGCGGAGGGCCAGCTGCGAGGGGGAGGGTTCCGGGTGGGGCGGCGGGGGGAGCAGCCGGGCGAGTTCACGGCGCTCGCTGTGTTCGTTCCACTCGGACTGGTCGGTGCGTGTGGTGCTCATGGCCGCCTTTCCTGGTGGTGGCCCACGGACTGATGGCTGATGGCGAGGCCCACCCGGGGTGGTGCGGGGGGATCCTCGGCGTCGACGATCCGGCGGAGCTTGTCCCGCACGCGCGAGAGCCGGGAGCGCACGGTGCCGACGGGTATGCCCAGGGCCCGGGCGGCCTCGGCGTAACCGAGCCCGGACCAGACGACGAGGGTGAAGACCTCGCGCTCCGGCCCGCCGAGCTGGTCGAGCGCGCGGACGGCGGCGGCCGCCGTGTTGGCGTCGGTGATCCGGCTGACCACTTCGTCGGCGAAGTCGGGGATCGGATCGCGCCGGGGCAGGCGGGACATCGCGTCCCGGTGCCGGCGGGCCGTGCGGGCGGTGTTGCGGAGCACATTGGTGGCGATGGCCAGCAACCAGGCACGGGGGTGGAGGACCTCGTCACGGAGCTTTCTGCGGAGCCGCCAGGCTTCGAGGAAGGTGAGGGAGACGATGTCGTCGGCGAGGTCGCGGTCCCCGGTGGACCTGTACGCGTGCGCGAAGACCGTGCGAGCGTGCTGATCGTAGAGCTCGGCGAACAGCTGGCGCTCGCCGGCCTGCGTCTGCTTACTGGACAAGGAGGACTCCACGCAGATCTGGTGTCCGCAGGACGGAGGTGGTTCCAGAGAAATTCGGGAAAGGGCGGGAGAGGACGGGGAGGCCGGCCCGCGGCCCCGGAACGGGGACCGGCCCGGGCGATCGGGTTGAGTTCGCCCATAGGCGAATGTCTAGCGTCGACGTCATGACAGAAGACAACGCCAAGGACCTGACCGAGGACCGGATCCGGGTCGCCGTGGTGATCGGGAGCGTGCGCAGGCCCAGGATGGCCGATCCCCTCGCCGCGTGGTTGGAGCGCGAGCTCGCCGCGACCGACTGGCTCGACCTCGACGTGATCGACCTCGCCGAGGTCCCGCTGCCGATGCACGAGATGCAACCGGGAGGGGCGGCCGCGTCCCCGATCGCCGGCCGGCTCGCGGAGGCCGACGGATTCGTGTTCCTCGTACCGGAGTACAACCACAGCTTCCCGGCGCCGGTGAAGAACCTGATCGACTGGCACTTCACCGAGTGGGCGTACAAGCCGGTCGCGTTCGTCGGGTACGGGGGTTCCGGCGGGATCAGGGCCGTCGAGCAGTTGCGGACGGTCTTTCCGGAACTGCGCGCCACCACGGTCCGGGAGGCGGTGCTGCTGCCGATGCCGTGGGAGCACCTCGACGCCGACGGCCGTTTCGTCGCTCCGCCCGGTACGGCGCGGGCGCTGGGCGCGACGATGAACGAACTGCGCACGTGGGCCGTGGCCTTGCGCCCGGTCCGGACCGCGGGCCCGGCCGCCCGGACATGAGCAGGCGGCCACCGCCGCGCCCCTGGGACACTGGACCGGCAGGATCCACCCTCGGACGCGGGACGTATGCCATGACCACCACCGGGCACTCCGGCCACGAAGCCGGCCATGCCACCCTGACGGTCGGCCAGCTGGCGAGGGCTGCGGGGGTGACGCCCAACGCGGTCCGCTTCTACGAGCGCTACGGCGTGATCAGCGGGTACCGCAGCAGCGGCAACGCCCGCCGTTTCACCGTCGACGCGATCTGCCGGGTCAAACTCGCCCTCGCCGCGCAACGCGTCGGAATCACCCTCAAGGAGAGTGCCGACATCCTCGCCGGCATCCCTCCCCTCTCCCCCGATCTCGACCGGTGGGCCGCCGCGGGGGAGGAACTCGTCCGGATCGGCCGGGACCGGATCAGCCGGCTGCAGTCGACGGTGAACGAACTGGCCACGCTGGAGTTCCTGCAGGCGGACCCCCGGGCCGATCGCCGCGAGGTGCCGTCCGGAGCCGTCGGGGGCGGGTGAGGCCGCGGGCGGGTTCGAGCGCCTGCCCGCCTGCCCGCCTGCCCGCCTGCCCGCTCGGCCGGTCGTGCCCGGCCGCGCGTCCGGCCTGACCGGCTGCCCGGTCGGCCAGGTCGGACGCACCTGCCGCGGCCGGCGTCATGGCACCGGGCCGCGCTCCACGGGTGGGGCCGACGTCTCCCGGACGTCGGCCCCGCCCTGACCCGAGCTCAGTGCAGCGCCCTGAGCCCGGCCGCCGCGTCGGTCCGAGTGGTCGGCCGGCCGTCGCACAGGGTCTTGACCGCCACGTCGACCACCGCCGCGTCGAGGCCCGACGGGTCCGTGCCCTCGTACGGGTTGTACGACAGCGCCACCTGCCGCGTCCCGTCCGCCGTGCCGAACAGCAGGGTGCCCCAGCCCGGCAGGCCGCCGTCGTGGCCCCACAGCGGGCCGCAGCCGAAGTCGGCCTGGGCCACGCCGAGTCCGTAGAACGAGGTGCCCGAGCCGGTCGGCACCGTCCGCTTCAGTTCCGCCTGCTCGGCGGGCCGCAGCAGCTTGCCGCCGAACAGGGCGGCGTGGAAGCGGTTGAGGTCGGCGGGGGTGGAGATGCCGTTGCCCGCCGCGTCGGCGACGGTCGTGTTGAGCCGGGTGATGTCCGCCGGACCCTCCGGCAGCTTGGCGTACGCGTGGGCGTGCGGGCCGCGCAGGCCGGTCTCGGAGGCCGGGAACACCGTGTCGTCGAGGTGCAGCGGCCTGACGATCCGCCGTTCGACCTCGCTCTGCCAGCTGTTCCCGGTGAGCTTGCGGATCACCATCCCGGCGAGGACGTAGTTGGTGTTCGAGTACTTCCAGCCCTGGCCCGGGGCGAAGTACGGCGCGTGCGCGACGCCGACCGCGACCAGCTGCTCGGGCCGGTGGTCCTGCCAGCGGCGCGACCCGTAGGCGTAGTCGCGCAGGCTCGCCTCGTCCTGGTAGAAGAACTGCGGGTCCTCCAGGTAGTCGTACAGGCCGCTGGTGTGGTTGAGCAGTTGGCGCACGCTGATCGCCCCGCCGTTCGGGACGACGCCCGGCAGGTGGCGCTCCACCGGGTCGTCCAGCCGCAGCCTGCCCTCGGCGACCAGCTGGAGCACGACCGTCGACACGAACGCCTTGGTGACGCTGCCGATCCGGAACCGGCCGTCCGGCCGGACCGGCTGCCCGGTGGCCAGGTCGGAGGTGCCGGCCGCGCCCCGCCAGATCCGGCGGCCGTCCTGCCGCACCTCGGCGAACGCGGCCGTCGAGGAGCCGTCCGTGATGAACGCCTGCAGCTGGGCCTGGGCGTCGACGCCGGCCGGCGTGGCCGGCTTGGCCGCCGTCGCCGCCGTCGCCGCCGTCGCCGCCGTCGCCGCCGTCGCCGCCGTCGCCGCCGTCGCCGCCGGGGCGAGCGTGACGACCGCCGCCCCGGCCAGTGCGACGGCCGCCGTCCGCATCCCCGGCCGCCGGCCGCGCCTGCGCGGAGCCCGATCCTGAACGAACGCCATGGTGAACCACCCTCCCCGGCCCGGACCTCGGGCCCTCGGAACCCAGGCTCGCATCCGTCCGGGCCGCCCCGCGTCGTCCTGCGGACCGGCCTCCGAGGCCCCGGCCGTCCGTCAGGGGTATCCCGGGACCCGGCCGAACGGCGGGGGTCGGGTGCCGGCCGACCGGTCTCACCGGGCTCGGCACCGCACCCGCCCCGCCGTCCGGCCGGTCGCTCAACGCAGGAGCTTCAGCGGCGAGTTCGCCGCGGCGCCCGGCGTGCTGGCCGCGGCCGGGCCGCACGAGGCCTTCTCGATGAAGGCGTTCAGCGTGGTGAAGGTCTCGCTCGTCTCGGACCCCTGCGAGAGGTTGAAGGAGAGCGAGAACTGCCGCGTTCCGTCCTTCGCCCCGAGCCATATCGTGTTGTAGCCCGGTATCCCGCCGGTGTGGCCCCAGATCTCGCCGCAGGGCAGGTCGTAGCGGATCAGGCCCAGCCCGTAGTGCGCGCCGAGCATCGGCGCCGGGACGGCCGTCGTCATCTCCGCGAACCGGGCCGGGGAGAGCAGCCGCCCGCCGAACAGGGCGGCGTGGAAGCGGTTGAGGTCGGCGGTGGTGGAGATGCCGTCGCCCGCCGCGTCGCCGAAGCTCGGGTTGATCCGGGTGAGGTCGGCCGGGCCCTCCGGCAGCCGGGCGTACCCGTGGGCGTGCGGGCCGGGGATGCCCGTCCGGGCGCCTGCGAACACCGTGTCGTCGAGGTGCAGCGGCCTGACGATCCGCCGGTCCACCTCGGTCCGCCAGTTGTTCCCGGTGACCTTGCGGATCACCTCGCCGACGAGGACGTAGTTGGTGTTCGAGTAGTGCCAGCCCTGCCCGGGCGGGAAGTAGGGCGTCCCCTGCACGCCCACCTCGATCAGCTGGGCCGGGGTCCAGGTCGTCCAGCGCCGCCGGTCGAGGTACGAGCGCAGGCTCGGCTCGTCCTGGTAGAGGAAGCGCGGGTCGTCCAGGTAGTCGTACAGGCCGCTGGTGTGGTTGAGCAGTTGGCGGACGCTGATCGCCCCGCCGTTCGGGACGACGCCCGGCAGGTAGCGCTCGACCGGGTCGTCCAGCCGGAGCTTCCCCTCGTCGACGAGCTGCAGCACGACCGTGGACACGAAGGTCTTGGTCACGCTGCCGATCCGGAACCGGCCGTCGGCGCGGGCCGGCCGCTGCGAGTCGAGGTCGTTGACCCCGGCCGCGCCGCGCCAGACCCGGCGGCCGTTCTCGCGCGCCTCGCCGAGCGCGGCCGTCGCGGAGCCGCGCTCGACCAGGGCCCGCAGCTCGGGATCCAGACCGGCCCGGGCGGCGGCGTCGGCCGACACGGCGGGGGACCCGCTCGCGGCGTCGGCCGCGACGGCCGCCGTCGGAGCGAGCGTGAGGACGGTGGCGCCGGCCAGCGCGACGGCGGCGAGCCGGGCGGTGCGGGCAGTGCGGGTGGTTCGGGTGGTGCGAGCGGTGCGGGTGACGTTCATGACGATCCCTCCCCGGGGCCCGAACTCCGGTCCCCTGCAGCCACGTTCGCACGTGTAGGGGTGGTCCGCGTCGTCCTGCGGGCCGGTCTCGGTGGCCCTCCCGGGGAGGGTGCGACCCGGTCGAACGGCGGGGGCGGCGGGAAGGCCGATCGGCGTCGGCGGGGTTGACGGCGGGTCCCGGCCGACGCCGGGCAGCACCGCGGCCGGGTGTCCCGGGAACGCGCGACGGCGCGCCGACCCGCAGGCCGGCGCGCCGTCGCGCGCCCGGTTCGGTCCCGGGCCGGCGTCCGCTCAGCGCAGGCGCGAGGAGGACAGGATCGACGCCAGGTGCGCGACCACCATGCCCCAGGTGATCACGGTGATCGCGGCGACCGTCGCCTGCGTCGGATCGGTGTGGCCGACCACCGCGTCCACGACCGCCGCCGCCAGCAGCACCAGCGAGGCCTCGATCCCGTTGGTCACCCGGTGGATCTTGAAGACCGACGCCAGCCGGCGTGCCGTCGCGATGCCCTGGGAGCGCGGCTGCGTCGACTCCTCGTCCGCCGGCGCCATCCCGCTGCGCGCCCGCGCCACGTCCACCAGGTCCGTCGACGCCTTCAGCAGCACCACGCCCAGCGCGGCCGCCAGACCCACCGACACCCACAGCTCCGACCCGCCCCGGGCCGCCCGGACGCCCGCGCCGATCATCAGCGCCGCGTCGGCCAGGTACGCGCCGAGCCGGTCGACGTACACCCCGGCCATGCTGAACTGCTTCTTCCAGCGGGCCACCTCGCCGTCCACGCAGTCGAACAGCAGGAAGCCCTGCATCAGCACCACCGCCAGCACCGCGCCCGGCAGCCCCGGGATCAGCAGCGCGGCCCCCGCGCCCACCCCGCAGACCACCATCACCCAGGTCAGCGTGTTGGGCGACACCGGGGTCCGCACCAACTGGCGGGTGACCCGCAGGGAGACGGCGCGCATGTAGAGCCGCCCCGCCCAGTGCTCCCCGTTGCGGCTCGCCAGCTTCGCCTGCGGCTGGCAGACCTCCCGCAACTCGGCCAACGCCGGAGCAGCGACCGTCATGGTCCGACCCTTCCCTTCGCCTGTCTGGTCCCACCTGTGTGATCGTCCGGCCGACCGGCCCAAACGATCACACAGGCTAGAGGAGGTCCGGCGCCGGCTCCGACCCGGGCGTCACACCAGCGCGACGCCGCCCGCCGGCTCCGGTGCGCCGTCCCGGTGCAGCCAGGCGCGTTCGGCGGCGGACCAGGCGGTGGTGGTCAGCAGGTAGACCCCGGCCGCCAGCGGCACGAGGGCGGCGAACAGCACCGTGCCGAAGGACAGGTACGGCAGCACCGCCGACCCGGGCGGCGGCGGCGCGCCCCCGTCCCCCGCCGCCTTCGCCGCCTGCTCCGCCTGCGCGCGCCGGGCCCGCCGGAAGCCGGTGTACGCCACCGCCGCCAGGCCGGCGTGGAGCACGGCGAACACCGTCCACTGCCCCGCGCCCTGCGCCGCGCCCACGTGCAGGCCGAGCGGGGCGCCGAACAGGGTGTGGTCGAGCAGGTCGTTCGGGGTGGTGAACAGCCGGTACATCACCGAGAAGAAGGGGATCTGCACCAACATCGGCAGGCACCCCGCGAACGGCGAGGCCTTCTCCTCCCGGTACAGCTCGGCGAGCGCCGCCCGGAGCTTCTCCGGGCGGCCCTTGTGCTCGCGGTTCAGTTCGGCGATCCGCGGCGCCAGCCGGGCGCGCGACTTTTCGCCGCGCGCCGCCGCCCGCGCCAGCGGGTGCAGCGCCAGCCGGACGCAGACGGTGAACAGGACGATCGCCAGCGCCGTCGGAACGACCTGCGCGAGTGCGGCGACGGCATCGTGGGCCAGGGTGACGGCCGGGTCGAGCACAGCGAAAACGGACATGGTGGAGCGAGCCCTCCGGGGTCTCGGGGTACGAGTGGTCGACGGAGGGCGGCCGCGCGGGCGGATCTTCGAGGGGTTACGCGGCCGCCGGGGCCGCTCCCGGCGCCCTCGGGCGCCGCCGGCCCCGGGCGTCCGGATCGCGCTGCGGGAGGAACGCCGTCCGGAACGCGCGCCTGCGCAGCATCCCGTCCCGCACGTTCGCCGGCGCCCGCGCCCCCAGCAGCCGGGCGACGACCAGCGCCCCCGCGACCGCCCCGGCCACCAGCACCACGGCGGCCGCTGCCGCCACCGAGGTCAGCGACCCGCCGCCCTCGGCGAGCCACCCGCCCCCGCTCAGCACCCGGAGCACACCGAGCAGCATCGCGACCACCGTCACGTCCCCGCCCTCCTCCCACGCCCCGGATCGGGCCTTCGGACCAGGAAGACGACCGGGCCCCCGCCCGGGTTCCCGGTTCAGGAGGTCTGGAAGGCCCTGACCCACACCTGGCTCGTCCCGTCCGGGTGCGGAGCGAGGCACACGCGGGTGGCGATCCGTTTGGCCGGCGCCGGGGAGAGGAAGCCACCGCAGGTCAACGGACGCGCGTCCGACGGGACCGGTGCACCGGCGTGCTGGAAGCCGTCCGCGTCGAGGACCGGCTGCTGCCCGCCGTCCGTCCACTCGGAAACCGGGAGGCCGCTCTTGAAGTCCTCCAGGCCGGTCTGCGGCAGCCGGAACGCGAGGAAGGCGAGGTCGTCCTGGAAGCCGTTCTGGTAGGCCCACCGGACATCGACCGCCGCCACCGGGATCCCCACGCGGGTGAACCGGGACACCTCCTCCGAGCTCACGGTCGTCCACGCCCCCGGCCGCCCGCTGTCGGGCTTCGGACGGCGGTCCTGCTCGTAGGCCCAGGTCAGCAGAGCCACTCCGGTCGCCAGCAGGACCAGGGGGCCGACGACCAGGATCCCGATCAGCCGCCGGCGGCTGATCGGACGGCGACCGGAGGAGGGCGGCCTCCCGCTCATCGGGTCTCCCGTCCGGGGTTCGAACGCTCGGCATCGCGGGCGCCGTCCTGCCCAGTGCCACCGCCGGGCGGGGAGGACGGCGTGCCGGGAAGCGCGACGGTCACCGGAGTGCTCCGGCCGGTCAGGTCGAACTCCCTGGCCAGGCCGGTCCGGTGGAGCTCGGCCAAGTCGCTGTCCTTGATGTTGGTGAAGGCGATCGGTGTGCTCTTGCCGGGATCCCAGTTGTAGCGGTCCCAGACGTTGACCTGGTACTGGACCGAGACCACGGGCCGCCCGTCCGGGCCTGGACGGGCGGTCACCACACCGGAGGTGGCGTACGGGTGGCTGCCGATCGCCAGGAACCAGTTGCGCTGGGCGGACGCGTCGATGTTGCGGTGTGCGACGGCCTCGACGGGGACGGCCACCGGGGCCCCGCCCGACCGCTCGAAGGCGTCGAGCGCCAGTTGCCGCCACTGCGCCTGGTGGTCGGAGATCTGCTGGGCCACCCGCAGGCGGAAGTCCGGGTCGTCGTCCAGCATCCGGTCCACCTCGACGGCGAGCGGTTCACCCGTCGCGGTCAGGAAGTGCTGCAGGTGGCGTGCGGCGTCGGTGTACCCGACCAGGTTCCCGCCACCCACCAGCAGCGCTTCGGCGGCAGCTCCGTTGGCATAGTCGCCCGCGCCGGGCGGCCGCTGGGCGTAGTCGCCCGCTCCGGCGTCCGGGGCGTGCCATTCGTACTCGACCGGGCCCAGCACGCCCGCCGCGAGCAGCCGCTCGCCGTCCGCCGCCAGCAGCCCGGCGCGGACGGCCGGGTCGAGCGCACCCCACCAGGTCCGCAGCGCCTTCGGGTCGGAGGGCATGCCCGCCGCCCGGACGAGGTCACCACCCGCATGCGCCACCGCGTCCGGCCGGGTCGCCGGGTCGACCTCGGCAGGGTCGAGGGCGCGCAGTGCGGCCGCGGCGGCGGCGTCGGCCGCGGTGGCGGCGGACACCGCCTTGCCCATGGCCTCGACGTACTGCTGGAGCTCGTCCCACTTCCGCCGCTGGTACGCGATCGCGTCCGGGTCGTTGCGGTCCTCCGGCGGCAGGGGCGGCAGCGTCACCGTGCCGTCGGTGGCCACGGTGGCGCCGAGGGCCTCGGCGTCGCCGACGGCGCGCAGCAGGTTCTGCCGGGCCTGCGCGAACGCGGATCCGGCCCGGCGCAGGGCGGCGGTGACGGCGAGCGCCTCGTAGTGGAAGGCGGTCAGCTCGTCGGAGAGCAGTCCGATCTCGCGGGTGGCCTCGTCGGCGGCCGTGCCGGTCCAGGTGCGGCCGCCGCCGGGGGCGAGGGAGCCCGGCGAGGCCCCGGTGAGCGGGTGCAGGACGCCGGAGCGCACCTGGCCGGCGATCTGTTCAGTGCGTCCGGCGACGCCGTTCCAGGTGTCGCCGGCCTTGTCCAGCGACTCGAAGGAGGCGTGCCGGAGCTGCGCGAAGGTCACCATGGCTCACGGCGCCCTGAACGCGGAGGCGGAGGACGTGTCGGTCGACCGGTAGGCGGCGGCGGTGGCCTCCAACCGGTCCGCCGTCATGCCCAGACGGTTGTCGAGGCTGGTCCACCGGGCCTTCCACCGGACGAGGACCTGCGTGAGCGCGGCGCCGGAGGAGAAGCAGTCGGCGGACAGGGCTCGGGCGGCCGCAGCGGTGTCCGGCTCGGCGTGGCCGACCGTGGACCGCAGCTCGCCCTGGAGGCGGCGGGACGCCCCGGCCGCCCGGCGCAGTGCGGCGGGCTCCACCCGGACCGGGGCGCCGGCCGAGGGGCCGCTCGCCCAAGCGCCGGAGGCGCTGCCCGGGTGCGGAATTCCGGGAGGCGGCCCGTCCTGGCCGTAGATCCACGGGTTCTGCTGTGCCTCGGTGGTGGTATCGGCCATGATCGGAGCCCCCCAGCATGATTGGTCGACCGTCGTACGGTAGCGCGGCGACGGTCCGTAGGCGGTTGATTCCGGTGAATGCCGCACGGGTGTAGCCGTGGGTGCTACGCGGGGCTACCTTGGGGGGATGAAGACGATTACCCAGCGGGAGTTCCGGAACAACTCCGCCGCGGTGATGGACGCCGTGGAGGCGGGGGAGATCTTCCACATCACCAGGAACGGGGTCGAGGTCGCGGAGCTGCGGCCGGTGGCGGGGCGGCGCAGGCTCACCGCGGAGGAGTTGGTGGCGCGGCACGTGAAGCTGCCGCGGGTGGACTACCAGCAGATGCGCAAGGAGGCCGAGGACTACTTCGGGCCCGAGGAACTGGTCGGGGACGAGGACGGCGACCCGTTCGAGCGACCGCGTGGCTGAGCGGCGCAGGGCGCCCCGGCGGCGGCCGGCCGGGGTGCTGGACACCTGTGTCTACATCGACCTGGCCCTGCTCAGCCCGGCCGACCTGCCGGCCGTGCCGGAGCTGACCGCGATCACCTTCGCCGAACTGCAGCAGGGCGTCTCGATGGCCCGCGACCCGGTCAGCCGGGCGGCCCGGATGGAGGTGCTGGGCGCGGCCATGGCGGACTTCGAGCCGCTGCCCTTCGACGCGGCCGCCGCCGCCCGGTACGGCACCCTGGTCACCCTGACCATCGCCGCCGGGCGTCAGCCGCGTCCGCGCCGGATCGACCTGATGATCGCCGCGATCGCCTCCGCGCACGGCCTGCCGCTGTACACCCGCAACCTCGCCGACTTCAAGGGCCTGGGTTCGGCCGTCGAGGTCATCGGCGTCTGACCGGGGTCGGACCGGGGTCGGGCGGGTGCGCGGCGGCGGGCCGGCGCGGGGTCAGCCGAGACGGACCGTGGTGCCGGTGGCGGCGGAGGCGCGGGCGGCCTCCAGGACGGCGAGGGTGGCGACGGCGTCGCGCGGGTCGACCGGGGGCGGGGTGCCGGGGGCGGCCAGGGCGGCGGCGACGCCCGCGTAGAAGGCGGGGTAGTCGCCGGGCTCGGTGGGCACGGTGACCGACGACTCGTCGGTGCCGAGCACGCCGTCGCGGGCCGGGTCCTCGGCGCCCCAGGGGGTCGCGGCGTCGGGGCGCAGGCCGGAACGCAGGGCGGCCTCCTGGGGGTCCATGCCGGACTTGACGTACCCGGCGGTGTCGCCGAGGACCCGCAGGTGGGGGCCGACCAGCGGGGCGAGGGCGCTGGTCCACAGGTGGGAACGGGTGCCGTCGGCGTGGGTGAGGGCGACGAAGGCGTCGTCGTCGACCACCGCGCCGTCGCGCCGGACGTCGATCTCCGCGTACACGGTGTCGACCGGCCCGAAGAGCGTGAGCGCCTGGTCGACGAGGTGGCTGCCGAGGTCGTAGAGGGTGCCGCCGACCTCGGCCGGGTCGGCGAGCTCGCGCCAGCCGGGCTTGGGCTTGGGGCGGAAGCGCTCGAAGCGGGACTCGAATCGGTGCACCCGGCCGAGCGCGCCCTCCCGGACCAGCCGGGCGGCGGTGAGGAAGTCGCCGTCCCAGCGGCGGTTCTGGAAGACGGTGAGCAGGGTGCCGCCCGCCTCGGCGAGCGCGCAGAGCTCGGCCGCCTCGGCGGCGGTCCCGGCCAGCGGCTTGTCGACCACGGTGGCCAGTCCGGCGGCCAGCGCGGCGCGGGTGAGCGGGGCGTGGGTGCGGTTGGGGGAGGCGATGACGACCAGGTCGAGCGCCTCCGGGTCGGCGAGCAGCTGCTCGGGGGTGTCGACGGCGCGGGCGCCGGGGTGCTCGCGCCGCAGCTGCTCCCGGCGCTCCGGGTTGGCGGTGACCACCGCGTCCAGCCGGAGCCCGGGGGTGGTGGCGATGAGCGGGGCGTGGAAGGCGGAGCCGGCCAGGCCGTAGCCGATCAGACCGACGCGGAAGGGCGGGTGGTTGCCGGAGGGGGTGGCCGGGGCTCGGCGCGCGGAGGTCGTCATGCGCCCTACTCAACCACGGCGCGCCCGTCCGGCCCGGGTTTCGGCGCCGGGCGCGGGGGGCGGGTCCGCCGCGGGGACGTGCGGAGACGCGCGGGGCCGTGCGGGGCTGTGCGGCGACGTCCGGGGGGACGTCCGGGAGGACTGTGCCGCCGCCGCGGTGGGGGACGCGGCGGCGTGGCGTTCACGGTAGCCGTGCCGGGCCGCGCTGCCGAGGGGCATCGCTGCGGTTAGGGACGCCTTAAGGAGCCCTTGAGGAGGGCATGTCGACCGGTGCGGGAGGGGCCGGGGCCGTTCCGTCCAGCGGGACGTACTGCCGTCGACCAGGTGTGCGGATTAGGCTGTGGCCGGTTGGGGCAGCCAGCAGTACCCCCGGCGGTCCGGTGTCCCGAGGAGGGTCCGGCCGGTGGGAGGCGCAACGGTGACGGCGATGCGCCGCAATTTCGTACGACCATCGCATGACATGGCAAGACTTCGGGAGACACGCACGTGGCAGACCGCAAGCCCATCGAGTCCTGGCTGACCGACATGGACGGTGTCCTCATCCACGAGGGCACCCCCATTCCCGGCGCGGAGGAGTTCCTGCGCCGGCTGCGGGAGTCCGGCAAGCCGTTCCTGGTCCTCACCAACAACTCCATCTACACCCCGCGCGACCTCAGCGCCCGACTGGCCGGCATGGGCCTGGAGGTGCCGGAGGAGTGCATCTGGACCTCGGCCCTGGCCACCGCCAAGTTCCTCAAGGGCCAGCGCCCCGGCGGCACCGCCTACGTGATCGGCGAGGCGGGGCTGACCACCGCGCTCTACCAGGCCGGCTACGTGCTGACCGACAACAACCCGGACTACGTCGTCCTCGGCGAGACCCGGACCTACAGCTTCGAGGCGCTCACCAAGGCGATCCGCCTGATCAACCAGGGCGCCCGCTTCATCTGCACCAACCCGGACGAGACCGGCCCGTCCACCGAGGGCGTGCTGCCGGCCACCGGCTCGGTCGCGGCGCTGATCACCAAGGCCACCGGCGTCGAGCCGTACTTCGTCGGCAAGCCCAACCCGCTGATGATGCGCGAGGCGCTCAACACGGCCGGCGCCCACTCGGAGACCGCCGTCATGATCGGCGACCGGATGGACACCGACATCGTGGCCGGCATGGAGGCCGGCATGGAGACCATCCTGGTGCTCACCGGCCTCACCGCCGCCGCCGACGTGGAGCGTTTCCCGTACCGGCCGACCCGGGTGGTCAAGTCGATCGCGGACCTGGTCGAGCTGGTCTAGCCTCGGCACTGCTGTTTGCGGGCCCCGCCCCGGCCATGACGGCCCGGGGCGGGGCCCGTTCGCCGTGCGCGTCGGGGAGGACGAATGGGCAGCGCGGGGGAGCCGGCGGGTGAGCCGGTGGAGAAGCGGGTCACCTGGGCGGAGCTGTACTTCGACCTGGTGTTCGTGTTCGCGATCACCCAGGTGTCGGGGCTGTTGCACCACCACCACGACTGGGCGGGCGTCGCCCGGGCGTTGGTGGTGTTCGTCCCGGTCTACTGGTGCTGGGTCGGCACCACCGTGCAGGCCAACATCCGGGACGTGGACAACGCGCGGGACCGGCTCGGCATCCTCGCCGTCGGCCTGACCGGTCTGGTCATGGCCCTGGCCGTGCCCGGGGCGTACGGCAGCCGGGGCGTGCTGCTGGGCGCCGGGTACTGGGCGGCCCGGGTGGTGCTGCTGCTCCTGCTGGTCCGCGTCCCCGGCGTCTGGCGCGGCCCGTACGGGGTGGGCGTACTGGTCAGCGGGCCGCTGCTGGTGGTGGGCGGACTGCTGCCGGAGGGGCCGCGGGTCTGGCTCTGGGCGCTGGCGGCGCTCTGCGACCTGTCCGCGCCGCTGGTGTTCCGCCGCCGGCTGGCCGACGTCTCCTACCACCCCGCGCACATGCCGGAACGGTTCGCCCTGTTCCTGCTGGTCGCGCTCGGCGAGTCGATCGTCGGGATCGGCGCCACCGCGGCGGCGGCCCGCCTGGACGCGGCCGAACTGCTCGCGGTCACCGCGGCGTTCACCATCTCGGCCGGGCTCTGGTGGCAGTACTTCGTCTACGCGGCCGATGCCATGCACCACGCCGTGGTCGTCGCGGACTCGCGCCGGGACGTCGTGCGCCGGGTCTTCCAGTACGGGCACCTGGCGCTGGTCGCCGGCGTGATCGCGGTGGCGGTCGGCTTCGGCGAGACGGTGGCCGATCCGCGCCGGGCGCTCGGCGCGGGCTCGGTGGCGCTGCTCTACGGGGGCTGCGGGCTGTACCTGCTGACCTTCGGCTACACGCGCTGGATGATGTTCCGGTCGGTCGCGACGACCCGGCTCGGGGCGGCCGCGGTGGTGCTGGCGCTCGCGCCGGTGATGGTGCGCTGGCCGGCGATCACCGCGCTGCTGGCACTCGCGGTGGTGCTGGTGGCGCTGAACGTCGTCGAGCACCTGCGGGTGGCGCGGGCGGCGCGGGTGGAGGCCGGCGGGGCGGGCCGCGGGACGGCGGGTGAGGCGGTCGGTGGGACGGTCGGTGGGACAGCCGGTGGGGCGGTCGGGGACCCGGTTGTCGGTGGGCCTGTGTAGCGTTCGGGGTGAAAGAGGGCGCACGGCGCGAGGGGCGCGATGTGCCCGCAGGTCGGGGCGGTGCCGCGGTGAGCGGCCGTCCGGTGGGAGGTTGAGGTCGTCGTGACGGACACGGTCGAGGCGGGGACGGTCGAGGCGAACGTGGGCGGGGCGGAAGCGGGTGCCGGCCTGGAACTGCCGGAGTCCTGGCGCGAGGTGCTGGGCGCCGAGACGGAGAAGCCGTACTTCGCGGAGCTGGCGGCCTTCGTGGCGGCCCAGCGCGCGGAGCACCAGGTCTTCCCGCCGAGCGGGCAGGAGTTCTCCGCGCTGGAGGCCACGCCGTACGAGAAGGTCCGGGTGCTCGTCCTCGGCCAGGACCCGTACCACGACGACGGCCAGGCGCACGGCATGAGCTTCTCGGTGCTGCCGGGCACCAAGACGCCGCCGTCGCTGCGCAACATCTTCAAGGAGCTGGACGCCGACCTCGGTATCCCGGCGCCGGACAACGGCTACCTGATGCACTGGGCCGAGCAGGGCGTGCTGCTGCTCAACGCGGTGCTCACGGTGCGCGCGCACGAGGCCAACTCGCACAAGGCGAAGGGCTGGGAGAAGTTCACCGACGCGGTGATCAAGGCGGTGAGCGCGCGCGAGGAGCCGGTGGTCTTCGTGCTCTGGGGCAACTACGCCAAGAAGAAGCTCCCGCTGATCGACACCGACCGGCACGTGGTGGTCCAGGGCGCCCACCCGTCGCCGCTGTCCGCCAAGCTGTTCTTCGGCAGCCGGCCGTTCTCGCAGATCAACACCGCGCTGGACGGCTTCGGCGTCGACCCGATCGACTGGCGGATCCCGGACCTCAAGCAGGCCTGAGCCGCCACGCCCCCTCGCTCCGCCTGACGGGGCGTCTCGCGGCCCACCGGCGCCCGCCGTTCACCCGATCGTGAGCGGCGGGCGCGGTCCGGTGTGCGAAGCTTGGGGCCCGCCGGGTCGCCCGGACCGGGCAGGGGGAGGGGCGGCACGTGCGCCGAGTGGGGCGAGGGGCGGGGTTCCGGCCGGCCGTGGGGGCGGCGCTGCTGGGACTGCTGACGGCTGTCGCGGGGTGCGCGGGGGAGGGCTCCGGGAGGAGCGCCGACGCTCCGGGCGGGACCGCAGGCGCCGGGGGTCCGACGGCTGTGCCCTCCGCTCCGGCGGCGTCGTCCGGGGCGGAGGCCGGGGCCGGCTCCGGCACGCTGCCGCAGCTGCCCGGTCAGACCTTCTACGTCTCCGACCAGACCCCCGTGGCCCGTCAGTCGGCCGTCCTGCGCGGCCAGGGCCGGACCGCCGAGGCCGACAGCCTGCTGCGGATCGCCGCCCAGCCGTCCTCGCACTGGCTCGGCGACCAGGCGGCCCGGGACATCGCCGACCAGGTGAGCCGCAGTGCCGCCCGGGCCGACCGCACGCCGGTCTTCGTCGTCTACAACATCCCGCACCGGGACTGCGGCCTCTACTCGGCCGGCGGCGCGTCCGACGCCGCCGCGTACCGGTCCTGGATCACCGGGCTGGCGGAGGCGCTCGGCGACCGCCGGGCCTGGGTGGTGCTGGAGCCTGACGCGATCGCGCACACCCTGGACAACTGCGGGGTCAAGGGTGATGCCGCCGCCGAGCGGTACGGTCTGCTGGCCTTCGCCGTCCAGGAGTTGAAGAAGCGCCCGCAGGTGCGGGTCTACCTGGACGCGGGCAACCCCGGGTGGACGCAGGACCTTCCCGCGCTGGCCGGGGCGCTGCGCAGGTCGGGGATCGCGGCGGCCGACGGCTTCGCGGTGAACGTCTCCAACTTCTTCACCACCGACCGCAACGCGGCGTACGGCGCGCAGCTGTCCGCCCTGCTGGACGGCAAGCACTTCGTCGTCGACACCAGCCGCAACGGCAACGGCCCGCTGGACGCCGAGGCGTGGTGCAACCCGCCCGGCCGTGCGCTCGGCGCGCCGCCCACGACCGAGACCGGGCGGCCCGGCGTCGACGCCTACCTCTGGATCAAGAACCCGGGGGAGTCGGACGGCGAGTGCGGCCGCGGGGAGCCGCCGGCCGGCGAGTTCTGGCTCCCGTACGCGCTGGGACTGACGGGGGCCGTCGCCGGTACGGCGCGGTAGCGGCCCGGCTGCGTGGGCGGCTCTACGGCGTCACGGCTCTTCGGCTCTACGGTTCGGCGGTTTGTCAGCTTGTCGGCTCGGGGTCTTCCTCGGCCCAGGGCGTGACCTGTCAGGGCGTGACCTGGATCCAGCGGGCCTGCGACGGGGTTCCGGCGGCGTCCGTGACGAACAGCATGTACCAGCCGGGCGGCAGCAGGTTCGGGTTGGCGGGCAGGGACAGCGTCACACCGTCCGCCGTGCGCGCCGTGACGTCCAGGGCCACCGAGCGCTGCTCGACGTCGGTGGCGTGGGTGACCGAACTCGGCCGGACCAGCTTGGCGGTGACGACGCCCTCCGGCGCCGGGGTGGTCACCCGGATGCTGCCGCCGAGCACGGCGGCGGCCGGGGCGCCGGTCAGCCGGGGCCGCTCGCCGTGGAACAGGTAGGGCGGGCTGTAGATCTCGATCCGCTGCTCGAAGGTGCCCGGTTCGGTGCCCGCCTTGTCGTTGAAGAGCGGGTCGGAGCCGAGCACCGCCACCCGGCCGTCGGGCAGCAGCAGGGCCTCGGCGTGGTAGTTGCGGCCGATGGCGGGCTCGGCGGCGGTGCTGAAGGTGTTGGTGTCCGGGTGGTAGGTCTGCGCCTTGAGCAGGTCGCTGCGGTGCTTGCCCCGGTAGTCGCTCGATCCGCCGGTGGTGAAGACGGTGTCGTCGGGCAGGATCACGCTGTTGAGGTACCGGGTGCCGCCGGCCGGCAGGTCGGGGCCCGGGGTGAACGCGGGCCGGGCGGCGGCGAGGTCGGCGATGTCCGTGCGGGCGGTGGACAGCGGGGACTCGCCGACGCCCCCGCCGCCGAGCACCATCACCTTCTGCGCCTGCGCGGGCGGCAGCAGGACGGAGGAGGACGTCTCGGTGAGCTGTGGGTCGCGCAGGCCGGGGACGGGGTGGAAGCTGTTGTCGGCGAGGTCCCAGAGGCCGGGCTCGCGGCCCTTGTCGGCGGGCCCGTAGCCGGCGTTCGAACCGGAGTAGAAGAGCTTGCCGGACGCGGTGAGGAAGATCGACGGGTACGTCGGGAAGTAGCGGTCGGGCGCCTTGGACCAGGTCCGGCTCGCCGGGTCGTAGATCTCGTTGTCGTTGCCGCTGAGGATCTGGCCGGTGTCGTCCAGCCCGGAGACGGTGACCACCCGGCCGTCGCCCAGCCCGGTCAGCGTCGGGTACCAGCGGGCGTAGGCCATGTCGGTGACCTGCTCGTACATCTCGGTGTCCGGGTTGAACTCGAAGGCGGCGCGGATGCCCTGGTAGTCCTGCTTCTCCAGGGTCATCCGGTCGGCCGTGCCGTAGAGGTTCCGGGCGTCGGCGCCGGTCAGGCCCTTGATCGTGTACTGGGCCGGGGAGTCCAGCACCGAGTCCCGGCCGGGTGCCACCGCCTCGGCGAACACCTTGACCTCGGAGGCCTTGACGACGGTCGCGGCGCCGGCGCCGGTCTTGGTCGCGGCGGGGACGGTGAGGTCGGCGGTGGAGACGTACTCGCGGCCGTTCGGCGCGCGGAAGACGGTGCCCCGGGGGAGGCTGCGGGCGGCGTCCGGGTCCTCGTTGCGGACCCGCATGGTGCCGGCCGCCTTCTTGACCGCGCTGTCCAGCGCCTCGTAGCGGCGGGTGCCGCCGGCGACCAGCATCCTGCCGTCGGGCAGCGCGGTGTGGCCGCCGCAGAACATGTCGGCGGGGGTCGGGACCGCCTTGTAGGTGTTGGCGGCCGGGTCCCAGAGCAGGCTCTTGAAGGTGCCGGCGTCGAAGTCCTTCTGGTTGTTGCCGGACCCGGCGATGATCAGGACCTTGCCGGTGCGCAGCAGGGCGGCGTGGATGGCGTTGATCCGGAACTCGGCGGGGAGCACCAGGGTCTGCCAGTGGCCGTACTCCGCCTTGTAGGCGGGGCGGTTGACGACGTAGTGGTGGTACTGGCCGGTGGCGAAGCCGAGCACGGCGGGTGCGTTCATCCCGGCCACGGTCAGGGCGACGGTGCTGCCGAGGGCGAAGCGCCGGGTGCGGCCGGTGTGGCGGATCTTCACGGTGGTTCGTCATCCCCTCGTGGCGGGTGCGGGCTCTGCGGTGTCCGTGTCCGTGTCCGTGGCTGGTGCTGGTGCTGTGGCGGTTGCTGGTGCGTGGGCGGGGCCGGCGGCTGCTCCGGCCGGGGTGAGGGCGAGGGTGGAGACGGGCCGGGCCCGGCGGCGGCGCACGGCGTCCGCGGCGAGCAGCAGCACCGGCAGTACGCTGAGGAGGAGGGCCAGGCAGGCCCAGGCCCGCATGGCGACGTGGTCGTGGCCGGTCCGGAAGGAGGCCGCGACGGCGCCGCCGAACACCACGGCCCAGAACAGGTGGAGGCGGAAGGTGGCCGGCCGGTCGGGGCTGGTCGAGGTGCCCTTCGGCGTCACCACGAACCGGCTGCGGATCCGCAACAGGGTCTGCAGGAGCGAGGCCGCGTAGACCGGGCCGCACAGGGCCGACATCACCATGCCCGCCACCCCCGACGAACCCGCCGGCTCGTGCGGGCTCACGTTGTGCTTGCGGTTCCAGGTGTAGAGCAGCATCTGCAGGGCGGCCGCGTCGCTGTAGAGCGCCATCCAGACCTCGGAGGACACGTGGACGCCCGAGGCGCCGAAGCCCAGGTAGAGCACGCTGGAGACCCCGCCGAGCAGCCAGGTCAGCGCGGCCATCGGGTAGAAGGAGACCAGCAGCGTGTAGTTCAGCAGCCGGCCCGGCGACAGCCCCCACGCCGCCCGCCAGTACTGGGTCAGCAGCGTCTCGTACGTCCCCCGGCTCCAGCGCAGTTGCTGGGAGAAGAAGTCCGTCCAGGAGGACGGTCCCTCGCCGATCGCCAGCACGTCCGGCGTGTAGACCGACTTCCAGCGCGCGCCGGTGGCCGGGTTGCGCCGCCGGTGGAACTCCAGGCCGGTGGCCATGTCCTCGGTGACCGAGTCGTAGAGCCCGCCGATCGAGCGCAGCGCCTCCAGCCGCACGGCGTTGTTGGTGCCGACGAACATCGGTGCGCCGTAACGGTTCCCGGCCCGCTGGACCAGGGCGTGGAACAGGTACTGCTGGCTCTCCGAGAACTTGGTGACCAGCGAACCCGAGCTGCGGTAGTTCCCGTAGACCTGCGGGCCGACGACGAACGCGACGTCGGGGTCGCGGAAGTAGCCGAGCATGCGCTCGCAGAACTCGGGCAGCGGCACGTGGTCGGTGTCCACCGAGATCCAGAAGTCGTAGTCGGCGCCGTACGCCTGGAGCCAGCTGTTGTAGTTGCCGTGCTTGGTCCTGGCGCGGAACCGGCCCTTGGGCGTGTTCCACTGCGGGATTTCGTCCCGGCTGAAGTGGCGCACGCCCAGCTGCTCGCAGAGCTCGCGCATGGCGGGATCGTTCCCCTCGTCCAACAGCCAGACCTGGTAGGGCCCGTCGTGCCGGACGGCCAGGGCGGCGGTGAGCGTGGCGCGCACCATCTCGGGCGGTTCCTTGCCCGGGACGAAGGTGGTGAGGAACGCCACCCGGGTGCCGCGTTCGGGCGTCACCGGGACCGGATCGCGGGCGGCCAGCGTCGCATGGGCGTTGGAGACGACGTTGACCAGCCGGAACGCCTCGACCACCGCGATGATCCCGATCATCACCTTGTCGCCGACCAGCAGCCAGGTGTCGGTCTCGCCGGGCCGGACCGGCCAGTTGCCCGGCTGGAGCAGCCAGACCAGCAGCACGGTCTCGACCAGGGGCGCGGCCAGCAGGAGCAGCGCGGCCCGGATGCGGTGCGGCTCGCGGCTCAGCAGGCTGCGGTACCGCACCCGGTACGGCTCCCCGGCCGCGCCGGCCTCGGTGGCGCCGGCCTCGGCCGGGGTGACGTCGGTGGCGGTGATGTCGGTGGCGGGGCCGGCGAGGTGGCTGAAGTAGGCGTAGTCGTACGGGGCTTCGGGCACGGCGACCGGCTCCGGCGGGGCGGGCGGAGCGGACGGGCCCGCGTCCTGCACCCGACGCGAGAACGGCCCGGCCATGTGCGCTCCCCCTCGTGGCCGGCCGTGCGGACCTGCCTCTGGTGCGTACTCCGACCGGGGGTGTGCGACCCGGTGCGCCGCGCGGTCGCACGGCGGCGGACGACCGGTTCCCCCGGAGCCCCGCGCCGATGCCGGGCCGGCGTCCGGCGAACCGCTCCGCTTCCGGGATTCCTGCGGTTCCGGCGGCCCCGGACTCCCTTCCGGGGATGCCGGGATCCCCGGGCTTCCTCAACTGTCGCGGAGGGGCCGCCCGATTGCAACCGGTCCGGGGAATGATCGATGTGCGGGCATGTGGACATGGCGATTCCCGGCCAATCGCAGGTGGGCCCGTGCTAGGCGGGGGCCGAACCACCCGGTGGCAGCAGGGCGGCCCCGGTGGCCGCCCGCACCTCGTCGAAGGTCACCCCGGGTGCCGTCTCGACCAGCCGCAGGCCCTGGGGCGTCACGTCGATCACCGCGAGGTCGGTGACGATCCGGTCCACAACCCCGAGGCCGGTGACGGGAAGTGACAGTCGTTCGACGATCTTCGGCGAGCCGTCCCGCGCCGTGTGCTCCATCACGACGATCAGCCGCCGGGCGCCGTGCACCAGGTCCATCGCGCCGCCCATGCCCTTGACCGTGCTGCCGGGGATCATCCAGTTGGCGAGGTCCCCGGCGGCCGAGACCTGCATCGCGCCGAGCACGGACACGTCGATCCGGCCCGACCGGACCATGCCGAAGGAGGACGCGGAGTCGAAGGACGAGGCCCCGGCGGCGAGCGTCACGGTCTCCTTCCCCGCGTTGATCAGATCCGGGTGCTCGTCGCCCTCCACCGGGTACCCGCCGACGCCCAGGACGCCGTTCTCGGAGTGCACCACCACGTCTACGCCGGGCGGGAGGTGACCGGGGATCAGCGTCGGCAGCCCGATGCCCAGGTTGACGTACTGGCCGTCGCGCAGCTCGCGCGCCGCCCGGGCGGCGAGCGCGTTCCGGGCGTCGGCGGCGGTCGGTGCGGTGGTGGTCGGCGTGGTGGTGGCCGGTGCGGTGGCGGCATGCGTGCTGCCGGCGGCGCGGACGGTGCGCCGCTCGATCCGGCGGTCCTCCGGGTCGGCCGCGACCACCCGGTCGACGTACACCCCCGGCAGGTGGACGGCGTCCGGGTCCAGCTCGCCCGGCTCGACGATCCGGTCCGCCTCGACCACGGTGATCCGCCCGGCCATGGCGCAGAGCGGGTTGAAGTTCCGGGCGGCGGCGTGGAAGACGCAGTTGCCGTGCCGGTCGGCGACCTCGGCCCGGACCAGCGCGAAGTCCGCCGTGATGGCCTCCTCCAGCAGGTGGCGGCGGCCGCCGAACTCCCGGACCTCCTTCGGCGGTGAGGCCACCGCGACCGACCCGTCCGCCGCGTAGCGCCACGGCAGCCCGCCCTCCTCGACCTGGGTGCCGGCCCCGGCGGGGGTGAAGAACGCGGGGATCCCCGCGCCGCCGGCCCGCAACCGCTCGGCGAGCGTGCCCTGGGGTGTCAGCTCGACCTCCAGTTCGCCGGAGAGGTACTGCCGCGCGAACTCCTTGTTCTCCCCGACGTAGGAGGACGTCATCCGGGCGATCCGCCCGGCCCGCAGCAGCAGCCCCAGCCCCCAGTCGTCCACCCCGCAGTTGTTCGACACCACCCGCAGCCCGGTGGTGTCCGTGGCCGCGAGCGCGCCGATCAGGGTGCTGGGGATGCCGCAGAGGCCGAAGCCGCCGACGGCGAGCACCGCGCCGTCGGGGATGTCGCCGACCGCATCGGCGGCGGAGTCCAGGACCTTGTCCAAGGTGTCACCTCGTGGAGGGGGAGTGGGAGTGAAGGGGGAGCGGTGTGCGGTGGGTCCGGGACGAGCCCGCGTCGGGCCTGAGCCGGGCCGGGTTCCGCCGCCACGCCAACCGTCACCTCGGCCGGCCCGGTACGGCCATGTCGGCCGCCGCCACGCCTCGCCGGTGGCTCATGGCGGGCCGTCACACCGGAGCGCCGCCGGGCCGTCGTCCGGCGGGCGGTATGGAGCCGGCCGCCATAGCGGAGCGGGCCGATCCGTAGGCCGGGCACATGTCGCCGCCCGCACACCCCACCTACGGTTCCGGCAACCACCCCCACGCCACCCTCAGGAGCCGGTCACCATGCGCAGCTCGACAGCCCCCACCCGGACCCGCTCCGGCGCCCGCCCCGCGCGCGGGCTCGCCGCCGTCGCGGCCTGCGTCCTCCTCGCGGCCGGCTGCGCCAAGGCCGGCACCGCGGGCACCACCGCGGCGGACGGCGCCGGATCCAGGAGCCCGGTCAAGGTCGGCCTGGTGTACTCGAAGACCGGCCCGCTCGCCGCGTACGGCAAGCAGTACCTGGAGGGCTTCAAGGCGGGGCTGAACTACGCGACCAAGGGCACCGGCGCGGTCGACGGGCACCGGATCGAGGTCGAGGAGCAGGACGACGCGGGCGACCCGGCCAAGGCGGTGTCGGCAGCCAAGGACCTCATCGGCAAGGGCCACAAGATCCTGGCGGGCTCCACCGCCTCCGGCGTCGCCCTCCAGGTCGGCCCGATCGCGGCCCAGAACAAGGTGCTCTTCATCAGCGGCCCGGCCGCCGCCGACAAGGTCACCGGACTCAACACCTACACCTTCCGTTCCGGCCGCCAGTCCTACCAGGACATCCGGACGGCGGCCTCGTTCATCGGGGACGCCAAGGGGCGGAAGGTCACCGTGCTCGCCCAGGACAACGCCTTCGGGCAGGCCAACGTGGCCGCCGTCAAGGGCGTGCTGGGCGCCCAGGGCGCCACGGTCGACGCGGTCCTCGCCCCGCCGAGCGCGACCGACCTGACCCCGTTCGCCACCCAGGCCAGGAGCGCCAAGCCCGACCTGCTGTTCGTGGCCTGGGCCGGTGACACCTCGGCGGCCCTCTGGACGGCGCTCAACCAGCAGGACGTCTTCGCCGACACCAAGGTCGTCACCGGGCTGGACCTCGCCGCCTCCTACCCGCTGTTCGGCCCGGCGGGCGAGAAGATCTCCTTCCTGAACCACTACTTCGGCGGGGCCGCCGGCACCCCGGTGGAGAAGGCCATGGACGAAGCCGTGACCGCCGCCGGCGGCAAGTCCGACATCTTCACCCCGGACGGCTTCACCGCCGCCCAGATGATCGTGCACGCCGTGGAGGCCAACCAGGGCTCGGCCGACGACACCGCCGCGCTGGTGAAGGCCCTCGAAGGCTGGAGCTTCGACGGGGTCAAGGGCCGCACCACGGTGCGCGCCGAGGACCACGCCCTCCTCCAGCCGATGTTCCAGGTCCGGCTCACGGGCTCCGGTGCGGCCGCCAAGCCCTCGGTGGAGAAGACACTGAGCGCCGACGAGGCAGCGCCCCCGGTCAGCCCGATGGCGGGCTGATCATGTCCCGACCTTCCTCCTCCGCTCCGTCCTCCTCTGCTCCTCCCTCCTCCGCGCGGGCCCCTCAGGGCGGTTCTCCGGCCACCGCGGCGGCCCCGGCCGCCCCGGTTCTGCGGGCGACCGGCCTGGGCTGGTCCGTCAGGGGTGTGCCGATCGTCGAGGACGTCTCCTTCACCGTCCCGGAGGGCGAGTTCATCGCCTTCATCGGACCCAACGGCGCAGGAAAGACCTCCCTGTTCAACCTGATCTCCGGCCTCTACCCGGCGAGCCACGGCCGGCTCGAACTCGACGGCACCGACATCACCGCCGAGCCCGTCCACGCCCGTGCCCGCCGAGGCCTCGGCCGGACCTTCCAGACCTCCTCCCTGTGGCCCGGGATGACGGTGGCGGACCACGTCCGCCTCGCCGCGCAGGCCGCCGCCGGCCCCCGGGTCTCGTACCGGCTCTGGCGCCGCGCCGGCCGCTACCCGGAGCAGGTGGCCGAGACCCTGGAGCGCACCGAACTCGCCCACCGCGCCGACACCCTGGCGAGCGCGCTCTCCCACGGTGAGAAGCGCAAGCTCGAACTCGCCGTCCTGCTGGTCTCCGATCCCCGGCTCATCCTGTTGGACGAACCGATGGCCGGGGTCAGCGCGGAGGAGGTGCCGGCCCTCACCGCCCTCATCCGCTCCGTCCACCGCGATCTCGGCCGCACCGTGCTGATGGTGGAACACCACATGGACGTCCTGCTTGGCCTGGCCGACCGGCTCGCCGTGATGCACCACGGCACGCTGCTCGCCCTGGATGCGCCGGACGCCGTGATGGCGGACGCCACCGTCCAGCAGGCCTACCTCGGGGAGGCGTTGTGACCGACGGCCACGACTCCACCGCCCCCGACCGCTCCCTCCTCTCCGTCCGCGATCTGCGCGTGGTCATCGACGGCCTGCACATCCTGCACGGCGTCGACTTCGACGTCGCGCCGACCGGCGTGACGGCCCTGCTGGGCCGCAACGGCGCCGGCAAGACCACCACGGTCAAGGCCGTGATGGGCCTGGTGCCGCGGACCGGCAGCATGCGCTTCGCCGGTGCCGAACTCTCCTCCCTTCCGACGCATCTGGTGGCCCGCCAGGGCATCGGCTATGCCCCGGAGGACCGCGGGATCTTCGCGGGCCTGACGGTCGCCGAGAACCTCCGCCTCGCCGAGCGGGGCGGGGGCTCCGAGCCCGACTACCGGCTGGTCCACGAGCTGTTCCCCGAACTCGAACAGCGGGCCGGTCAGTTGGCCGGGACGCTCTCCGGCGGGCAGCAGCAGATGGTGGCCATCGGCCGGACCCTGCTCAACCGGAACCGGCTGATCATCGCCGACGAGCCCACCAAGGGCCTGGCGCCGAAGATCGTCGCCGAGGTGGCGGACGTCCTGGCCCGGGCGGCGCAGGCCGTCCCGGTCCTGCTCGTCGAGCAGAACCTCGCCCTGGTCCGCCGGCTGGCCGGGACCTGCGCCGTCCTGGCCGACGGCCGCACCGCCCACCGGGGCGACACCGCCGCGCTGTTGGCCGACGAGGACGCCGCCCGCCGACTGCTCGGTGTCGGCGGCCGCCGCCCCGGCGGCGCCACCGCCCGCGTCACTACGGAGGTGAACCCCTGATGGACACCGTCGTCCTCCTTTCCTGTACCGGTCTGGGTCTGGGTGCGCTGTACTTCCTGGTCGCCTCCGGACTGTCGCTGATCTTCGGTCTGATGGACGTGCTCAACTTCGCGCACGGCGCCCTGCTCTCGGTCGGCGCCTACGCCACCTGGTGGGCCGGTGCCGAGGCCGGACTCTCCTTCTGGCTCGCCGTGCCCTTCGGCACGCTGGTCGGAACGGCCGCCGCCGTCCTGCTGGAACTCGCCCTGATCCGCCCGCTCTACAGCCGCCCGCGCGACCAGATCCTCGCCACCGTCGGCGTCGGGCTGGCCGTGCCCGCGCTGCTGATGGGGATCTGGGGCGCCGACGCCCGCCCCTTCCCCCAGCCGGCACTGCTCTCCGGCACCTGGCACGTGCTCGGTGCGACCGTCCCGGTGAACCGCTTCGTGCTGGTGGCAGCCGCCGTGCTGCTCCTGCTCGCTCTGAAGGTGTTCCTCGCCCGTACCCGCTACGGGCTGATCGTCCGGGCCGGCGTCGAGGACCGGGCGATGGTCACCGCGCTCGGCATCGACGTCCGCAAGGCGTTCACGCTCGTCTTCGCCATCGGGGGCGCCGCCGCCTCGCTCGGTGGCGCCCTCGGCGGCCTCTACTTCGGTTCGGTCAATCCCGGCCAGGGCAACGGCCTGCTCGTCTTCGCCTTCGTCGTCGTCGTGATGGGCGGCATGGGCTCCGTCACCGGAGCCGCCGTCGCCTCGGTGTGCGTGGGCCTGGTGCAGCAGTTCGCCAACTACTACACCGCCGCCGGCCTCGGCGACCTCTCGGTCGTCGTCCTGCTGGCCGTCCTGCTCCTGGTACGGCCCCGCGGACTCACCGGGAGGCTCGCGTGAGTGCGAAGACCCCCGCCGCGAGCACCGGTGGCACCGCCGCCGACCGCACTGCCGTGACCGTACGACCCGGCACCGACAACAACGCCGCCGAAAGCCGTCCAGGAGGCCCCGAACGGGCCGGAATCACTCGAACAGGTGAATCGATCACAAATCGCTCGACAATTCTGCGCCGAGGGCTACGATCGTGGCCGATCGCTCTGCTGATCCTGCTCCTTGTCGCCCCATACAGTGCGCTTCCCGTTCCGGGTCTGCTCGACGGTCCGCTCGGCAGCCCCGGGAGTCTCCAACTCATCGCCCTGTGCCTGCTCTACGGGGCCCTCGCCTCCGGCTACGACCTCCTGCTCGGCCGTACCGGACTGCTCTCCTTTGGCCACGCGCTCTACTTCGCGACCGGCCTCTACACCACCGACCTCGCCATGCTGGAGCTCCGGCTGCCGTTCGCGGCGGCGGCCGTCTTCGGCATCGGCTGCACCGTCGCGCTGGCCCTGCTGCTCGGCTCGGTCAGCCTCCGCGTCACCGGCATCGGCTTCTCCATGGTCACCCTGGCCTTCGCCCAGGCCGGTTCGATCCTCGTCCAGCGCAACCCCGGCGGGCTGACCGGCGGGGAGGAGGGCCGGTCGGCGCCGGCCGACCGACTGCCCGCCGCCCTCCTGGGCATCGAGAACACCGCCAACCTCTACTGGATCGCCCTCGCCTACCTCGTGCTGACCCTCGCCGTCGTCCACTGGGCCGTCGGCTCCCCGGCGGGCCGGGTCTGGGAGGGCATCCGGGAGAACGAGCGCCGGGTCGAGGTGCTCGGACTGCGGCCCTACGGCTACAAGTTGATCGCCTTCGTGCTCGCCGGAGGACTCGCCGGGGCGGGCGGGGTGGTCTACCTGCTGCTCACCGGCGGCGCCACTCCGCAGGCCGCCACGTCGGACGCGACCCTCTCGCTGCTGGTGATGGTCGTGCTCGGCGGGTCCGGTACGCGCTGGGGCCCGCTGCTCGGCGGGGTCATCTACACCTGGGCCGGTCACCGGCTCGGTGACCTCGCCAACTCCGCTGCCGTCGCCGACCTGCCGTCGGTCCTGCGCGTCCCGCTCTCCCAGCCGCTCTTCCTGCTGGGCGGTCTCTTCGTCGCCGTGGTCTACGTCCTGCCGGGCGGCCTGGCCAAGTTGCCCGCCCGGATCCGTGCCGCCAAGTCCCAGTCCACCGGAGGTGGTCCAGCATGAGCCAGTTCGAGAACCCGCCGATACACCCCACGGCCGACCCGTCGGCCGACCCGTCGCCCGGGCCGGCAGCACCGGAAGAGCTGCGCGTCCCGGTCGCCGACGGGGAGCTGTCGGTGCTCCGGTGGTCGGCCACCGCGCCCGACGCCCCGACCGTCGTGGCGGTGCACGGCATCACCGCCAACGGCCTCGCCTGGTTCGAGGTCGCCCGCCGGCTCGACGGCCGGGCCACCCTGATCGCGCCGGACCTGCGCGGGCGCGGTCGCAGCCGCGACCTCGACGGGCCGTACGGACTGACCCGCCACGCCGACGACGTGGCGGCCCTGATCACCGGGCTGGACCTGGGGCCTACCGTCGTGATCGGCCACTCCATGGGCGCGTGGGTGACGGCCCTGACCGCCGTCCGACACCCGGAACTGGTCAGCCGGGTGGTGCTGGTCGACGGTGCCGTCACCTTCCCGCTGCCCGAGGGCGTGGGCGAGGACGACGCCCTGGCCGCCGTGCTCGGGCCGGCGCTGGCCCGGCTGTCGATGACCTTCCCCGACCGGCAGGCGTACCGCGAGTTCTGGCAGCGGCACCCGGCCTTCACCGCCGACTGGTCCGACGGGATCGACGCCTACGTCCAGCGCGATCTCGTCGGCGACGAACCCGAGCTGCGCTCCTCCTGCGTGCTGGCGGCGATCGAGACCGACGGGACGCAGGTCCTCCTGGACCGGGAGGCGGCGGCCGCGGTGCACCGGCTGCCCTGCCCGGGCGAGCTGATCCGGGCGGAACGCGGCCTGTTCGACGAGCCGCAGGGCCTCTACGACGAGAAGCGGCTCGACGACGCCGGGCTGGACGGCGCCCACCCGGTCCGGACGTCCTGGGTGCCGGACACCAACCACTACTCGATCGTCTGGAACCGCGCCGGCGCCGAGGCGGTGGTCCGTGCCGCGCTCGGCCCGGCCGCCGCCGTCCCGGCCACCGCGTAGCCGTCGCGACGGGTCAGCCGGCCGCGCCCAGGAAGGACTCCCAGCCGCCGGCCGGCGCCTGTCCGACGTTGAGGGTGCGCAGCTTGCGCAGGGTGGACTGGTCCTGGACCTCCAGCCACTCGACGAGCTGCTTGAAGGAGACCAGCCGGACATCGGGCTTGGCGGCGACGGTCTTGAGCGTCTCCTCGACGGCGTCCATGTAGATGCCGCCGTTCCACTGCTCGAAGTGGTTGCCGATGAAGAACGGCGCGCGGTTGCCGTTGTAGGCGCGGTCGAACCCGGCCAGGTAGGCGTCCCGGGCCTGGGTGCGCCAGTCGTTGTACTTGGCCGGGTCCCCCTTGGTGCTGCCGGAGGACTGGTTGGCCAGGATGTTGTAGTCCATGGAGAGCACCTGGTAGGCGTGGCCCGGGAAGGGGATGCTCTGCAGCTGGAGGTCCCAGATCTTGCCGTCCTGCACCTTCTGCGGCCAGATCTGCTGCCCGCCCGAGGAGCTGGCGTCGTACTTCCACCCCAGGTTGGCGATGGTCGGCAGCAGGGCCTTCTGCCCCTCCAGGCAGGGGGTGCGCCCGCCGACCAGTTCCTTCTTGTAGTCGAAGGGGAGCGGCTCGACGTCGGTGAAGCCGGTGTTGGTCCGCCACTGGGTCACGAAGCCGACGGCCTGGTCTATCTCGCTCTGCCAGTCCTCGGGGGTCCACTTGTTGACGCCGTTGCCGTCCGAGCGGGTCGAGCAGAAGTGGCCGTTGAAGTGGGTGCCTATCTCATGGCCGGCCAGCCAGGCCTGGCTGATGAGCTTGAGGGTGTTCTTCACCGCACCGTCCGACAGGTAGGGGATGTCGGAGGCGCCGACCGCGTGCTTCGGCGGGTGGTACAGGTCGGCCCTGCCCTTCGGCAGGGCGTAGATGCCGGAGAGGAAGAAGGTCATCGAGGCCTTGTGCTCCTCAGCGAGCTTGAGGAACCGGGGGAACTGCCCGTCCTCGGTGGCGCCGGCGCCGTCCCAGGAGAAGACCACGAACTGCGGCGGGCGCTCGCCCGGCTTGAGCTTCTCCGGCTTGGGCTGGTTCGGCTGTGCTCCGGTGTCGGAGGTCGATCCGTCCCCGATCGGCGTGCCCTTGGCCGGGGTCCCGGTGGGGGTGCCGGTCGGTGCGGTGCTTCCGGTGCCGGTCGTGGGGGCGGGGGCGGAGCCCGAGGCGGATCCGGTGGGATCGGCCGAGCCCGAGCCGCCCCCGGAACAGGCCGCCACCGCTCCGAGGGCCGCAGTCGCGGCGGTGGCTGTGAGCACGGTCCTGCGCGAGATGCTGGCCATCGTCTCCCCTGGGTGTCCGGGCCGGGTGGCGGCCAGACCGAGGCCGCTCCGGTCATATCGGACAATTGATTGATTATCCGTCGTTAGCATGTCACGCGAACGCAGGGGGCACCAAAGGCCCGAGGTTCGTCGGCACTGAACACGCGTGGCACGCCTGTGCGGGATGCGAAGGAATGTCTTCTGTTGCCGTCCTGTGACGCTTCGCCCGTTTCGCGGAAGGGGAGCCCCGCGGGCGCTGCCGCCGCGGCGTCAGTCGAGGGAGAGCCGGCGGTTGCGGCGCACGACGCGCGCGATGGCGGTGCTCACCACGGTGGCCGCCGTGCAGGAGACCGCGAGGCTCAGCCAGGCGGTTTCGAACCAGTGGCTGTTGAGCCAGCCCAGGGTCACGATGTAGGCCGCCCAGACCATCGCGGCCAGCGCCGACCACCGCAGGAAACGGTGGGGATGGGCGGGGGAGTGGCCGATGGCCAGGTCGAGGACGGTCCGCCCGGCCGGCACGAAGCGGGCGATCACCACCATGGCGGCCGCCGCCCGGGTGGTGCGTTCGTCCAGGGCCTGCTGGACCCGCGCCACGCTGGCCGCCAGCTTCGGGCGGTGCTCCAGACGCCGGCTGACCACCGGGGCGCCGCGACGGGCCAGCCGGAGCAGCAGCAGATCACCGAGGAAGGAGGCCGCGGCCACCCCGAGCCCGAGCATCACGGGGGCGCCGTCTATCTGCGCCGTCTTGAGCACCGCGAGGATGACGAGGGTCCCGCTGGGAATGAAGGGGAGGAAGGCGTCACCGAGGACGGCGCAGAGCGCCAGCGCGCAGATCCACGAGGATCCGACCAGCGTCGCGATGTCCATGTCCCTACTTCCTCCAGGCTGCCCGGGGGAGCAGTGGTTGCAAGGGACAACGCTAGCGCCTCGACTTTTCATGCCATGAAGCACCCCGGCTGTGCGATGGGCCACAGCCCGTGGGTTCCGGTGCCGCTCATGGCACGAGCCCCCGGGGCGGGGTGCCGCTCCGGGGGCTCGCGGGGATCGGTCGGCGCTGGTCCAGCCCGACGATCTTGCTGGTGAGTGCGGATCCGGTTGGGTGATCCGCCTGAGCCCTAGCCTGCCGGAAGCCGGCCGCCGACCGCGAGCCCCCAGGCTGGCGACTTCCCGCGCTGGCGTGAAGTCGCCACGGGTGTTCGTCCGCTGGCTCTGTGTCAGCCCCGGTCGGGCGCGGGCCGGGGAACAAGCGGGCCCGGGAGCGGGGTTGACCAGTGTCGGCACCGGCAGCGGCACCGACCGTCACCGGTGCACGGCGCCGGTGGACCGCACCGGCGGACGGGACCGAACACGGCCAGGAGGACGGACGGCATGACGACCGAGGACAGGCAGGAGAACCGGCGGGGGAACGGCACCGGGCCGCAGGCCGCGGACGCGATCCGGGGCACCGCCCGGGGATCGGCGCCCGCCCCGCTGTCGATCCTCGACCTGGCCACCGTCGGGGTCGGCCACACGCCCGCGGAGGCGCTCGCCGCGACCACCACGCTCGCCCGCAGCGCCGAGCAGTGGGGCTACCACCGCTTCTGGGTGGCCGAGCACCACGGCATGCCGGGCGTCGCCAGCTCCACGCCCGCCGTCCTGCTGGCCCACCTCGGGGCCCACACCACCACCCTGCGCCTCGGCTCCGGCGGCGTGATGCTGCCCAACCACGCCCCGCTGGCCATCGCCGAGCAGTTCGGCCTGCTGGAGGCGCTCCACCCCGGCCGGATCGACCTCGGGCTCGGCCGGGCCCCCGGCACCGACCAGGCCACCGCCCGGGCCCTGCGCCGGGGCCTCGGCGAGGGCGCCGACGACTTCCCCCGCCAGCTCTCCGAGCTGACCCACTTCCTCGACGGCAGCTTCCCCGCCGGGCACCCGTACGAGCGGCTCACCGCCGTTCCGAAGGGGGAGGGGCGGCCGCCCGTCTGGCTGCTCGGCTCCTCCGGCTTCAGCGCCCAGCTGGCCGGCCGGCTCGGCCTGCCGTTCGCCTTCGCGCACCACTTCAGCAGCGCGAACACCCTGCCCGCGCTCGATCTCTACCGCTCGGAGTTCCGCCCCTCGGCGGTCCTCGACGAGCCGTACGCGCTGATCGGGGTGAGCGCGGTCGCGGCCGACGACGAGGCCTCCGCCCGCCGCCTCGCCCGCTCCGCGGCGCTCGGCATGCTGCGGTTGCGCCGGGGCAACCCCGGCCCGATCCCCACCCCCGAGGAGGCCGAGTCCTACCCGTACAGCCCGGTGGAGGCGGACTTCATCGACGACTGGCTGGGCAACGTCGTCCTGGGCGCGCCGGGCGAGGTGGCCGACGGTCTGGAGGCGCTGCGCAAGCGGACCGGGGTGGACGAGCTGATGGTCACCTCGCACATCCACGGCCACGAGGCGCGGCTGCGGTCCTACGGCCTGATCGCCGAGGCCTACGGGCTGTCCGGTCCCCGGGCCGCGACCGCCTGAGCGGACCGGCGCGGGCCCCGGCTAGCGCCCGCCCGGGGCGTCGCGCTCCGCCCGCTCCGCTCTCTCCGCCCGCTCCTCCTGGCCGTCCCGGCCGTCGCGGAGTATCGCCGCGACCAGCTCGGCCTCGCCGGGGCGGGCGAAGTACCAGCCCTGGGCGGTGTCGCAGCCGGTGAGGCGCAGCCGCTCGGCCTGGGCGGCGCTCTCGATGCCCTCGGCGGTCACGGTCAGGCCGAGGGTGTGGGCCAGCTGCACCATCGCGCCGACGATCTGCTCGTCGGCGTCGCTCCGCCGCGAGCCGAGCTCGGGGAGCTCCGGCCGCCCGCCGGCCGGAGCCGGGGCCGGGTCGCGGAACCCCTCGATGAAGGTGCCGTCCAGCTTCAGCACGTGCACCGGCAGCCGGGAGAGGTAGGCGAGGTTCGAGTAGCCCGTCCCGAAGTCGTCGATCGCGATCCGCACGCCCATGTCGGCGAGCGCCTGGAGCGCCTGGAGCGGCCGTCCGCCGGGGCCGAGCAGCGCGCTCTCGGTGATCTCCAGCTGCAGCAGCCGGGCCGGCAGGCCGGTGCGGTCGAGGGCCTGGGCGACGTCGGCGACCACGTCGGAGTCCCAGATCTGGCGGGCGGCCAGGTTGACGCTCACGAAGGTCTCGGTCTCGGGGAACTCGGTCAGCCAGCGCCGCGCCTGGCGGCAGGACTCCTCCAGCACCCACTTGCCGAGCGGCACGATCGCCCCGGACTCCTCGGCGAGCGGGATGAAGCGGTCCGGCGAGAGCGTCCCGTAGCGGGGGTGGCGCCACCGGACCAGGGCCTCGGCGCCGTGCACCGCGCCGTCGGCCAGGCCGACCAGCGGCTGGTACTCGATCGTGAACTCGCCGCGTTCCAGCGCCGGGCGCAGCGCGGTGGCGAGCAGCTGGCGGGTCAGCTGGTGGGCACCGCGGTCGGGGTCGTAGAGGGTCCAGCGGGCCCGTCCGTCGGCCTTGGACCAGTAGAGGGTGGCGTCGGCGTCCTTCACCAGGTCGGTCGGGGTGGTCTCGTGCACGGAGCGTTCGACGACGCCGACGCTGGCGGTGACCACCAGCCGGTGGCCGGCCACGTCGAAGGGGCGTTCCAGGGCGTCGAGGATCCGGGCGGCCAGGTCGGTGAGCTGGTCGCTGCCCCGGCTGCCGGTCACCAGGACGGCGAACTCGTCGCCGCCCATCCGCGCGACCAGGTGGGCGCCGTGCGCGGAGAAGCCGCGCCGCAGCCGGGTCGCGACGGCGATCAGCAGTTGGTCGCCGATGTGGTGGCCGAGGGCCTCGTTGATCGCGGCGAACCCGTCGAGGTCGAGGTAGCAGACGCCGACCCGGGGCCCGTCCGCCGTCCTCCCGTCGGTCGTGCTCCACGCGGCCGTCCCGTCGGCCCCGGGGCCTTCGAGGGACCCCGCCCCGGCCCCCTGCCCCGGGCCCGCCGACCGGTCGGGGGTGAGGCAGGCGGCGTCGAGGCGTTCGAAGAAGTACGTCCGGTTGGGCAGCCGGGTCAGCGGGTCGTGCAGGGCCTGGTACTCCAGGCGGTCGCCGAGCCGGCGCTGCTCGGTGATGTCCTCGACCAGGGCGAGCGTGTACAGCGGGCTGCCCTCGGTGTCCCGGATCAGCGAGACGGTCACCTTGGTCCAGACCGTCCGCCCCGCGCGGTGCTTGAGCTGTTTCTCGACCCGAATCCGGTCGTGCTCGCCGTGGGAGAGCGCGCGGAACAGCCGGCGCGGCATGCCCTCGGGGTCGGTGATCTCGTGGATGTGGGTCCGCACCAGCTCGTCGACGGTGCGGCCGGTCAGCGCGGCGAAGGCGGGGTTGACCTCGATGATCCGGTCCTCGGGATCGATCAGGGCCATGCCGATGCCGGCGTCGCAGAAGGCGGCCCGCAGCCGGGACTCGCTGGCCCGCAGCGCGGCGAGCTGGGGGTCGTCGCCCCCGGCCACCGGCCGGCCGTGCGCATCGCCGTGACCCGTATGGTCGTCCGCACCGCTGCTGGCCGTACCCTCGCTGTCCGCTCCCTCGCCCTCCGCACCCTCGCCGTCCGGCGCCCGGTGCACGCCGTCGGTGAGCGGCGCGGAGCAGGCGGGGCAGCGGAGGGCGCCGTCGTCGGCCGGGGCCTGCCGGGGGTCGGCGAGGACGGCCCGGGCCGTGCCGTTGGCCGGGGCGGCGTGGAGGGCGGGCGGCAGGAGGCGGCGTGGCCGCGGGTCCTCGTGCCGCACGCCTGGGTGGTGTGCGTCGGCCCCCTCGTTCTGGCCCGGCACGGCATGCTCCCGTCCGCTGCTGACGCTTGACGCTGGTCCGGCCGGTCACCCGACTTCGGCGGCCGGCCCGCACTCTGCCGCACTCGCGGAGGTGGGACTCCGGTGCGGGACGCTCGGGACGGAGCGGCCGGGTGGGAACCCGCCTGAGGAACCGTGAGGAACAGGGCGCTGCGGCCGATCATAGGACGCGATGGCAACGCGCGGTGACCGCCGCCAGGGTGATTCGTCTGGTTTGGGGGCAAGTGTGGTGATACATGCGGACGCCCCCGGTGCACATCACATGATGTGCACCGGGGGCGTGTGCTCCGGGAGTGCGCCCTCGGGCTCCGGTTCGGCGCCGGACGTGCGCCCGGCCGGGTCCGGGGGCGGGACGCCCGGGAGGTCAGCCGGCCAGGTTGGCCGTGAGGGTGATGGTGGTGCCGGTCAGGGCCTGGCTCACCGGGCAGTTGGCCTTGGCGTCCTCGGCGGCCTTCACGAAACCGGCCTCGTCCAGCCCGGGCACCTGGCCGGTGACCGTCAGGTGGATGCCGGTGATGCCGGTGCCCGGCTGGAAGGTGACGTCGGCCTGGGTGTCGAGCTTGGTGGGCGGGGTGCCCGCGCCGGTCAGGCCGTGCGAGAGGGCCATCGAGAAGCAGGCGGAGTGCGCGGCCGCGATGAGCTCCTCCGGGCTGGTCTTGCCGTTCGGGGCCTCGGCGCGGGCCGGCCAGGAGACCGGGTACTCGCCGATGCCGGACGACGCGAACGTCACCTGGCCCTTGCCGTCGACCAGGTTGCCTTCCCAAGCGGTGCGGGCGGTGCGGGTGGTTGCCACGATCGGTACCTCCGGTAGTTACTGAGGAACTGCTGACTCGTCACGTCCGGTCATGCCGCGCCCAGCCTACGGGCAGGCCTGGGGCGCGCCACAAGTAGCGCACCGGACCGCCGCGTCCGAAAACACCCCGTCCGTCACGGCGGGCCGGAACGGTCCGACGGGCCGTCCGCATCGTGGACGTCGGGCCCGGACGGTGCGGGCCCGCCCCGGGCGCCCTGTTAGATTGGCCCGGGCCCGGGCCCGGCCGCCGCACGGTCGGGCGCACCACCGAGAGAGCCGCGGAGCCGCCCCGATGACGGACCACCCCACGACCCCCGACGCCGGACTGCCCGAGGGGGTCGACGATGCCGTGCGGGCCGAGCTGACCAGCCTGCGCGAGAGCATCGACAACATCGACGCCGCGGTGGTCCACATGCTGGCCGAGCGCTTCAAGGCGACCCAGCGGGTCGGCCGGCTCAAGGCCGAGCACAAGCTCCCGCCGGCCGATCCGGCCCGCGAGCGCACCCAGATCAAGCGCCTGCGCGAGCTGGCCGCCGGCGCGCACCTGGACCCGGTGTTCGCGGAGAAGTTCCTCAACTTCATCATCGCCGAGGTCATCCGCCACCACGAGGCCATCGCGAGCGACGCCGTGACCGGCGGCAACGCCTCCGCCTGACGGCGAGCCCGGCCCGGCGGGATGTCCGGCCCGGCGGGATGTCTGGCGCGGGTAAACGTCCGATTTCGCCTGGATCCCCGGTTGGCGTAGCGTGCAGGTTCCCCCGCAGCCGGAGAGTGGAGCAGCGACGATGGCGGTGAACCTGCCCGATACGCACGGCGGCGACGCCGGGGCCGGGCCCGCCGCCCCGGTCGGGGGCCGGGCCGAGGCGCGGCGGGCCCGTCGCGCCGCCGAGGGCCGTCGGAGCAGGCCGCCGAAGGGCCGCCGGTCCGGCCGCCGGCCGCGGCCGTGGTGGATCGAGATCCCGGCGATGGCGGCGGTCGGCCTGGTGGTCGCGCTGCTGATCAAGACCTGCCTCTTCCAGGTCTTCACCATCCCCTCCGGTTCGATGGAGAACACCCTGCGGGTCGGCGACCGGGTCGGCGTGAACAAGCTCGCCCCGCTGACCGGCTGGGAGCCCGAGCGGGGCCAGCCGGTGGTCTTCAAGGACCCCGGGGACTGGCTGCCGCCGCAGCCGACCGGCGGCAACCCCGTCACCAACGCCCTGGGCTCGGTGCTCTCCTTCGTCGGTCTGGTGCCGCCGAAGGACGACAACTACCTGGTCAAGCGGGTCATCGCGACCGGCGGGCAGACCGTGCAGTGCTCGGGCAGCACGCTGACCGTCGACGGAGCCACGGTCGACGAGCCGTACCTCCACCCCGGGGACGACTCCTGCGCCGGGCTGGACTTCGGCCCGGTGACGGTGCCGCAGGGCTACGTCTGGGTCGAGGGCGACCACCGCAGCGACTCCGCGGACTCGCGCTACCACCAGCGCGGCCCCGGTGGCGGGGCCGTGCCGGTGGACAACGTGGTCGGCCCGGTGTCGGCCGTCGTGTGGCCGCTCGACCACTTCGACTGGTTCGGCTGGGTCGGCCGCTGAACCGGGCCGGGCGGCGGCGCTAGCGCCGTTCCCGCCCCTGCTCCCGAGTCCGGGGGGTCTGCGCCTCGGCGGCCCGGGCGAGCCGTTCGCCGAGGGCGGTCGCCCCGGCCGGTACCGTGTCCGCCCCCGCGGCCCCCGCCGGTGGCGGTGCGGCCGCCGGGAGGTCCTTCCCGGCAGGCGCGGCGGGCTTGCTCGCCTGGGCGGCGAACGCCCCGGCCAGCACCAGCAGGCCGCCGGCCATCTGCGGCAGACCGAGGTGCTCGCCCAGCAGGACCCAGGCCAGCATCGTGGCCACGACGGCCTCCAGGTTGGCCACCACCCCGGCGACCGGCGGCGACAGGTGCTGGACGGCGACCACACCGGTCAGATAGGCGAGCACGGTCGCGACCAGGACCATCCAGGCGGCCGGGATCAGGGCGGGCAGGCTGTGCCCGTTCATCACCACGTCCCCGCCGAGCCTGCCCCAGTCCGCCTCCCAGGGGCGGGTCAGGGCGGTGAGCACGATCGAGCCGATCAGCAGGCCGTACGCGCTGACGGCGATCGGGTCGACCGGGCGCTCGCCCCGGCTGCCGGCGTCGGCGAGCACGAAGTAGCCGACCTGGCAGCAGGCCGCTCCCAGGGCGAACAGGACGCCGAGCGCGTCGAAGCTCAGGCCGTTCCAGACCTCGACGACGCAGGCGAGCCCGGCGACCGCGACGCCCGCGCCGATCGCCGCGCCCCGGCTGATCGGCCGGCGCTGGACGAACCGCACGTAGCCGATGAGCAGCGGTGGGCCGAGGTACTCGATCAGCAGGGCGACGCCGACCGGTATCCGGGAGATCGCCGCGAAGTAGCAGGCCTGGACTCCGGCCACGGCGAGCAGGCCGAAGCCGATCAGCAGGCCGGGCCGGCGCCGGACGGCGTCGCGGTGGCGGTAGGCCAGCGGCAGCAGGACGACGGCGGCGCCGGTGACCCGGAGCCAGACCACGTGGAGGGGGGAGAGCCCGGCCTCGATCAGCGGTTTGGCCGCGGTGCCGGAGCCGCCGAAGGCGAACGCGGAGACGAGGGCGAGGGTGAGACCGAGGGTCCGGCCGGGGGAACGGCCGAGCAGGGGGTCGGAGCTGTGCACCGACGAATTGTGACAGCCGCACCGGCCATCCGGTAAGGGGTCATTCCGTCATTCGGTCCTGCACGGCACCGTCCGCGAGCGCTCGTCACCCACCGGACGCGGCGCCGGCGCCGGCCAGGGCCCCCGCCCCGGCACCCGCGTCCGTCCCCGTGCCGCCGCCGGACCCCGAGCCCGAGCCCGTGCCCGACCCCGTGCCCGACCCCGAACCTGTGCCCGAACCGGAACCCGAGCCCGTGCCCGACCCCGAGCCGCCCGTCCCCCCGGTCGGCTCCGTCGGCTTGGTCGGCTTGCTGCTCGGCTGCGGCGTCGTCGGCTGGGTCGGCGCGGTGCCCGACCCACCGGAACCGGAACCGGACCCGGACCCGGCGCCCGATCCCGACCCCGAACCAGAACCCGAACCGGAACCCGACCCCGAGCCGCCGGCGCCGCCCGAGGGCTGCGGGGCGGTGGTCGGGCCGGTCGACGGCGCGGTGGACGGCGTCGAGCCCGAGTCGCCCGAGGAGCCGGAACCGCCCTGGCCGGACTGCGAGGACGACCCGCCGGACGGCGTCGCCGCCCCGCTCGGGGTGTTCGACGGCGTGCTCGAAGGACCGGACGAGGAGCCCGACCCGGAGCCCGGCCCGGAGGAGCCCGAGCCGCTGCGCGAGGAGTAGTCCGCACCCGAGGGAGCGGGGAAGTCGCTGACCGGCTGCCCCTTCAGGGCGGCCTTCATGTAGGTGGTCCAGATCTTCGCGGGGTACTGGCCGCCCGCCGCGCCGTCGATCCCCCCGGTGCCGCTCAGGCTGACCTGCGCGCCGGTGCCCGGGTCCTGCCCGAACAGCGCGACCGAGGTGACCAGCTCCGGGGTGTACCCGACGAACCAGACCGACTTCTGGTCGTCCGTCGTCCCGGTCTTGCCCGCCGCCGGACGGCTCAGGTCCTTGGCGCGCCAGCCGGTGCCGCCCTGGTCGCTCACCACGCCCTGGAGCATCGAGGTGACCTCGCGCGCGGTCTGCTCGCTGATCGCCTGGGTGGCCTTGTGCGCGGGCAGCTCGATCGGCTCGCCCTCGTGGTCCACCGTCTGCACCAGCCACGGGGTGATCTGCTTGCCGCCGTTGTCCAGCGTGGCGTACACGCCCGCCAGGTCGAGCACGCTCGGCGTGGCGGTGCCCAGCGGGATCGAGGGCACCGGGTCCAGCCCGGGGGTGTTGCTGGGCAGGCCGAGCGCGATCGCGGTGTCCCGCACCTTCGACAGCCCGGTGTCCTGGGCGAGCTGGGCGAAGGCCGAGTTCACCGACCAGTTGGTGGCCTGCTGCAGGGTGATCTGGCCGTAGCTCTTGTCGCCCTCGTTCGGCGGCGCGTACGGGGTGCCCTTCCCGCCGCGGACCTTGCGGCCGCTGGTGCCGTCGTAGACGGTGCGCGGGGTGATGGTCTGGCCGGACTGGGTCTTGGCGTCGTTCTCCAGCGCCGCGGCCAGCGCGATCGCCTTGAAGGTCGAGCCCGCCTGGTAGTCCCGCCGGGTCGCGTTGTCGACGTAGTGCTTCGTGTAGTCGACGCCGCCGTACAGCGCGACCACCGCACCGGTCTTCGGGTCCACCGAGGCGGCGCCGGGCTGGGCGGCGGCGTCCTTCTTCCGCTTCTCCGGGTTCAGGGTGTCGTGCAGCTGGGCCTGCACGGCGCTCTCCAGGGCCTGCTGGCGGTTCGGGTCGATGGTGAGCTTGATCGTGTAGCCGCCCTTGGCCAGCTCCGACTCGCTGATGATCTGGTTGGTGGTGAGGTACTCGGTCGCCGCGTTGACCAGGTAACCGGCCTGACCGGACAGCCCGAGCTGCGCCTGCGGGTCCCTGACCTCGGGGAACGTGGTGGCGGCCCGCTCCTCGGCGGAGAGCCAGCCCTCCTTCACCATGCCGTCGAGCACGTAGTTCCAGCGGTTGACGGCGTTCTGCTTGCCGGCCGGGGTGGCGGTGGCCACGTCGTAGGCGCTCGGGGCGTTCAGCAGCGCGGCCAGGTAGGCGCCCTGGGCGGCGTTGAGCTCGGAGGCGTCGACGCCGAAGTACTGCTGCGCGGCGGCCTGGATGCCGTAGGCGCCGCGTCCGTAGTACGAGGTGTTGAGGTAGCTGGAGAGGATCTCGTCCTTGCTCTCGGTGGCGTCCACCTTGATCGCGATGAAGAGTTCCTTCACCTTGCGGGTGATCGACTGCTTCTGGCTCAGGTACGTGTTCTTCACGTACTGCTGGGTGATCGTGGAGCCGCCCTGGGTGCCCTCGCCCTTGGCGGTGTTGAGGGCGGCCCGGACCAGGCCGGGCACGTTGACGGCGCCCTCGTGGTAGAAGTTGCGGTCCTCGGCGGCCAGCGTGGCGTGCTGCGCGGCGGGGGAGACCTTGTCCAGCCCGACGTTCTGCCGGTTGGTCTCGCCGGTCCGGGCGATCACCGAGCCGTCCTGGTAGAGCCAGGTGTTGCTCTGCGCGGTGGCGGCGGCGTGCGCGTCCGGCACCTTGACCAGCGCGATGCCGAGCGCGAACAGGCCGACCCCGAGCAGCAGCGCGGTCGCGAAGCCGATCAGGCTCATCCGCCAGGTGGGTATCAGTCTGCGCCAGCCCGTGCGCCGGGGCCGGCGCGGCCGGCGGGCCTTCGGCTTGCGGGTGCGGATGCGCGGCGCGCCGCTGGGGGCGGTACGGGACAAAGCGGCGGCCTTTCCTGCGGGCGGGCGGCTGGGCGGGCGGCAGGACGCTGGGGGAGCGTGCCGGCCCGCGCGGCCGGGATCGTCGGCGGTCGGGGACCTTTGCCCCTTTTCCGGTTTACAGCCCAGAACGCGCCGAAGGTACCGGTTGGCTCCACGGCGACCGGAAGCGAGACCGACATCACACACAAATCGGACGTCAATGGGCAGCGAAAAGCCGGAGAGCCCCTCGTTGTGAACGAGAGGCTCCCCGGTGTCGGTGCGCCGCCAGGGACTCGAACCCCGGACCCGCTGATTAAGAGTCAGCTGCTCTAACCAACTGAGCTAGCGGCGCCTGCTGACGGGGAAAACAATACACGCTTCCGGAGGGTGCCTCGAACCACCGGCGGCGTCACCGGGGCCGGCCTGCCCGTTTCCTCCCGGTTGGGGCGGTGTTTACCGCCGGTTAGGGTGGAAACGTGCCCAGCTCCCACCCCGGTCGCCGGAGCGCTCGGCTCAGCTCCGCCCACGCCCGAAGCGGCGCCCGCGCCCGTACCCGCACCCGAACCGGCGCCGTCGCCGCCCTGCTGCTGCTCAGCGCGGTCGCGTACACCGCGTGGGTCCTGGAAGTGGTGCTCAGCACCGGGCTCGACCCGGTGCAGGCGTACCTCAGCGAGCTGGCTGCCGAGGACCAGCCGCTGGGCGGCCTCTTCCGGGCCACCGACCTGGTCGCCGGGCTCGCGGTGCTGGCGGCCGCCGCACTCGCCCTGCCCGGCGGCCGGCGGCCCTGGGCGGTGACCGGGTGGGCGGCGCTCGCCCTGTTCGGCGCGGCCACCGCCGCCGACTCCCGGCTGCCCCTGAGCTGCGCGCCCACCAGTGACGAGATGTGCGCCGCCCGCGAGACGGCCGGCCTCGTCCCCGCCACCCACACCGCCCACGCCGTGACCAGCAGCCTGGCCGTGCTCGGCGCGCTCGGCGGTCTGACCGCGCTCACCGTCGCTGCCCGGCGGTACGGCTGGTGGCCGCCGGTGCGCCGGTACGGACCGTGGCTGCTCGGCGCCGAACTGCTTGCCACCGGGTGGAGCCTCGGCGCGATCGCGGCCTTCGAAGCGGGTCGCGGCACCTGGGCACTGGGCGCCGGCCAACGTCTCCAGGTCCTGCTGGTCGCCCTGTGGCTGGCCCTGCTCGCGGCCGCCCTCCGCCCCGGCGCCGGGGCGGAGGGCGTCGCCGAGGCCCGTGCCGGGGAGCCGGGCGCCGGCGGACTCGGCACCGTCCCCGCGGCCGCCCCCGCCGCCCGCCCCCGGACCGGCCGTCGGCGGGAGCCGGCATGACCGGCGCGCACCCCTCCCGCACACGCCCCTCCGGCGGGCCCGGCGCCGACGCGCTCGTCCTGCGGATCGACGGCATACCCCTGCACGTCCGGGCCGAGGGGCGCGGCCCCGCCTGCCTGCTCACCGGAGGGCTCGGCAGCAGCTGGTTCGACTGGGACCTCGTCGTCCCCTTCCTCACCCCGTACCGCACCGTGGTCCGTTTCGACCGGCCCGGCTACGGCCTCAGCGCGCCCGAGCCGGCCGACCGCCCGCTGCCGACCGCCGCCGGTGAGGCGCACCGGATCCGGGCCGTCCTGGACGCCCTCGCGCTGACCGGGCCGTGCACGGTGGCCGGGCACTCGCTCGCCGCGTTCCACGTCGAGGCCTTCGCCCGGCTGTACCCGGCGCGGACGGCCGGGCTGGTCCTGCTGGACGGCAGCGTCGAGCCCGATCCGCACCCGCGCCCGGCCCCCGGCCTGCGCGATCTCGCGGCGCGCGCCACCGCCCGGGCCGCCACCGCCGCCGCCGTGCCGTACCTGCTCGGGCCCGCCGTGCGCCGGCTGACGGCCCGGGCCACCACCGTGCGGCGCGAGGACCTCGCGCCCGCGCCGCTGGTCCGGCGCTGCTACCGCACCGGGCGCGCCCTGCGGGCGCTGCTCCGGGAGAACACCCGCTACCTGGACGCGGCGGCCGAACTGGCCGCGCTGCGCCGGACGGCCCCGCTGCCGGCGGACCTGCCGGTCACCGTGCTCGCCGCCGACGACGGTCTGCGCGGGCGCCGGACCGGGGAGTGGCTGGCCGCCCAGCGGGAACTGGCCGCACTGCTCGGCGCCGAGTACCGCAGCACCGCCCCGGCCGGGCACCTGCTGATGTTCGACCGCCCGGACGCGGTGGCCTCGGCGGTCCTGGACACCACCCGCTGAAGGGGACGCGGCCCGCCCCGTCCCCGCCGGGTCCGGGTTCCACCGGGCCGGGACGCCGGTGCCCGGGAACGCCGAAGGGCCCCCTCGCTGCTGCGAGAGGACCCTTCGACCGTCTGTGCGCCGCCAGGGACTCGAACCCCGGACCCGCTGATTAAGAGTCAGCTGCTCTAACCAACTGAGCTAGCGGCGCCTGCTGACCTGGACGACATTACACGGCGTCGGGCCGATCCGCCGAATCCACACCATCCGGTGACCCGGAGTGACCGGAGGGCGGGCCGGACGCCGGCCTCAGCGGCTGGCCGGCAGCCGGTTCAGGAACACCTGGAACGCGTCGGGCTGGACGGCGTTCACACCGTCGAAGGGGTAGTTCATCTCCTTGATCACGATCAGCACCACGCAGATCATCGCGGTCATGGTGAGCACCATGGCGAGGTGCAGCCGGATGCTGGAGATGCCGAACACGAAGGCGAAGCCGACGGTCAGCACCGCGCCGGCGATCAGCGGCACCCAGAGCAGCGGCGGCACCGCGTCCTGGACCTGGGTGAGCCGGGCGCGGCGCTCGCTGGCCAGGCCCTCCACGTGCTTGAGGGCGTTGTCGAAGTGCGCCTGCTGGCGGGCGTCGACGGGCTGCAGCGCGTTGGTGGTGTCGCGGATCCGGTACACCAGCTCGGTGGTGTGCGGGTCGGTGCGGTGGTCGGCCATCAGCTGCCACTCCTCGCCGATGACGTTGTGGGCGTACTGGAGGGTGAGGTTGGTCAGCTCGATGCCCGCCGGGCTGTCGAACTGACGGGACGTCCAGTAGAGGCCGGCCAGCTGGTCGGCCTCGCGGAAGGTGGTGGCCCGGGCGTCGTCGGCGGCCTCCCACACCACGATCACCACGAAGGCGAGCAGGACGGCGTAGAGCACGCCGACCATGGCGAAGATGGCCGCCGTCACGTCGTTGTGCGGTTTCCGGGCCTCGGCGGAGACGAAGCGGGGCAGCAGCAGGAGCACCACGGTCGCGAGGGCCAGCGAGCCGACCAGGATCGTCAGGTTGGGCCAGGTCATAGCAGCAGTTGTCGCACGGCCGCCGGGCACCCGCCAGACGGGGTGTCCGCCGTTCGGAGGTGTCCGGCGGACGCTCCCGTCACCCCTGCGGGAAGTGGCAGGCGGCCCGGTGGCCGCCGTCGGCCGGGCGGTCCGCCGGCCCTTCGAACGACCCGCCCCCCGATCCGCTCCCCGATCCGCCCCCGGATCCGTCACCCGGACCGTCGGCCGCCGTGAGCGGCGGAGCCTCGTTCGCGCAGCGCTCGCGCTGCGCCGCGCCGAGCCCCGGATGGACGGGGCAGCGGGCCCGGAACGGGCAGCCGGTGTGCCGGACGGTGGGGGAGGGCGGATCGCCGGCCAGCAGGACCCGGCTGCGGGCGCGTTCGGCGGCCGGGTCCGGCAGCGGGACGGCGGAGAGCAGGGCACGGGTGTAGGGGTGCCGGGGCCGGTCGAAGACCTCGGACACCGCGCCCTGCTCGACCGTCCGCCCGAGGTACATCACGCTGACCCGGTCGGCGAGGTGCCGGATCACCGAGAGGTCGTGCGAGACGAAGAGGTAGGAGAGGCCGAGCTCCGCCTTGAGGGACTGGAGCAGGTTGAGCACCCCGGCCTGGATCGAGACGTCCAGCGCGGAGACCGGCTCGTCGAGCACCAGCAGCCGGGGCCGGACGGCCAGCGCGCGGGCGATCGAGATCCGCTGCCGCTGCCCGCCGGAGAACTGGTGCGGGTAGCGGAGGGCGTGCGCCGGGTCGAGGCCCACCTGGCGCAGCAGTTCGGGCACCCGGTGGGCGATCTCGTCCTTCCCGGCCCGCTGGGCGCGCAGCGGTTCGGCCACGATGTCGCCGACCGGCATCCGGGGATCCAGACTGGCCATGGGGTCCTGGAAGACGATCTGCAGCCGGGACCGCATCCGGTGCGCCTCGGCGCGGGACAGTCCGGCGGTGTCCCGGCCGAGCAGCTCGATCCGGCCCGACTCGGGGGCGGCGAGGCGCAGCAGTTCGAACAGGGTGGTGGACTTGCCGGAGCCGGACTCGCCGACCAGGCCGAGCGTCTCGCCCTCGCGGATCGACAGCTCGACGCCGTCCACCGCGTACACCGAGCCGACCCGGCGCTTGAAGACGGTGCCCTTGACCAGCGGGAAGGTCCTGGTGAGCCCGCGGACCTCCAGGACCGGCGGGCGCCGCTCCCGGGGGACCTCCGCGCCGGCGGGCGCCGGGAGCGGCGGCACGGGGTACACCTCGGTGGGCGCGGGCCGCCGTTCGGCGAGGTCGGCGGCCCGGACGCAGGCGGCCAGATGACCGTCCGCGCCGGTCAGCGGCGGTTCCGCGGTGCGGCAGCGGTCCTCGGCCAGCGGGCAGCGGTCGGCGAACGGGCAGCCGTCCGGCAGGCCGGCCATCGGCGCGGGCGTGCCGGGGATCGGGACCAGCGGTCCGCGCCGCCCGTCCAGCCGGGGGACGGCGCCGATCAGGCCGAGCGTGTACGGGTGGCGCGGTGCGGCGAACAGCTCGTCGACCCCGGCCGTCTCGACGATCCGCCCCGCGTACATCACGGCGACCCGGTCGGCCATCCCGGCGATCACCCCGAGGTCGTGGCTGACCAGGACGAGCGCGGCGCCGGTCTCCCGGCGGGCGGTGCGCAGCACGTCGAGCACCTGGGCCTGGATGGTGACGTCGAGGGCGGTGGTGGGTTCGTCGGCGAGCAGCACGTCGGGGTCGTTGGCGACGGCCATGGCGATCATGGCGCGCTGGCGCATGCCGCCGGAGAACTCGTGCGGGAAGCTGTCCAGGGCGCGGCCGGGGGCCGGGATGCCCACGAGGTCGAGCAGTTCGGCGGCCCGTTTGCGGGCCGCGGGCCGGTCGAGGCCGGGCCGGTGGATGCGCAGGGCCTCGATCAGCTGCTCGCCGATCCGGTAGACGGGGGTGAAGGCGGAGAGCGGGTCCTGGAAGACCATGGCGATCCGCCGGCCCCGGACGGCGGCCAGTTCGCGCCCGGGCAGGCCGAGCAGTTCGCGGCCGTCCAGCCGGACCGAGCCGCGGACCCGGGCGGTGCCGGGCAGCAGGCCGAGGACGGCCAGCGCGGTGACGGACTTGCCGGAGCCGGACTCGCCGACGATGCCGAGGGTCTCGCCGCGGCGCAGGGTGAGGTCGACTCCGCGCACGGCGGGGACGGCGGCGGTGCCGCGCGGGCCGCCGAAGTCGACCCGAAGGTCGCGCACGTGCAGCAGCGGGGTGTCGGCGGTGGTGGCCGGGGTGGCGGGCGTGGCGGTGCCGGTCACGTGCGGTTCCTCTTCCTGGTGGCGCGGTCGTGCCCGCGATCGACGTGGTCGCCGTGGTCGCCGTGGTCCGGGCCGCGCCCGGGCCCGGGCGAGCGCGAGCGGCGGGAGCGCCGGGGCCGGCGGGCGGCCTCGGCGGTGGGGTCGAGGGCGTCGCGCAGCCCGTCGCCGATCAGGTTGACCGCCAGGACGAAGAGCACCAGCAGCCCGGCGGCGAAGTAGAACAGCCAGGGGAAGACCGGGGCCTCGCTGGTGCCCGCCGCGAGCAGGGTGCCGAGCGAGACGTCCGGCGCCTTGACGCCGAAGCCGAAGTAGGAGAGCGCGGTCTCGCTCATCACCGCGCCGCCGACCGCGACGGTGGCGTCGATGATCAGGAAGGAGGCGACGTTCGGCAGCACGTGCCGGGTGATGATCCGCAGCGGGTGGACGCCCATGAACCGCGCGGCGAGGACGAACTCCCGCTCGCGCAGCGAGAGCGTCATCGAGCGGACCACCCGGGCGGTGATCATCCAGTTGAACAGGGCGAGCAGCAGGACGAAGGCGAGCCAGCCGGCGCCCTTCAGCCGGGGCGAGACGATCGTGATGACCAGGAAGCTCGGGAAGACCAGCATCAGGTCGACCAGGAACATCAGCAGCCGGTCGGTCCAGCCGCCGAAGTAGCCGGCGCAGGCGCCCACCAGGGAGGCCAGCACGGTCGAGAACAGTGCCACCAGCAGACCGATGACCAGCGACTTCTGCAGGCCGCGCAGGGTCTGGGCGAAGACGTCCTGGCCGATCCCGTTGGTGCCGAACCAGTGCGCGGCGGACGGCGGTCGGCGCAGCGCGCCGTAGTCGGGGGTGGCGTAGTCCCAGGGCGTCAGATGGGGGCCGACGAAGGCCAGCAGGAACAGCAGCAGGACGACGACGGCGCCGGCCACCGCCCCGCGGGCGGCGAGCAGACGGGCGAGGACGATCCGCCCCCGGCCGGCCGTCCCGGGCACGGACCCGGCGGGGGAGCCGGGCTCGACAGGCTCGGCGGGGGACGTGGGCCCGGCGGGCTCGACGGGTTCGGCGGGTCCGGTGATCGCGGCGGTCACGGCGCTCCTCCTCGGGTCAGGCCCGCACGCGCGGGTCGAGCGCGGCGTGCAGCGTGTCGGCGAGGAGCCCGGAGGCGAGCACCACGACCGCCGCGAACAGATTGACCGCGACGACCGCGTTGACGTCCTGCTCGTTGACGGACTGGATGAACCACTCGCCCATGCCGTGCCAGCCGAAGATGGTCTCGGTGAAGGCGGCGCCGGTGAAGATGCCGAGGAAGCTGTAGGCGAACATCGTCGACATCGGGACGACCGCCGTCCGCAGTCCGTGCCTGATCAGCGCCCGGCCCCGGGTGAGCCCCTTGGCCTCGGCGGTGCGCAGGTAGTCGGAGCCGAGCACGTCGAGCATGGTGCCGCGCTGGTAGCGGCTGTAGGTGGCGAGGCCGCCGAGCGCCAGCGAGAGGGTGGGCAGCAGCAGGTGCAGCGCCCAGTCGGCGAGGTGTGCGCCGAGGCCGCCGGTGAGGCCGGGCGTCTCGTACCCGGTGAAGGGGACGACCTCGTGGCCGACGGCGTCCTTGGCGGCGATGGCGCCGTTCTTGAGGAAGAGCGCGACCAGGAAGACCGGGGTGGAGAGCAGGACGAAGGACAGGACGGTCAGCAGCCGGTCGGAGATCCGGTACTGGCGCACCGCGCTCCACGCCCCCGCGGCGACGCCGAGCACCATGCCGAGCAGGCTGCCGACCAGCAGCAGCCGCAGCGAGACCCAGACCCGGCGGCGGAAGTCGTCTAGCACGGGGGTGTCGTGGATGGTGCGGCCGAGGTCGCCGTGCAGCAGCAGACCGCCGGCCCAGTGGCCGAACCGCTGGACGACCGGGGTGCGGTCGTTCAGGTTGAGGTCGGTGAGCTGGCGCTCGACCGAGGCGGCGGCCGGGCGCGGCACCTTGGCCTCGAAGTAGGCGCGCGGCTGCAGGGCGGCGCCGGCCAGCGCGTACGCCAGGAAGACGGCGGCGACCAGCAGGACGGCGTAGTAGGCGAGCCGCTTGGTCAGGTAGCGGAGCATCAGCGGCCGTCCGGGGTGGGAGCGGGGCCGACGCGTCTGGTGGGCATCGGAGGGTGGCCTTCGGGTCGGGGGCGAGGGTGTGAGGGTGGGGGTGCGAGGGTGCGGAGCTGCGGGTGCCGGGGTGCGGGCGTGAGGGGGGAGCAGGGCCGCCCCGGGGAGCCGCCGGCGGGGGCGGTCGGCCGTGGTTCCCGACCGTGCCCGGGAAAGCGCAGCTCAGAGTGTGGCACCGGCCGGCGGCCGCGGTGTTGCGGTCGTGTTGCGCCCCGTTTCGTTCGGATCAGGTGTCAACCCCGCCCCCTGGTACTCGTTCTGATCGGCTGTTACGTTCGGTCCCCGGCACCGACTTGGCTGCCCACGATCAAGCCTCGCCACACCTCGCGACGCCCACCTCTCACCACGTGCCCGACATCACCGGGGGGACCCTCATGGACGCTTCCGCCACGCCCGCGCGCCGGCTCGGCCGCGCCGCCACTCTCGCCCTCGCCGTCACCCTGGCGGCCACCGCGTGCAGTTCGGACGGCGGCGGTTCGGCGGACACCGCGGTCAGGAGCGAGGCGCCGGGGCAGGCGTCGATCGACATCAACGCCAAGCCGCTGGACCAGGTCCGCGACGGCGGTGAGGTGCGCTTCCCGCTCTACCAGTGGATCACCCAGTGGAACCCGTTCCAGGTGGACGGCCGCTACGGCGACGCGGTCGACATCATGCGCACGCTGGAGCCGAGCCTGTTCAGCACCGACGAGACCGGCACCTTCAAGCCGGTCGCGGACTACCTGGTGGGCGCCGAGGTCACCTCCGCCTCGCCGCAGGTCATCACCTACAAGCTGAACCCGAAGGCCAAGTGGTCGGACGGCAAGCCGCTGAGCTACCTCGACTTCAAGGCCGACTGGGAGGCCACCAACGGGAAGAAGGACGGCTACAACATCGCCGACTCGGCCGGCTACGAGCTGATCTCCGCCGTCGAGCAGGGCGCCGACCCGGCCGAGGTCAAGGTGACCTTCTCCGAGCCCTACGCCGACTGGCAGAACCTCTTCCGCCCGTTGATCCCGGCCGCCGGGATCGCCACCGCCGACGACTTCAACAAGGGCTGGGTGGAGCGGATCCCGATCACCGCCGGCCCGCTGAAGGCCGGTACCTTCGACAAGACCGCGCAGACCCTCACGCTCGTCCCGGACCCGAACTGGTGGGGCGCCAAGCCCAAGACGGAGAAGATCACCTTCCGGGTGATGGCGCAGTCGGCGACCACCCAGGCCTTCCTCAACAACGAGATCGACTTCGCCGCGGCCGGTACCGCCACCGCGTACGGGCAGCTCAAGGACGCCAAGGACGCGGTGATCCGGTCCGCCAGCCCGTGGGACGAGGTGCACATCTCCTTCGGCGGCGGCGGTCCGCTGGCGGACGTGAAGGTCCGCCGGGCGCTCGGCCGGGCGCTGGACCGGAACGCGCTCGTCAAGATCGCCAACAACGGCGTGCCGGTGGAGTTCAAGCCGCTCGGCAACCACATCTTCATGCCCAACCAGAACGGCTACCAGGACAACTCCGGCGACTGGGCGAAGTTCGACCCGGCCGCGGCGAAGAAGCTGCTGGACGAGGCCGGCTGGCAGGACGCCGGCAGTGGCCGGCCCCGGACCAGGGACGGCCAGGCGCTGACCCTGCACTGGGTGCTCAACGAGTCCACCCCGCAGGCCCAGGTCGACCTCGCCACCGCCGCCCAGGCGATGTGGCTGGCGGTCGGCGTCAAGGTGGAGATCGACAAGGTCGCGGCCAACGACTTCTTCACCAAGTACGTCAACCCGGGGAAGTGGGACATCGCCAGCTGGCGCAACACCGACTCGTTCCCGCTCTCCAGCAGCCTGATCAACTTCCGCCTGCCGCAGGGCGACAACGTCTTCGGCAACTACTCCAAGCTGGGCAGCGAGGAGATCGACGCGCTGCTGAAGAAGGCGGCCGGCACGATCGACCCGGTGGAGGCCGCGAAGCTCTACAACCAGGCGGACGCCAGGATCTGGGAGCTCGGCCACACCTACGAGCTGTACCAGCGGCCGACCGTGGTGGCGGCCCGCAAGGGGCTGGCCAACTACGGGGCGTTCGGGCTGGCCAGCTCGGACTACAGCAAGGTCGGCTGGGAGAAGTGACCGGAGCCGGTGCCGGTGTCGGAGTAAGGGCCGGTGCCGGTGTCGGAGTAAGGGCCGGAGCCGGAGTCGGAGTAGGGGCCGGTGCCGGGGCCCGGACCGGTGGAACGGCGCCCGGCGGTCGGGCGGGCGTACGGCGGGCACTGGCGAGCAGCGCGGTGATCACGAGGCCGGTGGCGCGGACACGGGGGGACCGGCGTCGCCGCCCCCGCTCTCCTGCCACCCGCCTTGACCTTCCGCGATGCCCGCAGGCCGCCCGTGCCGCGGGGCCGTCCCCGGGCCGCGCTTCGAACCGGGGACGAATCTAGCGGGCGGTCCGGACCGTCACGTCGTACCGCGCGGGCGCGTCCGGAAACCCGTCGCGCTGTCACCCGGTTCGCGCACCGGGACGTCAACTCTCGCTGACGACACGACATATCGGGACATAATCGGTCAGTTGTGGTGCTCGCCGACACCTTGTGCACTCCCGGACAACAACCGGTGCTCCCCAGTGCCCTCGGGTGCGTGCGCGGGGTGCGGCGCGCTGTCAGGATGCGGCGGGTACCGTCCGCCCGTCCGGAGTCCGGAGCCCCGTTCATGAGCAGTGATTCCTCCGCCGTCCCCCTCCCGCACCCCGTCGATCCGCGCCCGGTGCGCCGGATGGTCCCGCGCAGCCGGGACGAGCCGCACCGGGTCGCCACCCCGCTGGAGCTCTTCTTCGACCTCTGCTTCGTGGTCGCGGTCGGCCAGGCCGGCCGGGAGCTCGCCCACGACCTCGCGGGCGGTCATTGGGGCGACGGCCTGGCCGGCTACCTCTTCGCCTTCTTCGCCATCTGGTGGGCGTGGATGAACTTCACCTGGTTCGCCTCCGCCTACGACTGCGACGACGTGCCGTACCGGATCACCACCCTGGTCCAGATCGCCGGCGTGCTGGTCCTCGCGGCCGGCGTGCCGCGGCTCTTCGCCGACCAGGACATCGTGCTGGTGGTGCTCGGGTACGTGGTGATGCGGCTGGCCATGGTCACCCAGTGGCTGCGCGCGGCGGCCGCCGAGGAGGGGCTGGCCCGTACGGTGGCGCTGCGCTACGCCGCCGGGATCACGCTCTGCCAGATCGGCTGGGGCGTGGTGATGCTGCTGCCGCACGACGTGCGGACGGTGGTGATCCCGATCGGGATCCTGGCCGAGCTGGCGGTGCCGGCGATCGCCGAACTGCGGCTGCAGACGCCCTGGCACCCGCACCACATCGCCGAGCGGTACGGCCTGTTCACGCTGATCGTGCTCGGCGAGACGGTGGCGGCGGCGACCGTGGCGGTGCAGTCCGCGGTGGACGAGCACGAGGGACTGGGCCGGCTGCTGCCGGTTGCGGCCGGCGGTCTGCTGATCTGCTTCTCGGCCTGGTGGATCTACTTCGCCCGGCCGGTCCACGAGCACCTGCGGTCCAGTCGGCAGGCCTTCCTCTGGGGGTACGGCCACTACCTGGTGTTCGGCGCGGCGGCGGCGATCGGCGCCGGTCTGGAGGTGGCGGTCGAATCGGCCGTGCACAAGGCGCACATCTCCGAGACGGCCGCCACCGCGACGGTGACCGTGCCGACCGCGCTCTACCTGTTCACCGTCTGGGCGCTGCACGCCCGGCACGCCAAGACCGGCGCGGTTCAGCTGGCGCTGCTCCCGGTGGCGTCGGTGGCGGTGCTCGCCTGTACGGCGGCGGGCGGCTCCGGCGTCCTCGCGGCGGGCCTGGTGACGGCGGTCACGGTCGCGGCCGGGGTGGCGCTGCACACGAGGGAGCGCTGAACGTGGACCGGACCGCGGCGCTGCGGTGAGCCCTCCCGCGGCTGCCCGTCGCGGGGGTGCTCCCCGGCCCGGCCGGTCGCGCCGTCCGGCGGGCCCGCGCCGTTCAGCACCACGGGGCCGCCCGCCCGGAGCGGGTCCGGCGGCGGCCCCGGCAGGGCGCGCAGCACCTCGTCGTGCCCGGAGAGCCAGGTCCGGTACGCCGGGCTGGCCTGGGCGAGGTCGCAGTAGGCCGCCCGCAGTTCCTCGTACAGCGCGTCGCGGGCGGGCGGGCCGAGCGCGCGCGGCCGCCAGACCAGCAGCAGCCGCACGGCCAGCGGGTCGCCGTGCAGCCGGCGCACGACGCTGCCCGGCCCGGGCAGGGAGGTCGGCTGGCAGGGGCGGACCGCCTCCCCGGAGGCGACCAGTTCGGCGGCGGTGGCGTTGTCCCGCACCTGGACCACCCGGGGGTTGAGCCCGGCGGCGCGGAACACCCGGCGCATCGCGGCGTACTCGTGGTCGGCGGTGGGGTCCACCATCCAGGTGTCCTCGGCGAGTTCGGCCAGCCGCACCACCGGACGGGCGGCCGCCGGGTGGCCGGCCGCGAGCGCGACGAACTGCGGCTCGCGGGCGAGCAGCACCCGGTGCTCGGCGTCCGGGGGCAGCCGCAGCGGGAAGCCCTCGCTCTCGTGCACGAAGGCGACGTCCAGCTGGTCGGCGGCGATCATCCGGAGCAGGGCGTTGGCCGAGATGTCGATCTGGATGGTGGTGTCGGTCTCCGGCAGCCGCTCGTGCAGCCGGCGCAGCCAGGCGGCCACCGCCCGGCTGCCGACGCTGCCGATCCGCAGCCGCCGGGCCCGCTCGCCGCCGGCCGCCTCCCGGGCCTCCTGGCGGGCGGCGGCCACCAGTGCCGCCATCTCGGCGATCACCGGCCTGGCCCGGGACAGCACGGAATGGCCGAGCGCGGTGGGCCGGCTGCCGGTCTGCTCCCGGGTGAACAGCGTGCCGCCGACGGCCCGTTCGATGCGGTGCAGCTGGGTGGTGAGCGACGGCTGGGTCATGCCGAGCTGCAGCGCGGCCTTGCGGAGGCTTCCGGTGTCGGCGATCGCGCACAGCACCCGCAGGTGTCTCACGTCGAGCTCCACACCGGGGAGCGTAACGGCCGAAACGGTCTTGCGCCAGGGACATGACAGGCTGTCCGGCCGGCCAGGCACCGACGGCGGCCCCGCCGCGGCGGCCGCCGGACCGATCCCCGCGCGGATCCCCGGACGGGGCGTCGGACGGGGCGTCGGGCGGGGCGGACGGGGCGGCGGGCGGATCGTCGGGCGGTGCGGTGATTGGCCCGGGCTATCGCCGGTTGACATCATCCGCCGGGCCGCCGGCCTGGCCGAAGCTCTGGGGGCAGCAAAGCATCCATCCGTTGCCCGCGGCCCGGCCCCCACCGGCCGCGGCGCACTCGCGAAGCGGAGCCCCCATGAACCGTGTGCCGCGCACGCTCTCCGTCGCGCTCGGACTGGTCCTGGCCGCGGGAACGGCGGCCGTCCTGCCGACCGCCGCCGGCGCCGCGCCGGCGGCCGCCCCCGGAACCGTCCGGCACTACGCCCCGGGCGCGCCCGCCGGGGGCGCGGGCAGGGCGGACGACCGGGCGTTCTTCGAGGCCGTCATGAAGTCCGCGCGGGCCAAGCAGGCCGCCAACCCGTTCCTCCTGGCCGTCACCGTGACCTACGACGCGAGCAACGCGCCGTCCTTCGCCGCGCAGATAGCCCAGAGCGCGCAGATCTGGAACGGCTCGGTGAGCAACGTCCGGCTCCAGGAGGGGGGCAACGCCGACTTCGCCTACTACGAGGGCGACGACCCGGACAACGGCTCCTACGCCAGCACCGACGGCCACGGCAACGGCTACATCTTCCTCGACTACACCCAGAACCAGCAGTACGCCTCGCTGCGCGTCACCGCGCACGAGACCGGGCACGTGCTGGGGCTGCCGGACCACTACTCCGGCCCGTGCAGCGAGCTGATGTCCGGCGGCGGCCCCGGCCCCTCGTGCACCAACCCGTACCCCAACAGCACGGAGCGCAGTCGCGTCAACTCCCTGTGGCGGTACGGCCTGGCCGGCTGATCCGGCCCCTTCGACGGCCGCCCGCCAGGCGGCCCCCCGGCGTGCGCCGACCGGACGACCCCCTCCGGCCGGTCGGGAGCGTGCCCATGCGCACCACCGCCCCACCGCACCACCTTTCACCCCCACCCCTCGACCCGTGAACGGGAGCCCCCACATGAACCGTGTCTCGCGCACGTTCTCCGCCGCCCTCGGCCTGGCGCTCGCCGCCGGCCTGGCCGCCCTGCCGACCAGCGCCGCCGCCGCGCCGACCCAGGGCTACACGGCGTCCGGCACCGCCTACGCCGGTTCGGCCGCCGAGGACGCCAACAACCAGGCGTTCTTCGAGGCCGTCATGAAGTCCGCGCGGGCCAAGCAGGCCGCCAACCCGTTCCTGCTGGCCGTCACCGTGACCTACGACGCCAGCAGCGCGCCCACGTTCCGCAGCCAGATCACCCAGAGCGCGCAGATCTGGAACAGCTCGGTCACCAACGTGCAGCTCCGCGCCGGCACGGCGGCCGACTTCCGCTACTACGAGGGCAACGACTCGCGCGGCTCCTACGCCAGCACCGACGGCCACGGCCGCGGCTACATCTTCCTCGACTACGCGCAGAACCGGCAGTACAACTCGGTGCGCGTCACCGCCCACGAGACCGGCCACGTGCTCGGCCTGCCGGACCACTACTCGGGCCCGTGCAGCGAGCTGATGTCCGGCGGCGGCCCCGGCACCTCCTGCACCAACCCGTACCCGAACACCACCGAGCGCTCCCGGGTGAACTCCCTCTGGCGGTAACCCCCAGGGCCTCGCCCGCGCACCGCAGTGACGGCCCGGTCGCCGCAACCCCGGCGACCGGGCCGCCCCGCGTGCGTTCCCGCCCCCGTGGCGTACCCGAGCAGGGCCGGCGGTGCGCGCCCCACCGTGTCACCGCCGCGCCCGCTCGCGCCGGACGGCCGCCGCGCCCGTCGGCCCCGGACTGTCGGTGCCCCGTGCGAGCATGCGGACCAGGACCACGACCCGTCCGCCGCCGACCGCGAGGTGCCTCCGTCATGCCCCAGCACGTCCCCGACCGCCTGGAAGACCTGCCCTACGCCGGCCACCTGACCCCGCACACCGGCCCGCTGCGCAGCGACGGGCGCTACGACACCGTGCACTTCGACGGCGGCGAGTACACCGGGCAGGCGGCGGGCGGCGCGACCTTCCTGGAGTGCGCCCTCACCGGCGTCGCGCTGAGCGGCGTCAGGCTCCGCCAGGCCCGGTTCAACGAGGTCTGGGTGCAGGCCGGCCGCTGGGTGGCCTGCGACCTCGCCGACAGCGAGTGGCAGGACAGCGCGGTCACCGGCGGCGTGCTGGCCGGCATCGCCGCCCACGGCTCGGCGCTGCGCCGGGTGGTGTTCCGCGGCTGCAAGCTGGAGGCGGTCAACCTGCGCGCGGCCGTGCTGCGCGACGTGGTCTTCGAGGACTGCCTGCTGCGCGACGTCGACTTCGGCGACGCGAAGCTCACCGACGTCACCTTTCCCGGCTCCACCCTGGAGGAGGTCCGGCTGCGCGGTGCCGCCCTGAGCAAGGTCGACCTGCGCGGCGCCGTCTCCCTCGGCCTGCCCGACGGCCACCAGGGCCTGCGCGGCGCCCTGATCAGCCCCACCCAGCTCTTCGAACTGGCCCCCCAGTTCGCCCAGGCCCTGGGGATCACGGTGCAGGCCTGAGGGCGCCCCGCAGGTCGTCGACGCCGTCCGCCGCCGGTAAGGGGCATGTCCGGCTCCGTTCAGCCGCGCGTCGTTCGGCGACCCCGGGGGGAACAGTGCGCCAACCCTGACGCCCGCCCCTGGTGGGGCGGTTCGGGCGGGTGGAGGATGCTGCGCGGTCGAGTGGGCCCCGACTTGTGTGCACAACCTCCAGTGAAGGGACGGGCTGGGCTGATGGCCGAGCTGAGTCGTAGGAAGTTCGTGACCCTGTCCGGTGCCGCCGCCGCGGGGCTCGCCGTGGCCGGTGCCGGAACCACCGGTGCCGGGGCGGCCCCGGCCGCCGACGCACCGGCGGGCACGCCGGCCGCCGCGCCGGCCGCCGCGCCGTCGGCGGCGCTGTCGCAGACCGGCACCCTCGCCGACGCGCGGCACATCGTGATTCTGATGCAGGAGAACCGCAGCTTCGACCACTACTTCGGCATGCTGCGCGGCGTGCGCGGCTTCGCCGACCGCTCCGCCGTCCAGATCGCCGGCGGCTACTCCGTCTTCAACCAGCCCAACGGCCTGCTGGCCCGCCAGTACCCGTGGCAGTTCAGCCTCACCAAGCCGGCCGGCGGCGCCGACCCGGAGCGCCTGGCCCAGTGCAACGGGGATCTCAGCCACGGCTGGAGCGATCAGCACCGCGCCTGGAACGGCGGGAAGCTGGACTCCTGGGTGGCGGCCAAGGGCAACGTCCGCACCCTGGGCTTCCTCACCCGCCAGGACATCCCGTTCCACTACGCGCTGGCCGAGAACTGGACCATCGCCGACGCCTACTTCTGCTCGGTGCTGAGCGCCACCGGCCCCAACCGCACGTACCACTGGTCCGGCCAGATCGACCCGTCCGGCGCGGCGGGCGGCCCGGCCTACGACGGCGGCGACGAGAAGGGCCTGCGCTGGCAGACCTACGCCGAGGCGCTGGAGAACGCCGGCGTCAGCTGGAAGGTCTACCAGAACGCCGCCGACAACTACGGCGACAACGCCCTGGCCTACTTCACCCAGTTCGCCGGCGCGCCCGCCGGCAGCCCGCTCGCGGTCAAGGGCATGGGCTCCGTGCCCAAGGTCACCGGCCGGACCCCGGACGACATCGTCGCCGCGATCAAGGCCGACGTGCTGGCCGGCAGCCTCCCGCAGGTCTCCTGGATCGTCCCCAACCAGGAGGTCTCCGAGCACCCGTACGCCACCCCGGCCGACGGCGCGCACTTCGTCCACAACGTGATCGACGCGCTCAACGCGGACCCGGACGTCTTCAACTCCACCGTGCTGCTCCTCAACTACGACGAGAACGACGGCTTCTTCGACCACGTCCCGCCGCCCGCCGCGCCGGCCGGCACCCCGGGCGAGTTCTACAACGGCACCGCCATCGGCCTCGGCTTCCGCGTCCCGCTGATCGCCGTCTCGCCGTGGACCCGCGGCGGCTGGGTCTCCTCCGAGGTCTTCGACCACACCTCGGTGCTGCGCTTCCTGGAGAAGTGGACCGCGGCCATCGGCAAGCCCGCCACCTGCGTCAACATCAGCGACTGGCGCCGGCGGGTCTGCGGCGACCTCACCGGCCTGTTCGACTTCGCCAACCCGGTGTACGGCCTGCCCGCGCTGCCCGCCACGGCCGGCGCGGTGGTCGGCATGGCCAACTGCGGGCCGCTGCCCAACCCGGCCCCGGTCGACAACAAGCTGCCCGCCCAGGAGATCGGGACCCGCCCGGCCCGCGCCCTGCCCCACCAGCCGAACGCCGTCCTGGACCACCTGGAGTTCGGCTCCGGCGGCGTGATCAAGGTCTGGCTGACGATGGCCAACCAGGGCGCGGTGGCGACGAAGTCCGCCCACTTCGCCGCGTACGCCAACGCCTACCGCAGCGGCGGTCCCTGGCAGTACACCGTCGACCCGGGCGGCAGCCAGAGCGACTTCTTCAACTGCGGCACCGGCTACGGCAGCGGCCAGTACGACCTGAGCGTGATCGGGCCCAACCGCTTCCTGCGCCGCTTCAGGGGCGACGCCACCAAGGCCGGCAGGAACGCGGCCGTCACCTGCTGGTACGCCGTCGAACCGGGCACCGGCAGGCCGGCGGTGTACTTCGGGCTCGCCAACACCGGCACCACCGCGCTGACCTTCACCATCACGTCCACCAACTACCGCACCGACGGCCCCTGGACGTACCAGGTGCCGGCCGGCGGCAGCGTGAGCGACTTCTTCAACGCCGTCGCCCTGACCAACGGCTGGTACGACTTCACCGTCACGGTGAACGCCGACAGCACCTGGTCGCAGCGGTTCACCGGTCACCTGGAGACCGGCGCCGCCAGCGTCAGCGGCTGAGGCCCGGCGGGCACGTCACCGCCTCACAGGCCCCGGGGGAACCACGGGTCGTGGACCTCCCGGGGCCCGTAGGGCGTGAGCAGGGTCAGGGACAGCGGCGACGCCGCGTACTCGGCCAGCAGCACCGCGCCGTGCCGGGTCTCCAGCTCGGCCTGGACCGGCACCCGCAGCCGGCTGAGCGCCCGCCGCAGCTGCAGCGCGTCGCGCCGGCTCACCGGCTGCGGCGCGCGCAGCACCAGCCGCAGCGGGCTCAGCGGGCCGGCCACCGGTTCGCCGGTGGCCAGCTCGTAGCCGATCGCGCCGATCGGCCCCCAGGCCAGCCGGTGGTCGGCGATCAGCTGTCCGGCGAGCGGCAGCACGGTCAGCGCGGGAACCGCCGCCACCCGTTCGGGCGACAGCAGGGAGAGCCGCCCCGGCAGCTGTTCGGGGCGCAGCGTGCGGGCCACCGCGGCCCGGGGCGCCAGCGCGTCCAGCCGCTGCCCGCGGTGGGGGCCGCGCACGGTCACCGGCAGCCAGGTCTCCGGCGCGGCCGAGACGTCCCGGGTGCAGCGCACGGGGTGCGGGGTGTCGGCGGGGGTGCCCGCCACGGCCGGCGCCCGCCCGACGGTCACCCAGGGGTGCGCCCGCAGCACCTGCCGCGCCCAGTCCGGCAGGGGTCCGCCGCCGAGCGGCCGCAGCGAGCTGGGGCACTGCATCAGCAGCAGGTCGTGGACGCCCGCCTGCCGTCCGTCGAGCGCGGCCAGTGAGCCGACCAGCCGGCGCGGTCCGCCGTGCGGCTCCTCACTCGGGCGGGGGACGCGGGGGCGGGCGGCGACGGTCACGGCGGGCTCCAGGGGTGGGATCGGGACCGGCTGACGGCTCCACCCTCCCCCCGGCCCCGCCGGGAGGGCTACGGCCTTTCGGCGCCCGCGACCAGGGACCAACGGCTCAACGGCCGCCGGCTCCGGTCCGGCCGCCGGGCCCCGGGCAGCGGGTGCGGTCGGCGGGTCCGGGCAGCGGGTGCGGGCCGGGCGCGGCGGTGTGAGAGTGGGGGCAGTCCGGAATTCGCCCGGAGGAGGAGTCATGGGAATCTTCGACAGGTTCCGCCACAAGGCCCCGCAGACCGCCGAGGAGAGCAGGTCCTCGCTCGCGGCGGGCGCCGAGCGGGACACCACCGCGACGACCGACGCCGCGCAGCGCGCCGCGCTGGCCCACGACGAGGCCGTCGACGCCTTCAGCGCCGAGACGGAGAAGGCCCGCGAGGCGCAGGAGGCCTCCGCGGCCGGGGAGCGGGAGGCCGAGGAGCGTGCCCGCCAGGACATGACCTCCGAGGGCGACCCCTGGGGCTGACCGCCCGCCGCGCCCGCTCCACCGCTCCCCGCCGCACCGCTCCCCGCTTCACCGCCGCCCGCCGCTGCCGCCCCCGGGGTCACCGTTCCCGGGGCGGCAGCGGCGGGCGCCGCAGGTCGGGGCGCGGCGTGTCCGCCGGCGGCGGGACGGCGGCCGGCGCGTCGTCCAGCAGCTCCAGCGCCAGCCGCACCGCCGTGACCAGCTCCGGGTACCGCCCCGCGGCCCAGTCCCGGGGGGCCCGCAGCACGTGTACGTCCGGCTCGACCCCCCGGTTCTCCACCGACCAGCCGAGCCCGCCGGTGAACCACGAGGCGTTCTTCGGCACCGAGATCTGCGTCCCGTCGCCGAGCAGGTGCCGCCCCGTCATGCCGACCACCCCGCCCCAGGTCCGGGTGCCGACCACCGGGCCGAGTCCGAGCAGCCGGATGGCGGCGATGATGACGTCGCCGTCCGAGCTGGTGGCCTCGTCGGCGAGCGCCACCACCGGCCCGCGCGGCGCGTCGCGCGGCCAGCGCACCGGTTCCCGGCCGCGGCTGAAGTCCCAGGCCAGGACCCGGCGGGTGAGCTTCTCCAGGACCAGTTCGGAGACGTTGCCGCCGGCGTTGCCGCGCACGTCCAGGACCAGCGCGGGCTTGTCCAGCTCCCGCCGCACGTCCCGGTTGAACTGCGCCCAGCCCGAGCCGCCGAGGTCCGGGATGTGCAGGTAGCCGCACCGGCTGTCGCTGAACTCCCGGACCAGGGCGCGCCGTTTGGCCACCCAGTCCTGGTAGCGGACGGCCCGCTCGTCGGTGAGCGGGGTGACGGTGATCCGGCGCACGGCGCCGTCGGGGCCGCCCCGGCGCAGGGTGAGCTCGACGCTGGTGCCGCCGGTGCCGGCGAGCAGCGGCAGCGGGCCGCGCACCGGGTCGACGGGCCGCCCGGCGACGGCGAGCAGTTCGTCGCCGGCCCGCACGCCGTGGGTGGCGAGCGGGGCGCGGGCGCGCGGGTCGGAGGACTCGCCGGGCAGGATCCGGTCGACCAGCCAGCGCCCGTCGGAGGAGCGGTGGGCGTTGGCGCCGAGCAGGCCGAGCGGCTGCTGGGCGAGCGCGGGGCCCTCGCCGCGCCGGGACGGCGTGACGTAGGCGTGCGAGGTGCCGAGTTCGCCGAGCAGCTCGCGCAGCAGGTCGGCGAAGTCGTCGGGGCCGGCGATCCGTTCCAGCAGGGGTTCGTACTGGGCGGTCAGGGCGGGCCAGTCCAGCCCGCACATGCCCGCGTCCCAGAACTGGTCGCGCACGATCCGGGCGGCCTCCGCGTAGGCCTGGCGCCACTCGGCCGCCGGGTGCACGGTGTGGGTGATCCGCCGCAGGTCGACGGTGGTGCCGGCGGACGGCGCGGCGACCGGGACGATCCGCAGGGTGCCGGCCGAGTAGACGGCCACCGAGCCGCCGTCGCCGGAGACCGCGTAGCCGTCGAGCCGGTCGGCGAGCGTGGAGCGCGAGCCGCGGGCCAGGTCGAAGTACTCCAGGGAGGGGCGGCCGGAGGTGTCGTCGGGGTTGGTGAAGGTCTGCCCGAGGACGCCGGAGATCGGCCAGCGCAGCCAGACCAGCCCGCCCCGGACGGCGTCGGTGGCGGAGTACTTGCCGGCGAGCACCGGGAACGGGATCAGCCGCTCGCCGATGCCCTCGGCGTCCACCTCCACGGTGCCGTCGCCGCCGCCGTCGCCGTGCGGGGCGCCGTCCTCGGGCGGGGCGGCGAACGGTGAGGGCGTCCCGGTGGTGAGCGGCACGACGTAGGGGCGGCAGCCGAGCGGGAAGGAGAGGTCGCCGGTGTGCACGTCGTGCACGGGGTCGAAGCCGCGCCAGGAGAGGAAGACCAAGTAGCGGCCGTCCCGGGTGAAGACCGGCTGCTCGTCCTCGAAGCGGCCGTCGGTGACGTCGGTGACCGGGGCCGGGGCGTCGGCGCGGGTGAGCCGGATGCGGCGCAGCGAGCGGCCGGCGGCCGGCTGGGACCAGGCGATCCAGTGCGAGTCGGGGGAGAAGCGGGCGCTGGTGACCGGGCCGTGGCCGGAGGCGGCGAGTTCGCGCACCCCGCCGTCGGCGGCGGTGACCAGCAGCAGCCGGCCGTCGGAGGTGGTGGCCGCGAGGCGGGCGCCGTCGGGGGCGGCGGTGAGTTCCAGGACGCGGCCGATCCGACCGGCGGCGAGCACCCGGCGGCCGTGCTGCGCGGGGGCGTGCTCGTGGCCGGGCAGCGGCACGATCTCGACCGCGTCCTCGCCCTCGGCGTCGGTGATCCAGGCGGCCTCGCCGGTGCGGCCGAGCACCACCGGCAGCCGGGTGCGCACGCCGGGGGTGTCGGCGAGCGCCCGGGCCGGGCCGTCGCGGTGGGTCAGCCAGTACTGGCTGCCGCGCACGGTGATCACTCCGGCCCGCCCGGTGGCGTCGCAGGCGAGGTCCTTGACGTGCGAGGCGGCGCTCACCTGGTACGGGCGCCGGCCGGCCCGGGCGCCGCCGAGCGGGACGCGCAGCCGGCGCGGTGCGGGCGCGTCCAGGCCGTCGAGCAGCCAGAGGTCGCCGGCGTGCTGGTAGACGATCCGCACGCCGTCGGTGGCGGCCTCGCGGGCGTAGTAGGAGGCGTGGTCGGTGTGCCGGCGCAGGTCGGTGCCGTCGGGGCGGCAGGAGTAGAGGTTGCCGACGCCCTCGTGGTCGCAGAGGAAGGCGATCCGGTCGCCGTCGGCGGCGGTGACCGGCATGGGGGAGGCGAGGTGCCCGGGCAGGTCGGGGAGGATCTGCTCGCCGTCCACCCAGAGCCGGCCGGTGGCGCCGCCCCGGTAGCGCTTCCAGGCGGCGGGCTCGTGCGGGGCGGCGCCGGTGAGCAGCACGGTGTGGGCCCGGCCGACCTGGGCGTCGCCGACCGGTCCCCAGGGCATCCGGCGCGGCGGGCGGCCGTCGGGGGGCAGGGCGTGCGCCCAGGTGTAGTGGCCGAAGGGCTCGTGGTACGAGGTGACGGCGAGCAGTTCGCCGTCCGGCAGCCAGCCGCGCAGCCGGGTGTCCTGGCTGCCCCAGTGGCTGAGCCGCAGGGCCTCGCCGCCGTCGGCGGGGGCGGCCCAGATCTCGGGGGCGAGGCTCTGCCAGGCGGTCCAGGCGAGGGTGCGGCCGTCGGGGGACAGCCGGGGGTGGCTGACCCGGGTGCGGTCGCAGCTGACCCGCCAGGCCCGGCCGGTGGCGGCGGCGCCGGGGTCGAGCGGGGCGATCCAGACGTCGTCCTCGGCGGTGAACGCCAGCAGGCCCCCGCGCAGGTGGGGGTAGCGGAGGTAGCCGGGCGACGTCACCCCTCCATGCTTCGACGGGGTGTCACGCGCGGCAACCGGAAGGGCCCCGGCGCCCGCGCGACCGGGGCCGGAACCGGTCTGGACCATTGACACCGTACGGCCGGATCCACTTCAGTGGTCTAGTCCAACTCGTCTGCCCGGCCGCGCCGTTCCCCCACCACCGGTGCGCGCCCAGGCATGCCCGGACACCCCCACGCCCGCGCCCTCCGCAAGGAGTCCCCCACATGCGCAGAACCCCCGTCACCCCCGCCCCGGCCCCCCGCCGCCGCACCCGCACCGCGCTCGCCGCCGGCACCGCCTCGGCCGTCGCCGCGGCCACCATGATCGGCCTCACCCTGGGCCTCGCGCCCAGCGCCTCGGCCGGCGAGTTCCTGGTCAACGGCGGCTTCGAGAGCGGCTCCCTCGGCCCGTGGAGCTGCGCCGCCGGCGCCGGCAGCGTCGTCACCGGCCAGGCCCACGGCGGCAGCTACGCGCTGGCCGCCGCCGCCACGGCGGGCGACACCGCCCGCTGCGCGCAGACCGTCACGGTCGCGCCCAACACCACCTACACGCTCAGCGCCTACCTCAAGGGCTCGTACGTCTACCTCGGCGTGGACGGCGGCACCTCGACCTGGACGCCCGGCACCGGCGGCGGCTACCAGAAGCTGACCACCACCTTCACCACCGGCGCCACCCAGACCAGCGCCACCGTCTACACCCACGGCTGGTACGGCCAGGGCACCTACTACGCGGACGACGTCTCGCTGGACGGCCCCGGCGCGCCCAGCCCGACCATCACGCCCACTCCCACGGTCACCCCCACCGTGACGCCCACGGTCACTCCCACCGTGACGCCCACGGTCACCCCGACCGTGACGCCCACCGTGACCCCGACCGTGACGCCCACCGGCACGCCCACCACGCCGCCGCCCGGCTCCAAGAGCCTGGTCGGCTACCTGCACGCCAGCTTCGCCAACGGCGCGGGCTACACCAAGATGGCCGACGTCCCCGACTCCTGGGACTTCATCAACCTCTCCTTCGGCGAGCCGACCTCGGTCACCTCCGGCGACATCCGGTTCAACCGCTGCCCGGTCACCGAGTGCCCGGGCGTCGAGTCCGACGCCGACTTCAAGGCCGCCATCGCCGCCAAGCGCGCCAAGGGCAAGAAGGTGCTGATCTCGATCGGCGGCCAGAACGGCCAGGTCCAGCTCACCACCACCGCCGCCCGGGACGCCTTCGTCAGCTCCGTGTCGGCGATCATCGACAAGTGGGGCCTGGACGGCCTGGACATCGACTTCGAGGGCCACTCGCTGTCGCTCCAGACCGGCGACACCGACTTCAAGAACCCGACCAGCCCGGTCATCGTCAACCTGATCTCCGCGATCAAGACGCTCAAGGCCAAGTACGGCCCGAACTTCGTGCTGACCATGGCGCCGGAGACCTTCTTCGTCCAGCTCGGCTACCAGTACTACGGCTCCGGCCCCTGGGGCGGCCAGGACCCGCGGGCCGGCGCCTACCTGCCGGTCATCCACGCCCTGCGCGACGACCTCACCCTGCTGCACGTCCAGGACTACAACTCCGGCTCCATCATGGGCCTGGACAACCAGTACCACTCGATGGGCGGCGCCGACTTCCACGTCGCGATGACCGACATGCTGCTCAAGGGCTTCCCGGTGGCGGGCAACGCCAACAACGTCTTCCCGGCGCTGCCCGCGTCCAAGGTCGCCATCGGCATGCCGGCCACCACCAACGCGGGCAACGGCTACGTCGCCCCGGCCGAGGTCAACAAGGCCCTGGACTGCCTCACCAAGCTGGCCAACTGCGGCAGCTACGTCCCGAAGGCGGGCGCCCAGCCCGGCCTGCGCGGCCTGATGACCTGGTCGATCAACTGGGACCAGTTCGGCGGCCGGGAGTTCTCGAAGAACTTCGACAGCTACTTCCGCCGCTGACGGCCCGCCGGCCGGCCCGGCCCGCCGGCCGCTGACCCACGGACCGCTGGGCGACGGGGCTCGAACCCGTCGCTCAGCGGTCCACCCGCACCGCCGCCAGGTACTCGGCGATCGCGTCCCGGTTGCGGGTCAGGCACGCGATCCGCGAGCTCATCCCCGCCAGCTCCTGCTCCAGGGTGGCGATCATCTCCGGTGTGGCGTCCTCGAAGTGGATCGTCCGGGGCTTGCTGAGGCAGGGCAGGATCTGTTTGATGATCCGGGTCGGCAGCCCCGCGTCGAGCAGCCCCCGGATCTGCAGCACCCGGTCCACCGTCGACTCCTCGTACGCGCGGTAGCCGTTCGCGCAGCGCCCGGCCGCGATCAGCCCCTGCTCCTCGTAGTAGCGCAGCAGCCGCCGGGACGCCCCGGTCCGCTCGGACAGCTCCCCGATGCGCATGTGGCCCACCTCACAACCGGTCGCGTTGACCCTCACATCAATGTGAGCGTTTGAGCATAACGGCCATGCCGACCTCCACACCGACCACCGAGCGACCCGCCGCCGACCGGCGGCCGGCCGGGCTGCCCCTGCCCGCCCTCCTCGCCCTCGCCACCGCCGTCTTCGTCACCGCCCTCACCGAGACGCTGCCCGCCGGCGTGCTGCCCGCCATGAGCGCCGACCTCGGCGTCGGCGAGTCCGCCATGGGCCAGTCCGTCACCGTCTACGCCCTCGGCACCGCCCTCACCGCCGTCCCGCTCACCGCCGCCACCGCCGGCTGGGGCCGGCGGCGCCTGCTGCTCACCGCGATGCTCGGCTTCGCCGCCGCCAACACCGTCACCGCGCTGTCCGGGAACTACCCGCTCACCATGGCCGCCCGGTTCGTCGCCGGGGTCGCCGCCGGCCTCGCCTGGGCCCTGCTCGCCGGGTACGCCCGCCGGCTCGCGCCCCCCGAGCTCCAGGGCCGGGCCATCGCCGTCGCGATGGCCGGCGCCCCGCTCGCCCTGTCGCTCGGCGTGCCCGCCGGGACCTTCCTCGGCCAGGTGCTCGGCTGGTGGGTGGCCTTCCTGCTGATGACCGTCGTCGCCCTCGGCGTCACCGGCTGGATCGCCGCCTCCGTCCCCGAGGTGCCCGGCCGGGCCCGCGGCGAGCGGACCCCGGTGCTGCGCGTCCTCACCGTCCCCGGCGTCACCCCGGTGCTCGCCGTCACCTTCGTGTTCGTCCTCGCCCACACCGTCCTCTACACCTACATCGCGCCCTTCCTCGACCGGCGCGGCATGGGCGGCGCCACCGACGCCGTGCTGCTCGCCTTCGGCGTGGCCTCGCTGGCGGGCATCTGGTTCACCGGCGCGCACATCCACCGCCGGCTGCGCGCGCTCACCCTCGCCTCGACCCTGCTGGTCGCCGCCGCGGCCGCGGTCCTCGGGCTCGCGGCCGGCAGCGCCGCCGCCGTGTACGCCGCCGCCGTGCTCTGGGGGCTCGGCTGGGGCGGCGTCCCGACCCTGCTGCAGACCGCCGCCGGGGACGCGGGCGGCGAGCGGGCGGACGCGGCGCAGGCGATGCTGGTCACCCTGTGGAACGCGGCGATGGCCGGCGGCGGCGTGGCCGGCGGCCTGCTGCTGGACGGGCTCGGCACCGGCTCCCTGCCGTGGACCGCGCTGCTCCTGCTGCTGCCGGTCCTCGCCGTCGTCCTCGCCGCCCGCACCCACGGTTTCCCGGCCCGCCGCCCGGGCGGCGGGCGATGACCGGCGGGCTCAGTGGCCGCCGAGCGGGTCCCGGGAGCGCATCAGCCCCCCGCGGTAGGAGATGGCCACCGCCTGGGCCCGGTCACGGGCGTCGATCTTCGCCAGGATCCGCTTCATGTGGGTCTTCACCGTCGACTCGGCGAGCACCAGCAGCGCGGCGATCTCCCGGTTCGAGCGCCCCTCGGCCGCCAGCCGCAGCACCTCCCGCTCGCGCGCCGTCAGCTGGGCCAGCCGGACGTCCTCCGGCTCCGGCGGGGGCCGCTCGCCGTCCCGGCCGACCATCTGGGCGACCAGGTCCCGGGTGACCGCCGGGTCCAGCACGGACTCGCCCCCGGCCAGGGTGTGCACCGCGTCGATCAGCCGCTCGGCCGAGGCCCGCTTCAGCAGGAAGCCGGCCGCCCCGGCCCGCAGCGCCCCCCAGACGTAGTCGTCGTGGTGGAAGGTGGTCAGCACCAGCACCCGGGTGGGCAGCCCGGCGGAGACGATCCGCCGGGTCGCCTCCACCCCGTCGATCCCGGGCATCCGGACGTCCATCAGCACCACGTCCGGCAGCAGCTCCCGGCAGCGGGCCACCGCCGCCAGCCCGTCGGCCGCCTCGCCGGCCACCTCGATCCGGTCGTCGGTCTCCAGCACCAGGGAGACCCCGGCGCGCAGCAGCGCGTCGTCGTCGGCCACCACCACCCGCACCCGCCCGGCCCCCGGGCCCGGTCCGGCGGTCACGGGACGGGAAGCTCGGCGCGCAGCCGGAACCCGCCCGGCTCGCCCGGCCCGTGCTCCACCCGCCCGCCGAGGACCGAGACCCGTTCGGCCACCCCCAGCAGCCCGCGGCCCGGCGCGTACCCGGCGGGCACGCCCCGCCCGTCGTCGCACACCTCGACGGCGAGCCGCCCGGCGGCGCACCGGACGGTGACCCCGACGGTCCGGGCGTCCGCGTGCTTCACCGTGTTGGTGAGCCCCTCCTGGACGATCCGGTACGCCGACACGTCCAGGCTGCGCGGCACCCGGCGGGCGGCCGGGTCGATCCGCACCCACACCCGCAGCCCGGCCCCGCCGAGCCGCTCGGCCAGCCGCTCCAGGTCGGCGATCCCGGGCTGCGGCGCCGCGCCGTCCTGCTCCCGGCCCCCGGCGGCCCGGCCCAGCGCGTCCCGGCCGTGCGCCTCGCGCCGCAGCAGGCCGAGCACCCGGTCGAGGTCGTCGAGCGCCTCCCGCCCGGTGTGCTCCAGACCGGTGAGCAGCTCCCGGGTGCGTTCCGGCTCGCGGTCGAGCAGCCGGCGGGCGGCCCCGGCCTGGACCAGCACCACGTTCAGGGTGTGGCCCACCGAGTCGTGCAGCTCCCGGGCCAGCCGGGCCCGCTCCTCGGCGACCACCTCCCGGCGCAGCAGCAGCCGGGCGGCCTCGCGCTGCTCGGCCCGCCGGGCCGTCCCGTAGCCGACCGCCCAGCCCAGCAGCCACAGGAACAGCACCCCGGCCGGGATGACGGGGTAGGCCCGGCCGAGGTCGGCGAAGTAGGCGGCCATCCCCAGCAGGGCGGCGAACGGGCCGAACCAGGCGCGCCGCCGGGGCGCGTAGAGACCGAGCGAGTAGAGGCCGACCAGGTCGGCGTACGGCGAGACGGGGCTCGGCAGCACGAACAGCGCCTCGGCCGAGAGCGCGGCCGCGCCGACCAGGTAGCCGGCCAGCGGCCTGGTCCGGCGCACCGCCAGCGGGGCGGCCACCGCCACGCTCAGGGCGAGGGCGAGCGGCAGTCCGCCGTGCAGCTCGCCCGCCGCGCCGATCCGTTCGACGGCCATCACCAGCAGGAACAGCCCGGCCAGGACGGCGTCCCAGCGGTCGGCGGGCACCGCCCGCAGCGCGGGCAGCAGCGGCCGGGGCGGCGGGGCCGCCGGGGTGTGCGGCGCAGAACTCATGACGGCTCCGGGGTGGGGGAGTGGCCGCCGCGCAGTGGTGCGGGCGCACGGGCCGTACGGTAGCGGCGGCCGTCCGGCCCGCGCATCGCCCTGGTGGGGTATTCCGGACCGGTCCGGGCACCCCGTGGGGGGCAGCCCGCGGGACCCCGCGGGGCGGACGCGGGCGGGCGCCCGCGGTCCGTAGCGTCCGGGGCCATGAACGCTCCCGACCCCCGCGCCCCGGCCGCCGCCCCCCGTCCCTCCCCTCCTGCCGTCGCGCCCGCACCCGTCGCTCCTCCCGGGCCGCCCTCCGGCCGGGCCCGCCGGGCGGGCTGGTGGACGGTCACCGTGCTCGCCTTCGCCACCGCCCTGCTCACCGCCCGCTACCTGACCCTCGACCCCGAGGTCTTCCTCGACCAGCAGCGCGCCGTCTACCTGGCCCATCGCGTCCCGCTCGCGCTGCACGTCGGCGGCGGCGTGCTGGCGGTGCTGCTCGGCCCCTGGCAGTTCCTGCCCCGGCTGCGCGCCCGCCGCCCGGGCCTGCACCGGCTGACCGGCCGGCTCTACCTGCTGGCCGTGCTGGCCACCGGCACCGGCGGCCTGCTGCTGGCCCCCTCGGGCCTGGTCGGCCCCGTCGCGCCGGCCGGCTTCACCGCGCTCGCCGTCCTGCTGCTGCTCTCCTCGGCGCTGGCCTGGCGGGCCGCCCTGCGCCGCGACCTCGTCCGCCACCGGGCCTGGGCCACCCGCTCGTTCGCGCTGATCCTGGCCGCCGCGACGCTGCGGATCTGGCTGCCGGTGGCGGACCTCGCCGGGGTGCCGTTCGAGCAGGCCTACGCCACCGCCGCCTGGACCTGCTGGCTGATCAACCTGGTGGTGGCCGAGCACCTGATCGCCCGGATCCCCGCGCCCGCCGCCGCGCCGCCGGCCGGGTGAAGCGGCATCGTCGCCGGGTGGGTGACGGCCTATCATCCAGCAATGACCACCGCAGAGTTGATCCGCATCGTGTCCCGTTCCTCGCCGATGGCGCTCGCCCAGGTCGAGCGGGTCAGGGCCGAGCTCGCCGCCCTGCACCCGGGGGTGCGCACCGAGGTGGTGCCGGTGACCACCTCCGGCGACCGCTGGATGGGCGACCTCGCCCGGCTCGGCGGCAAGGGCGCGTTCACCAAGGAGGTGGACGCCGCGCTGCTGGCCGGTGAGGCCGACCTCGCCGTGCACTGCCTCAAGGACGTGCCCGCCGACCGCCCGCTGCCGGCCGGCACGGTGTTCGCCGCCTACCTGCGCCGCGACGACATCCGCGACGCCCTCGTCCACCCCGGCGGCCTGACCCTGGACGAACTGGTGCCCGGCACCCGGATCGGCACCTCCTCGGTCCGCCGCCGGGCCCAGCTCGCCGCCTCCCACCCGCACCTGGAGTGCGTCCCGGTGCGCGGCAACGCCAACAGCCGGCTGGCCAAGCTCGCGGCGGGGGACGCGGACGCGCTGCTGCTCGCGCTGTCCGGACTGGAGCGGATCGGCGAGGCCGCGCGGATCAGCGAGGTGCTGCCGGTCGAGTCGATGTGCCCGCCGATCGGCGCCGGGATCCTCGCCCTGCAGTGCCGCGCCGAGGACACCGCCACCATCGACGCGGTCGCCGGCCTCGGCGACCACCCGACCTGGCGCGAGGCGAGCGCCGAGCGGATGTTCCTGCACGTGCTCCAGGGCCACTGCAACTCGCCGATCGCCGGCTACGCCCGGGCCGAGGCGGACGGCCGCCTGTCGCTGCGCGGGCGGGTCTTCACCCCGGACGGCAAGCGGGTCCTGGACGCCCACGAGTGGGCCGGCGCGCTGAGCCCGGAGGACCTCGGCACCGCGACCGCCCTCGCCCTCAAGCGGCAGGGCGCCTCCGAGCTGATCGCCGCCATCCCGCACTGAACCGCGGGGGAGGGCCGGCCGGGAACGCCGGAAGGCCCCTCGTTCTCACGAGGGGCCTTCCGGCTGTCTGTGCGCCGCCAGGGACTCGAACCCCGGACCCGCTGATTAAGAGTCAGCTGCTCTAACCAACTGAGCTAGCGGCGCCTGCTGACGAGGAAGACATTACCTGGTCAGCGGCCGAAACACACAATCGGCCCGGGGGCCCCGCCGCCGCGGGGGGAGCCGTTCAGGGGGTGAGGACGACCTTCCCCCGGACGTGGCCGGTGCCGACCAGCCGGTGGGCGTCGGCCGCCCGGCCCAGCGGGAAGGTGTCGGCGATCTCCAGCCGCAGCGCGCCCGCCTCCCAGAGGCCGACCAGCCCGGCCAGCCGGGCCGCCGTCCGCTCCCCCCGGATCCCCAGGACGCCCAGGCGCCGGGCCGCCGGGTAGTCGACCACGGTGCCGATCCGGGCCCGGTCGGCGACCAGCTCGACGGAGGCCTCCAGCGCCCCGCGCCCGGCCGCGTCGAAGGCCGCGTCCACGCCCCGGGGCGCCACCGCCCGCACCCGCCCGACCAGCCCCTCGCCGTACGCGACCGGGATCGCGCCCAGCTCCCGCAGGTAGCCGTGGTTGCGCTCGCTCGCGGTGCCGATCACCGTGGCGCCCCAGGCCCGGGCCAGCTGGACGGCGACCGTGCCGACCCCGCCGGCGGCGCCGTGCACGAGCACGGTGTCGCCCTCGCCCGCCTTCAGCTCGGTGAGCGCGAGGTGCGCCGTCTGCCCGGAGGCCGACAGCGCGCCCGCGTGCTCCCAGGGCATCCCGGCCGGCTTGCGCACCAGCCGCGCGGCGTCGGCGGTGACCAGCTCGGCGGCGCAGCCCAGCAGCCGGAAGCCCAGGACCTCGTCCCCGACCGCCCAGTCCCGCACGCCCTCGCCGAGCCGGTCCACCACCCCGGCGAACTCGTTGCCGGGGATCAGCCCGGGGGCGACCTCGACGCTGGCCGGGGCCCGGCCCTCCCGGATCGCGAGGTCCACCGGCTGCACCCCGGCGGCGTAGACCCGCACCCGCACCTCGCCGGGACCGGGGACGGGGTCGGGCACCGCGGTCACCCGCAGCACCTCGGGGCCGCCGAACCGGGGGACGGTCACTGCCTTCATCGCGGGCACTCCTGTCGGGTCCTGTCGAGCCTCGGGTTCCCCCGATCCTGCGGGGTGAAGTCTGCTTGAGGTCAACCCCTCCCCGGCGTGTCGTCCCAGTTGAGATCATTGTCAGATTTATCCTCGACGGCGGCCCGGGCCATGTCCGGACCGCACTCCCGTGCAGACCCTGCCCGCCACCGAGAGGACGTTCCCCGTGGGCCAGCTGCCCCTGCTCTTCCTGGTGCTGCTCGCCTCCGTGGTGACCATGCCGCTGGCCCGCCGGACCGGCGTGCCCCAACCGGTGCTGATGACCCTGCTGGGCATCGCCATGGCGCTGGTCCCGCAGATCCCCGACATCGCCATCGAACCCGAGCTGATCCTGCCGCTGGTCCTGCCGCCGCTGATCTTCGCCGTCGCCCGGCGCTCCTCGGTGCGCTACTTCAAGGCGAACATCCGCTCGATCCTGCTGCTCGCCGTCGCCCTGGTCGTGGTCACCACCGCCGCCGTGGCCGGCACCGTGCACTGGCTGCTGCCCGGACTGCCGATCGCCGCCGCCATCGCGCTCGGCGCGCTGGTCTCCCCGCCCGACCCGGTCGCCGCCGTCGCGGTGGCCGGCAGCGTCGGCCTGCCCCGCCGCCTGGTCGCCATCCTGGAGAGCGAGGGCCTGTTCAACGACGTCACCGCGATCGTCGTCTACTCGCTGGCCATCGAGGCCGTGGTCGGCGGCGACTTCTCGGCCGGCGGGGCCGTGCTGCGCTTCGTCCTCTCGGCGGTCCTCGCGGTCGTCATCGGCGTCGTCCTCGGCTGGGCCAACACCAAGCTCGCCGCCCTCCTGGAGGACCCCACCCAGCAGGTCGCGCTCAACCTGCTGGTGCCCTTCGCCGCCTACAGCCTGGCCGAGGAGATCCACGGCTCCGGCGTCCTCGCCGTCGTCGTCTGCGGCCTCTACCTCGCCGAGCGGGCCGCCGACGCCGACGCCGTCTCCTACCGGCTGGTCGGCAACGCGTTCTGGGAGATCGTCGAGATCCTCATCACCGGCGTCGCCTTCGGCCTCATCGGCCTCGAACTGGCCACCGTCCTCAAGGAGGCCGGCTCCGGCTGGACCGGCATGCTCGGCGACGCCGCCGTGGTGATCGCCGTGGTCGTGGTGGTCCGGCTGCTCTGGCTGCTCCCGGCCGGCTGGCTCTCCCAGAAGCTGCGCTCCGGCTCCGAGGAGGACACCCCGATCAGCTGGCAGGAGAGCGTGCTGCTCTGGTGGTCCGGGATGCGCGGGGTCGCCACCGTGGCCCTGGCCCTGGCCATCCCGCTCACCCTGGACTCCGGCGAGTCCTTCCCGGAGCGCGGCCGGCTGGTCTTCATCGCGTTCAGCGTGGTGCTCTTCACCCTGCTGGTCCAGGGCCTCACCCTGCCCTGGCTGGCCAAGCGCTTCGAGCTCGACCTCGGCCACGACCGGCACGAGCAGCAGGTCCGCCAGCTCTGGTGGCGGGCCGCCAAGGCCGGACTGCGGCGGCTCGGCGAACTGGAGGAGGCCGACCGGCTGCCCGCCGAGGTCGCCGACCGGCTGCGGGACCGCCAGCACGACCGGCTGGCCCGGCTCTGCCCCGAGAACTACGCCGAGGAGGAGGCCGCCGAGGCGAAGCAGCGGCTCGTCCAGTGGCGGGAGGCGCACAGCGTCGAACAGGAGATGATCGCCGCCTCCCGGCGCGAGATGCTGGTCGCCCGCGCCGAGCCCGGTGCCGACCCGGAGCTCGTCGACCAGGTGCTGCGCGGCCTCGACCTGCGCTCCGAACGGCGGTGACGGCCGGGCGGTGACGGCGGGTCGGGCGGCCGCGCGGTGACGGCCGGGCGGCCGCCCCGCGACGCGCGTCCGAACGGCGGGCATCCCGACGGATCGTCCGGATGCGGAATGTGCGCCCGGGGTCGCGGTGTTGCATAGGCTGGCCCCGGGCAAGGCCGTCAAAGGAGTCGGCGCACCCCCAGTACCCGCACGACCTCGCGAAACCCTCCCGCCTGGCCCTGCCGGTATCTGCACCCAGACGAAACGAGGAGCCACCGATGTCGGAGACCCGCGCCGACGCCCGTACCCCGCTGGACCGTACCCCGCAGTGGGCCGCCCTCGCCAAGCACCGGGAGGAGTTCGGTGACACGCACCTGCGCGAGCTGTTCGCCGCCGACCCGGAGCGCGGCCGCCGCTACACCCTCCAGGTCGGCGACCTGCACGTCGACTACGCCAAGCAGCTCGTCACCGACGAGACCCTGGCGCTGCTGCGCGACCTGGCCGGGGCCACCGGTGTCGCCGCCCTGCGGGACGCCATGTTCCGCGGGGAGAAGATCAACACCACCGAGCACCGCGCCGTCCTGCACACCGCGCTGCGCGCCCCGCGCGGCGCGGTCGTCGAGGTCGACGGCGAGAACGTCGTCCCCGCCGTGCACGCCGTGCTGGACAAGATGGCCGCCTTCGCCGAGCAGGTCCGCAGCGGCGAGTGGCGCGGCCACACCGGCAAGCGGATCCGCACCGTGGTCAACATCGGCATCGGCGGCTCCGACCTCGGCCCCGCGATGGCCTACGAGGTGCTGCGCTCCTTCGCGCAGCGCGACCTCGACGTCCGCTTCGTCTCCAACGTGGACGGCGCCGACCTGCACGAGGCGGTCCGCGACCTGGACGCCGCCGAGACGCTCTTCATCGTCGCCTCCAAGACCTTCACCACCATCGAGACCATCACCAACGCGGTCTCGGCCCGGAACTGGCTGCTCACCGAGCTGCGCGCGGACACCGACGCGGTCGCCAAGCACTTCGTCGCGCTGTCCACCAACGCCGAGGGCGTCGCCGACTTCGGCATCGACACCGCCAACATGTTCGAGTTCTGGGACTGGGTCGGCGGCCGCTACTCCTACGACTCGGCGATCGGCCTCTCGCTGATGATCGCCATCGGCCCGGACGCCTTCCGCGAGATGCTGGACGGCTTCCACCTGGTCGACGAGCACTTCCGCACCGCCCCGCCGGAGGAGAACGTCCCGCTGCTGCTCGGCCTGCTCGGGGTCTGGTACGGCGCGTTCTTCGACGCCCAGGCGCACGCCGTGCTGCCGTACTCGCACTACCTCTCGAAGTTCACCGCCTACCTCCAGCAGCTGGACATGGAGTCCAACGGCAAGTCGGTGGACCGCGACGGGCGCCCGGTGAGCTGGCAGACCGGCCCGGTGGTCTGGGGCACCCCCGGCACCAACGGCCAGCACGCCTACTACCAGCTGCTGCACCAGGGCACCAAGGTGATCCCGGCGGACTTCATCGGCTTCGCCCGGCCGGTCGCCGACCTGCTGCCCGGCCTGGTCGCCCAGCACGACCTGCTGCTCGCGAACTTCTTCGCCCAGACCCAGGCGCTGGCCTTCGGCAAGACGCCGGAGGAGGTCGCCGCCGAGGGCGTGCCGGCCGAGCTGGTCCCGCACAAGACCTTCCGGGGCAACCACCCGACCACCACCGTGCTGGCCGGCGAGCTGACCCCCTCGGTGCTCGGCCAGCTGGTCGCCCTCTACGAGCACAAGGTGTTCGTCCAGGGCGCGATCTGGAACATCGACTCCTTCGACCAGTGGGGCGTCGAGCTGGGCAAGGTGCTCGCCAAGCGGATCGAGCCGGTGCTGCTGACCGGCGAGGGCACGGAGGCGCTGGACAGCTCCACCGCGGCGCTGGTCGCCCGCTACCGCGAGCTGCGCGGCCGCTGAGCCGCTCAACCGCTGAGCCGCCGGGCCCGTGCACGGGCCGTCCGCCTCCCGGCGGGCGGCCCCCGCGCGGCCGGCCCCCGCACGCTCCCCGCTCCGCTCCGGACCCGGGAACGCCGGAAAGCCCCTCGTTCTCACGAGGGGCCTTCCGGCTGTCTGTGCGCCGCCAGGGACTCGAACCCCGGACCCGCTGATTAAGAGTCAGCTGCTCTAACCAACTGAGCTAGCGGCGCCTGCTGACAGGGAAGACTCTAGCAGCGGGGCCGGGTCCGGCCAAAATCGAATACCCGCACCTCCCGGGCCCGGTACCGGCCGGGGGCGCTCAGGGCGCGGAGACCGGCTCGCGGGCCGCCCGGACGCAGGCCCAGAGGACCACGGAGGCCCCCGGCAGCCACGGCTCCCGGCTCTCCGGGGCGACGATCCACCGCCCCCGGCCGTGCTCCGCCGCCTGCGGCCCGCCGTCCGCCGTCCGCTGCACCGGCGGCACGGTCACCGTGTCGCCCTTGCCGTGGCACAGCAGCGGGGGCACGTCCCGGGCCCACTCCTCCCAGGCCAGCAGCCGGCGCAGCCGGGGCGCCGCCCCCGGCTGCACGAACAGCAGGGTGCGCCCCCGGACGACCGCCACCGGCCCGCAGCCGGGCCCGGAGGCCCACAGCTCGTCCAGGACCCGGCGGCCGAACAGCGCCGGCATGCTGATCACGTCGAAGGCCCGGCCGCAGGGCAGCACCGAGGGCGCCCACGGGCGGGACTCCCACAGGGCGCGCATGCTGCGCGGGTACTCGCTGGCGGAGGCGAGCCAGGCCTCCCCGGCCACGGTCACGTACTCCACCGATTGATAGGTCCAGATGTCCACGGACAGCAGGGTGGGGTGTCCGGAGCGTGTCCGGGAGGGAAAGCGCGGTTCGCCGGACAGCGGGGCGGGCGGGGGCGTACCCTTCCGCGTCCTCCGGCATATGCCAGGGGCGACCGGGCCGGGGACCGCCGGCCGGCTCAGTCCTCGTGCCGCCGGGGGCTGAGCAGGGTGCGGCCGTACTCGATCATCTTGGCCGCGTAGTCCGGCGTCCAGTCGGCCCGGTCGGCGATCTCGGCCTCGGACAGCGCGTCGAACCGGCGCGGGTCCGCCAGTTGCGCGGCCGCGACCGCCTGGAAGTCGGTGGCCCGCTCGGCGGCCGCCCGGAAGGCCAGCGTCAGCTCGGTGGAGCGGCGCAGCAGCTCGGCCGGGTCGTCGATCGACTCCAGGTCGAAGAAACGCTCCGGCTCCGGTTCGCCGGCCGGCGGCTCGAACAGCAACTGCACCGGGCGCTGCCGCCGGCCGGACGCCGTACCGGCGCCCGTGCCGGGACCGGCCGGCGCGGCGGGGCCGCTCGGGTCGGACGCCTGCGCATGGGAGTCGGGCATGGACGGACACCTCCGGGTGCTCGATGGGGGGCGGGCGACGGCCGGTACGGATCGGGCGCCGCCCGGTCGTGGCCGTCGTCCATTGTCTCGCGGCGGCGGCCGGTAACGGAACGGTGCGCGTCCGGGCGCTATTCCCACCCGGCGCGCCGGGAGCGTGCGTCCGCCGGTGCGGCCTTCCACACGCCCCTGCGGCCCGGTGCGCGCCCGCGTCTGCCGCGAGCTGCCGCGCCCGCCCGTGCCGTCGGTGCGGCCCGCGCCGTCCGTGCGGCCCCCGCCTTCGCCTTCCGTGCCGTCCGCGCCGGCAGGCCGCCCCCGGTCGTCAGAGCCGGTCCAGCCGCACCCGGTGCCCGGACAGGTGGTGCAGCACCCGGTGGTTGGCCTCCCAGCCGTCGGGGAACGCCACCGGGACGTTCAACTGCACCGGCTCGGTGGCCGGATGCTCGTCCAGCAGGTCCGCGATCCCGGCCCGGGCCACCACGATGCAGGCGTGGCGGTGCCGGGAGGCCAGCACGCAGAGCCGGCCGGTCTCCAGGTGGAACGCGGTCGCGTCCGGCCGCCCCGACAGCGGGTGCAGCACCACCGTGACGTCGTACTCGCGCCCCTGCAGCCGGTTCGCGGTGTCCACGGTCACCGCCGGTCCGGCCGCCGGGTCCACCGGCACCCCCGCCCTGGCCAGCGCCGCCCGCACGGCCGCCGCCTGGTCCCGGTGCGCCGTGCCGACCGCGACCCGGTCCGCCGTGAGCGGGGCCGCACCCTGCTCGGAGTGCGCCGTCAGCCCGCGGTCCAGCAGCCGGCGCACGGTCGCCGCGACGGCCGCCACCGCCTGCGGGTCGGTGCGCACGGTGTGCCGGGCCGGCAGCTCCAGCAGCGCCCAGCCGTGCTCGGCGGCGCGGTCGATCGCCGCGTCCACCGCCGAGCCGTCCGGGCGCACCGAGGCGGTCAGCGAGCGGTCGCCGGGGCCGGTGCCCGAGCGGAACGGCGTGAACGGGTAGAACGCCCCGGAGATCAGCGGCGCCGCACTGGCCGGCAGCCGCCAGGACACCGGCAGCCGGTGCGGTTCGATCTGCGGATTGTGCGCGAGCAGGGTGACCACCGCGCTGCTCGACGGGTCGTACGACAGGCCCGCCCACTGCTCGGTGCCGACCACCGTGAACGGGTCCAGCTGGCCCGGGTCGCCGACGAACAGCGCCCGCTCGAACAGCCGCGCCACCGCCAGCAGCGCGTCCGACCGCATCTGGTACGCCTCGTCGACGATCGCGTGCCGCCACGGCTGCTCGGCCCGCACCCACTGCCACTTCGCCGAGGTGGAGATCACCACGTCCAGCTCGGCCAGCTCGGCGACCTTGTCCGAGGGCGTGACGTTGGCGTGCCGCAGCACCTCCGGCCCCGGGCGCGCGTCGGCCGCGTGCAGCCGGCCGATCGTCAGGTCCGGTGCCTTGACGGCCAGCCGGTCGACCAGGTCGTCCACCTGGCCGTTGGTCTGGGCGACGATCATCAGCCGCTCGCCGGCCGCGACCAGCTCCCGGGCGGCGCGCACCACCAGGGTCGACTTCCCGGCGCCGGGCGGCGAGTCCACCACCACGCCGCGCGGGGCTCCGGCGGCCGGGCGGACGGTCGCCTCCAGGATCCGCGCCACCGCGGCGTCGGCGGCCGCGCCCGGGGTCTGGCCGGCGGCCTGCTCGGTGCTCATCGGGCGGATCACTCCCAGTCCTCGGCGGCGCCGGTCACGACCGGCACCACGGTGACGGCGGCGCCGGGCGGGCCGCCGTGCGTCCACGGCGTGTCGTCCGGCTCGGGCAGCGGCGCGGCCTGTCGGACCGTCAGTTCGAACAGGGTGAAGGTCACCCGCTCGCCCGGCTCGGGCAGGCTGCCCGGCTCGGGTTCCCGCTTGCGCCCCATCCCGGACAGCAGCCGCACGGTGATGGTGCCTTCCTGCGGGTCGGCCGCCGCGATCACGGCCTTCTGCGCCGGCCCGGCCGCCGCCTCCGGCCCCGCCGGCTCGCGGACCCGGTGCACCTCGCGGCCCGGGTCGGCGTGCGGACGGTCGTCGGTGCGCACGATCACCAGCGGGCGCGGCTTGGGGGAGCGGCCGGTGGTGTCGTAGTCCGGCACCACCTCGGTCACCACCCCGCTGAACGCCTCCCCGGCCAGCCGGTGCCCGGCCATCGCCAGCGGGTCGTCCAGCGCCTCCTGGACGTCCAGCCGGGCCTGCTCGCGCTCGCGCTGGGCGAGCTTGCGGGCCGCCGTCACGGCGTCGTCGATCCGCGGCTGCGGGGGCTCCCCGGCCGCCAGCCGGTCCCGGTGGCCGGTGTACGACCAGCGGTCGCCGGTCCAGCGCTCGGGCAGGTGGCGGGCCGGCGGCAGGGCACGGAGCAGGTCCAGGCCGTGCCAGACGTCGTGCCAGGTCGGCAGCAGCTCCTCGTGCAGGACGGCGCGCAGCTGCTCGACGGCGACCCGCACGGCCTCCCGGGCCGCCGCGGCGTCCGCGCCGCCCGCCGCACCCGTGGCGTCGGCCCCGCGCAGCGCCGCCGCGGCCGCGTCGTAGCGGGCGATCGCCGGGGCGAGCACCTTGGCGTCGAACACCGGGTCGGTGGTCGGACCGGCCGGCGGGTGGAGCAGCCGGCCCGTCCCGCCGCGCCCGGTCTCGGCCCGCTCGGCGGCCTGCGCGCCGCTCAGCCCCTCCGGCGGGGTGTGCCAGGCCAGCCGGGCGGCCAGGTGCTGGTCCTCCAGGTGGCTCTGGCCGGTCGCCCAGTGCCGGGCCAGCAGGCCGGTCACCGGCAGCAGCAGGCTGGTGCCCGGCACCATCGCCCGCTCGGCGAGGTGGGTCAGCCAGCGGCCGAGCAGCGGCACCCGGGCGGGGGCCGGGAACGGGCCCGGGTCCTCGTCCTCGGCGGTGCGGCGGAACCGGGTCGAACGGCCGAGCAGCGCCAGGTACCGCACGCCCCCGCTGTTCGGGACGATCAGCTGCGGCGCGTCCGCGCACAGCTCCCGGACGACCGGCGTCCTCTCCCCGCTCTCCGGATCCTTCTCGGAGCCCTCGATCAGCTCGACCTCGTCGCCGAAGGACTCCAGGTAGGGCAGCAGATCGGCGGCCAGGTCGGCCAGGAACTCCGAGCGCAGCGTCCGGTTGAGCGGCTGCGGCACGATGTGCAGCGCCGGCGCGTCGCGGTCGGTGCCCAGCAGCACGGCCAGCGGCGCGCCGTCCTCGCCGGCCGAGGTCAGCGGGACGAGCACCATCGGGCGCTCGGAGAGGTGCCGGTGGCGGACGGTCGCCAGCGGCTCGGCCCGGCCGCTGCGCACGGCCTCCAGCCGGGCCAGGGTGGACAGCAGGCTCACCGCTCGGCCCCCGCCCCGGCGGGCGCGGGGCGCCCGAGCGCCTCGGCGCGCAGCGCGGCGGCGTACGCCAGCCGGGCGGCGGCCTCGTCCGCCCCGTCGCCGTCCTCGTCGCCTTCCCCGTCGCCGTCCTCGCCGGCGCCCGCCCGGGCGGACCCGGCCGGGCCGGTGCCGGCGACGGCCAGCGCCTCGGTCACCGTGCGGATGCTGCCCAGCTCGCCCCGCACCCCCCGGCCGAGCTGCTCGACCCGGTCCCCGCAGCGCGCCTGGGCGCGGCAGTGGAAGCCGAGTTCGCAGGTGGAGAGGCAGTCCGGGCTGTACGCGGCGGGCACCGTGCCGACCGTCTTCTCCAGCTCCTCGGCCGACCGGACCGGCACGCCGTCCGCGCCGGGGGAGAGGTCGAGGTCCGCCCCCGGCGGCAGCACCGCCAGCAGCCGCTCGATGCCGGTCATCCGGCTCAGCTGCCGGCGGGTGGTGGCCAGCTCGCGGCGCACGTCCACCGGCACGGCGGTCGGCCGGCTGCCGAAGTCCTCCGGGCAGACCAGCAGCACGCTGGTGCGCGGACTGCCGGGCAGCCGCTGCTCGGCGTACGGGTCCGGGTCGACCGGCCGCCCGGCCAGCGCGGCGGCGGCCTCCTGGAGGGCCAGCACGTAGACGGCGGCCTGCCGGGCGGCGGCGCCCACCTTGCCCGGGTCGGCGGTGCCGTCCAGCACCGGGAAGGACTTGATCTCCACGACCGTGCAGCGGCCGCCGTGCACCACGACGGCGTCCGGCTCCAGGTAGGCGGTGGAGCCCGCCACGTCCAGCCGCAGCATCGGGTGGTCGAGCAGCGTCCAGGCGTGCTCGTCGGCGGCCGCCTGCGCCAGCGCGGCCGCCGTGCGGTCGGCCCGGACCGCCGGGCCGGAGGAGCGCAGCAGGTCCGGCACGAGCAGCGGGCCGCCGTCCTCGGACAGGCCGAGCCGGCCGCGCAGCGGCTCCAGCAGCGCCGCGTAGCCGTTCTCCTTCAGCCGGGCCTCGAACACCACGCCGCGCGCCAGCGCGAACGGCGACCGGCCGAAGGGGGCGGGGCGGCCGAGCCGGGCGGCCAGTGCCGCCTTGTCCACCCCGGCGGCGTCCAGCACGGCGCGGCGGTGGCACCCCGGATTGGCGGCCAGGGCGGCGAGGGCACGGGCGTTCAGACTGCGCTGCGGCGCCGGTCCGCGCAGCTCGGCGAGCCGCTGGGCGAGCGGCTCCGCCGGCCCGCGGAGCGGGGCGTTCGTCGAGACGTTCATGGTGCGGCCCAGTGTCGCATCCGGCTCCGACAATCCGCCCCGGACGGGGGCGTTGGCGGCGAATGCGCAGGTGCCGGACCCGCCGGCGGACGGAGCCCGGGATCGTGGGCGCTCCGCCGGTGGGGGATCATGGAGACCGGTGCCCGCCGGCGAGGCCGACCGCTGCCGCCGCCCCGACGGCACCGCCCGAGCACGAGGAGCCTGCCCATGCCCGCCCGCATCCTGCTGGTCCGCCACGGCGAGACCGACTGGTCGGCCACCGGCCGCCACACCGGCCGCACCGACATCCCGCTGACCGAGGAGGGCCGGGCGATGGCCCGCGCGCTCGGCACCCGCCTCGCCGGGGCGCCCTGGAACGGCCTGCCCGACGCCCGCGTCCTGACCAGCCCGCTCGGCCGCGCCCGGGAGACCTGCGAGCTGGCCGGCTTCGGCGACCGGGCCGTGGAGCGCCCCGAACTCCTGGAGTGGGACTACGGCCGCTACGAGGGCCGCACCGGCGCCGACATCCGCGCCACCGACCAGCCCGGCTGGCTGATCTGGCGCGACGGCGTCCCCGGCGGCGAGAAGCTCTCCGAGGTCGCCGCCCGGGTCGACGCGCTGCTCGCCGACCTCAACGCCGCGCACGGCGTGCCGGACCCGGACACCACGGTCATGCACTGCGCCGACTGCGACGTCCTGCTCTTCGCCCACGGCCACCTGCTGCGCATCCTGACCGCCCGCTGGCTCGGCCTGCCGCCCGAGTACGCCCAGCGCTTCAAGCTCGGCACCGCCGCGCTGTGCGTCCTGTCCTGGGAGTACGGCGCCCCGGCGGTCGAACTGTGGAACGACCAGGGCCACCTGGAGACGCTGAGGCACTGACCCGGGCCGGCCGCCCGCGCCGGTTCAGGCGGCCGTCGTCGCCGCGCCGTACTCGGCCAGGAACCGCCCCACCTCCGGCACCCGCCGGTGCTCCCGCAGCCGCTGCGCGGTGTCCGCGAGCATGGAGCGGATCCGGGCCGAGCGGACGTCGCCGAACAGCGCGACGGCGGCCGAGCCGTGCCCGGCCGCACCCGTGAGGTCGCCCCGGCCGAGCCGGTCGTGGGCGAGCTCGGCGGTGTAGAGCACCCGGTTGCGCACGAAGTGCGGCTGCTGGAGCGCCATGGCCAGCCGGGCGTGCTCGCTGGCCCGGTCCCAGTCCCCGAGCGCGGACCAGCACTGGGCCTGCAGCCCGGCGAGTTCGGCGTCGCCGAAGAACGACATCCACTCCGGGTCCGTCGCGCGGGGGCCCTGCTCGAACAGCCCGCGGGCCCGGCCGATCGCCCGCTCGCAGGCACCGCGGTCGCGCAGCAGCGCCCAGCCGCCCGCCTCACGCATCGTCAGCAGCGCGAGCAGCCGCGGCGACGCGAGGTGGCGGGCGGCGGACTGCCCGGCCTGGGCGGCGCGCAGCGCCTCGCGGGGGCGGCCGGCGTCCCGGGCGAGGAAGGCGCTGTTGGAGAAGACGTGCGCCTCCAGCGCGGGATCGCCGGCCATCCGCGCGGTGGCCAGCGCCTCCGCGTAGTACGAGCGGGCGTCCCCGAGCCGGTTCGAGTCGTGCGCCAACCAGCCGACCGAGATGGCCAGTTCGCCGGCCCCGGCCTGGAGCCTGCGCTCGGTGTCGGTGGAGTACTCGCAGGCGTCGAGCAGCAGATAGGCCTCCCGCAGGGAACGGCCGGCCTGTTCGAACAGGGCGTCGCCGCCGTGCGCGTCGTCGGCCAGCCGGATGTCCCGGACGGCCTGCTCCACGCCGAGCACCTCGGCCGCGCCGACCTTGCGGGGCAGCGGCGCGGGGCCGGGACGGCCGGGCACCACGGCGCCGGGCGGCGCCGGGAGGACGGCCGCGCCGTGGGGGGCGGCGGCCTCGGCGGCCCGACCGGGCAGGTCGAGGCCGATCACGGAGGCCAGCGCGGCAGAGCCGCCGGCCAGGAAGGTACGGCGACGCACGTCGTCGTTCTCCTCGTCACGGGGGAGCGGTTCGTCGGACCCCCGGGGCGCCGTCGCGAACCTCGGCACCGGGGCCCCGACCGGTGGGGGTGGTTCCGCGTACGGCGAGGCAGCGTACGGGAGCCGGGTGGCGAGCGGCGAGCGGGGGACGGGCAGCGGCGGGAACGCCGGATGGAAAGGCGGTGGCACCCCGGCGCCCCGCGGACCGCCCCCCGCGCCCCCGCCGCCGCCCCCGCCGCCGTCCGCCGGACGGCGGCGCAGCGCGGTGCGGGGGACGAAGCCGAGGTCGGTGAGCGAGCGGTCCGGCCACATGTGCCGGAACACCCGCTCGTAGGCGTAGTTGGGACAGCGGATCTCGCCCGACTCGACCCGCCCGACATACCGGGCGTCGCAGGAGACGTGCTCGCCGATCTCACGGGCCGCCCGGCGCACCGCCGTGGCGAACTCGCCCGGCGAGCGGTCGCCGCGCAGCGCGCGCATCGCGGTGTTGGGTGACGGGCGGTTCGGCTCGGCCGGTGGGGTGGCTGCCATGGTGCGCTCCGTGATGGTGCGGGTGGTGGTGCGGGGTCGGGCGGCGGCGGGGCGGCGGGGTCGCCCCACCGCGCGTGGGTCCGGTGGGGCCCGGTGGACGGCCGGGCGCGGCACGACAGTACCGGGAGTCACCGGACGGACACAGCGGGTTCGCTGTCGATGTGCCATCAATCCGGGGCAAACGGGGCAAAGTTCCCGGGATCCGCCATGAAATGCCATGCCTTGCTGTAAGGCGCCCCGTGGCCTGCGGAACGGGCCCGGCGTTGTCCTGGTACACGGAAGCCCCCGCCGCCGTCCCCCCTGCCGCGCCCCTGGCGGCACCCCCACCCGGGCGGAACGGCTTCCGGTCCCGACGAGGTGACAGGAGGGCCCATGCCGGCCACAGGAGTACCGCAGTTCCGCCGCCTGGCCGTCGGCGGGGTGCTCGACGGAGCCGCCCCCGCCCTGCTGCCCGAGTCGGCCGACGACCGCGACCCCGGCCGGTCCCCGTCCGGCGGCGGCCCCGCCCCCCGCCCGCGCGCCGACGCCGTGCTCGTCGCCGCCTTCGACACCGTGACGGTCGCGCTGCGCCACGGCCTGGAGGCGGTCGACATCCTGCGGCTGCGCCGGGCCTGCGGCGCCGTGCTGCAGAGCAGCAACGGCGCCACCGTCTCCTTCCTCGTCCCGGCCGGCACCTCGGCGTCCTGGCACCTGCCCGGCAGCTCCTGTACCGCCGGCGCCCCCCTGCTGCCGCCCACCGACCCGCGCTGGGTGATGCCCCCGGCCGGCGCCGACCGCGCCACCCGGCCCACCGACCCCTGGGTCCTGCGCTCCGCCCTCTGCGAGGCCGCCTGCACCCTCGCCGCCGGCGGCCTCGGCCCGGCCTGATCCCGGCCCGCCCCGGGCCCCGACCCGGCCCCGCCCCTCGCCCCCGCCCTCGCCCTCGCTGAGCTGCGGGGTTCCGCCGCGCGGCGGCGATAATCGGGGGCATGGGACGAAGCAACCGAGCCGGCCGCACCGCGGACCGCAGCCGCACCACCGCCGAGAGCGGCCCGCCCGCCGCCACCGGCCCCGGCGGCCGCACCCACGCCCAGGGCCCGCTCACCCGCGCCGTCGACTCCGGCCTCGCCGAGCTGCGCCCCGACCGTGACCGCCCGCACGCCTGGTCGCTGCTGATCGACGGCGCCCCGCAGTCTCTGGTCGACCTCGCCGACCCCGCCCACCTGGGCTTCGAGTACCAGCGCCGGCTCGGCCACCTGGTCGACCTGGTGGCCCCGCCCGGCCGGCCGCTCACCGTCCTGCACCTCGGCGGCGGCGCCCTCACCCTGGCCCGCTACGTCGCCGCCACCCGCCCCCGCTCGCGTCAGCAGGTCGCCGAGATCGACACCGCGCTCACCGAACTGGTCCGCGCCGAACTCCCGCTGGAACGCGGCTGGCAGGTCAAGGTGCGCGGCGCGGACGCCCGCGGCGTGCTGGAGCGCACCCCGGAGGGCAGCGTCGACCTGGTGATCGCCGACGTCTTCTCCGGCGCCCGGGTCCCCGCCCACTGCACCACCGTCGAGTTCACGGCGCTGGCCGCCCGGGCGCTCGCCCCCGGCGGCTGGTACGCCGTCAACATCGCCGACGGCTCCGCCCTGCCGTTCGCCCGCTCCCAGGTGGCCACCCTCGGCGTGGTCCTCCCCGAACTCTGCCTGGTCGCCGACCCGGCGGTGCTGCGCGGCAAGCGCTTCGGCAACCTCGTCCTGGCCGCCGCGCACACCCCGCTCCCGCTGGCCGAACTCACCCGCCGGGCGGCCTCCGACGCCTCCCACGGCCGGGTCGAACACGGCCGCGCCCTCGCCGACTTCGCCGCCGGCGCCGTCCCGGCCACCGACGCCACCGCCACCCCGTCCCCGGCCCCGCCCCCGGGGGTCTTCCGCTAGTTTCGGTCCACCGGGTCCGGATCCCGGAGAACCCGACCAGGAGGAGCACCCACCATGCTGATCCGACCGGCCCGGCCGGACGAGGCGGCGGCGCTCAGCGCCCTCGCGCTGCGCTCCAAGGCGCACTGGGGCTACGACGCGGCGTTCATCGAGGCCTGCCGGGCCGAACTCACCCTCCACCCGGAGCGGATCGGGCCCGACCGCACGGCCGTCGCCGAGGACGACGGCCGGGTGCTGGGCTTCGTCACCCTCACCGGCGAGCCGCCGGAGGGCGAACTGGGCATGCTCTTCGTCGAACCGGCCGTCATCGGGCGGGGCATCGGCCGCCGCCTGATGGAGCACCTGCGGGCCGAGGCGACCGCCCTCGGCTTCGCCCGGATCACCTTCGGGGCGGACCCGAACGCCGAGCCGTTCTACCTGGCCGTGGGCGCGGTCCGCACCGGCACCACCCCCTCCGGCTCCGTCGCCGGCCGCGAACTGCCGCTGCTCACCCTGCACTTGCCCACCCCCGGTCGCTGATCCCCGCCTCCCGGCCCTCGCCTCGTGGCCGACGCCCCGACGCCCCGACGCCCCGGCGGCCGACGCCCCGCGCACCGGGTCCGGCCCGGCGCCACTCAGTGTCCCTTCGGCAGGCCCCGGTGCTTGTACATCGCGGCGCCGGTCAGCAGCAGCCCCGCCGTGATCGGGGCGAGGACGGCGGTGGCGGTGCCGGCGGTGTCGTGGGCGACGGTGACGGCGGCCGTCCTGGCCGCGGTCCCGGTGGGCGCCGCCGTCCCGCCGGCGGCCGTGCCCCCGGCGGCGGCCGCCGCACGCTCCCGCCCGGCCGTCGGGCCGTCGGGCCGTCCGGCGGGCAGCCCGCTCCCGCCGCCCGCCGGGGCCGGACGCCCGGTCCCGGGCTGCGGGGGCCGGTCCGGCGCGACCGGCGGCGGGGGAGGTGCGGCCGGGCCGTGCGGGGAGCCCGCGGGCCGCGCCGGCCGGGCGGCGTCGGACCGGGCGGAACCGCCGGACGGCCCGGCGGGCGTCCCGTCGCCGGCCGCGCGCGCCTCGGCGGGGCGGGCCTGGGCGGGCACGGCGCCGAGCAGGCCCGAGGCGATCGCGAACGCGTCCGGCACGGCGGCCCGCTGTCCCGGCAGGGGCAGGCCACCGGCCCTGATCAGGTCCTGGAGCGCCCGGCCGATCGAGCCGGCCGCGGCGGCCGGCTCCAGGACCAGGACGTCCGCGGCGACCTCCGGGACGGCGTCGGCGAGCCCGTCCAGCAGCCCCGCGGACGGGTCCGGCCCGGGCTGCTCCGCCGCCGCGCCGGGCGTCGCCGCCCCGCCGCTCAGGGCCCGGCCGACGCTGCGGCCGGCCGGTTCCGGGAGGGTGTCGGCGCCGGCTGCGCAGGTGACGGGGGCGCCGAACCCCCACAGCTGTGCCACGAGCGCCCCGCCCGCCGCGAGGGCCCGCGGCCGGGGCAGCCACCGCCGGGCCCCGCGCCGCCCGCCGCCGACGGTCCGTCGGTCGGGTTCCGGCCCCCTGGTCGCGTGTTTGGCTCGCACGTGAATCGACAACGAGCGGGCGGACCGTGAGGTCACGGGCGCCGTCACGGACAGTCATCGGACGCCTCCGCCGGGGACGGCCGGCGCGGACCGTCCGCCGCACCCCGCTCAGGAGTTGGGGCGCAGCGTCCAGACGACCGTCATGACGCCGGTCACCGCGCCGTCGGCGCGGGTGATCTCGACGGTCACCGGGAACTCCGGGCGCTCGCCCCGGTCGAGCTCCGCGACGATGTCGGCGGCCGGCCGGCCGAGCACGGCGGTGGCCGTGACGGCGCCCATGGCGAGCTTCTTGTACGCGATCTCGGCGCTCACGGCCAGCGGCACCGCGCGCGAGAGCTGGTCGCCGAAGGCGCCCAGCACGATGCAGCCGCTGGCCGACTCGGCCAGGGTGAACATCGCACCGGCGTGCGGGCCGCCCACGTGGTTGTGGTACTCGGGCTGGTCGGGCAGCCGGAGCACGGCGCGCTCCGGAGTGGTCTCCAGGTACTCCAGCTTGAGGGTCCGGGCCATCGGGACGGTGGAGTCGAGCAGCTGGCCGATCGAAGCAGTGGTCATGGCGGCAACGTTACTAGCCAGTAGCTTCCGGCGGCAGACCCGGATCCGGACGAACGCGTGAGACGCGGACCACGGTGCGGCGTGCGCCACACCCCACCGCCGCCCGGCCGCCGCCGATGTGAGGGAACGCGAAAAAGCCCGAGGGGCCGGTCCCTTGACGAGACCGGCCCCTCGGGGCGATGGGGTGAGTGACGGGACTCGAACCCGCGGCCACCTGGACCACAACCAGGTGCTCTACCAACTGAGCTACACCCACCATCTGTCCGGACCGCTTCCGCCTTTCGGCTTCCCCGCTCCGACAAGAAGAACTCTACAGGATCCGGAAGGGTGCTCGCGCCAGGGTTTCCGTTCCCCCGCGCGAGCACCTCCGCCGCCCCGGGCTCAGCCCGCCGGGGCCTGGTACTTCTCGGCGATCGCCCGCGCGGTGTCGGTGTCCGGCCCGGGCTGCGGGACGAACACCGCCTCGCGGTAGTAGCGCAGTTCGTCGATGCTCTCGCGGATGTCGGCGAGCGCCCGGTGGTTCCCGCCCTTCTGCGGGCTGTTGTAGTACGCCTTGGGGTACCAGCGCCGGGCCAGCTCCTTGATCGAGGAGACGTCCACGATCCGGTAGTGGAGGTGGTTCTCCAGCGCGGGCATGTCCCGGCCCAGGAACCCGCGGTCGGTGGCCACCGAGTTCCCGCACAGCGGCGCGCGCCCGGCCTCCGGCACGTGCTCGCGCACGTACGCGAGGACCAGCGCCTCCGCCTCGGCCAGCGTGACCCCGTGCTCCAGCTCGTCCAGCAGCCCGGAGGAGGTGTGCATCGTCCGCACCACCTCGGGCATGTTCGCCAGCGCCTCGGCGGGCGGGCGGATGATGACGTCCACGCCCTCGCCGAGGACGTTCAGCTCCGAGTCCGTCACCAGCACCGCGACCTCGACCAGGGCGTCCCGGTCGAGGTCGAGGCCTGTCATTTCACAGTCGATCCATACCAAACGGTCATTCACACAACTCACCCTACGGCGCGATCACGCGCCGCGGGCACCGGAGGAGCCGAGCGCGGCGCCGGGGCGCGGCCCTCGGACCCGTGCTCGTCCTGGGCGTGGCCGTCCCCCTCCCGGGCCTCCCGGCCGGGATGACCGGCGGGGTGCGCCGGGCGGGAGGCCCGTCCGGCACGGCCCTCGCGGGGCTCCCCGGCCTCCGCCGCGGTGCCCCGGCCGGCCTGCGGACGGAGCTGGCCCGCCCGGGCCTGCCGGGCCCGGACCTCCGGCGCCCCGTCCTGCGGCCGGTCGGCCGCGCTCCGGTGCCCCTGGCCCTGGCCGCGCGCGCCCGGCTGCGGGACCCCGTCCTCGGCGGCGGCGTGCTCCGCCGTCCTGGGCGGACGGCCCGCGCCCGGCCCGGGCTGCGCCGGGACCATCGACGGGCGCGCCGGACCGCGGCCGGTCCCCGGCTGCCCGGGGTGCGACGGATGGCCGGCCTGCTGGTGCGGGTACGGCTGCCCGGCCCGCGCGTGGACGCCCGGCCCGGACGGCTGCCCGTGCTGGCCCGGATGCGCGGCACCCGGCCCGCCCGGGAACCCCGGGACGGCCGGCTGCCCGTGCCCGACCGGCCCGCCGTGGCCGCCGTGCTGGCCCGGCACCGATCCGACGGCCGCCGCGGTGGCCTGCGACCCGACCGTTCCGGCCGTCCGCAGGTCGCCGCCCGCCGACGCGGCCGACGCCGCGGCCGCCGCCCCGGGCCGCCGGGCCCGGTAGCTCGTCCGGTACGCGGCCGGCGAGACCCCGAGCTGGCGCCGGAAGTGCCCGCGCAGCGCCACCGGCGAGCGGAAGCCGCAACGGCGCGCGACGTCGTCCACCGACAGCTCCGAGGTCTCCAGCAGCCGCTGCGCCTGCAGCACCCGCTGGGTGATCAGCCACTGCAGCGGGGCGCTGCCGGTGAGCGTGCGGAACCGCCGGTCGAAGGTCCGCCGGCTCATGTAGGCACGAGCCGCCAGCACCTCGACGTCGAACTGCTGGTTGAGGTTCTCCAGCGCCCAGGTGACCACCTCGGCGAGCGGGTCGTTGCCGATCTCCTCAGGTAAAGACTGATCGATGTACTGGGCCTGTCCTCCGCCGCTGCGACGGCTCGGCACCACCAGCCGGCGGGCGAGCGCGTTGGCCGCCTCGGCGCCGTGGTCGCTGCGGACCACGTGCAGGCACAGGTCGATGCCGGCGGCGGTGCCGGCCGAGGTGAGCACGTCGCCGTCGTCGACGAACAGCTCGCGAGGGTCGACGTGCACCCGGGGGTAGCGCTTGGCCAGGGTCGGCGCGTACATCCAGTGGGTGGTCGCCGGGCGGCCGTCCAGCAGACCGGCGGCGGCGAGCACGAACGCGCCGGTGCACAGGCCGATGATCCGTGCGCCCTCGTGGTGCGCCTTGCGCAGTGCGGTGATCGCCTCGACCGGCGGCGGCTGGGAGATCGAGCGCCAGGCCGGGACCACGATCGTGCCGGCCCGGGCCAGCGCCTCCAGCCCGTACGGGGCGGAGAGGGTGAGGCCGCCGGTGGTGGCGAGCGGGCCCTCCTCGCCGGCGCAGACCAGCAGGCGGTAGCGCGGCACCCCGGCGTCCTGGCGGTCGACGCCGAAGACCGAGAGCGGGATCGAGCTCTCGAAGATCGGTGCGCCGCCGAAGATCAGGACGGCGACGGTCTCGCGGCGGCGGCGGCCGGAGAGCTTGCGGGGCGCGGCGGCCATCACGGGCGCCGAGGAGCCGTTGAGGCCGGTGGCGGGACCGCCGTGGCCGCCGGGGCCGTGCATCGCCGGACCGTGTCCGCCGGCGCCGTGCCCGACGGCGCCGAGGCCGAGCGGTCCGGCGGGGAGACCGCCGGCGGACACGGGGCCGGACAGCCCGGGGAGGGCGGGTCCGAGGCCGTTGCCTGGGGCACCCGGGGCGAAGGCGGCGGCGGACGGTCCGGCGGCGAAGGCCGTGAACCCGTCCGGTCCGGAATGGCCGCCCGGGTGCCCCCCGGAATGGCCGGTAACCGACGCTCCGACCCGGCCGTCCGAGCCGCTGCCGTACCCCCCGGAATGGCTGACGGCCGGTCGGCTGACGGGGCGTCCGCCGTGCTCCGGGGCGGCCGGGAAGGCCGGGGTTCCCGTGCCCGGTGGGGCGCCCGGGCCGGCCGGGGTTCCCGGTGCCGACGGGACTCCCGGGGCGGACGGGGCCGCAGGGGAATAGGAGGGGTACGAGGCGGTGCCGGAGTGACGGGTGTTGGCGGTGGAGGCCTGGGAGCCGGCGCTTCTCGCGGAACGACCCGCGATGCCGGCCACGGCCTGGCCGCTGTCAGGACCCGCGTCGCTCCTGCTCACCCTGCTCAAGGCGCTCAAGCCCCCTCGGTGGTGTGGTGTGGTCGTGCGGCACTGCTGGCCAAGATCGAATCTATCGGGTGGACCGTTGCCGTTGTGACAAGTTCACCATCCGACGCTATGTCGACATGGCAATTTGGCGTGATGCATTCGATCACGAAGCGTGGCAGCCGTCGACCCTTCTGGGAAGGGGGCCGGGGCAACGGTGGCTGGTTGTCGCGGGACGGGTCCTGGGACGTCCGGCTCGGAGGTGCCCGGCCGGTGCGCCTGGGCTGCGGATTTGCCCAAGGGCGGGGGAGCCGCGCGAGATTGACTGAAAATAGCCGGTGCACGCGAGGGCGCACGGCCGCACGGCGTGCGCCTCCCAGGCTTCATCCGGCCAGTGCCGGGGCCCGGGAAGGGTGCTCGGCGGCCTCATGCCGCCGTTCTCCCGGGGAGATCCCCGGCCGGCCCTAACCGGCCAACGGCGATGCCCGGCCCCTTGGGGCGTGGGCGCAGGCCCCGGCCGGGACGGCCGGCGGGCCGTCGAACCGCGCCGACCGGACGGGGCGTGACGCGTGGGCGGAGACCGAACCGGCGTCGCCGGGCCCGGACCTGACGACGCCGAGGGCGATGAAATGGTTGCACGATGAACGACCCGGATTCGAACGGTGCGATCACGTCCGTGCGGCGACGGGCCTTGCGCGGTGGCGCCGCTGACGGTGGGTGAGTCGCCGGGGCCGCCGCCGGATGCTCCGGCCCGACCGGCTGCCGCCGGATCGGGTGTCCTCGTCGGGTTCGCCGGACGCGACGGCCGCGCACGGCGGGCGTCGTACCCGCGATACGCGGCCGCCCGGCTTGCGCGCGGCCTGGCTGTTCGGGCCTGGCTCTGCGCGAGACCGGCTTCCGCGCGGGCCCGGCTTCCGCGCGGGACCGGCTTTCGCCCGGGACCGGCTTTCGCCCGGGACCGGCTTTCGCCCGGGACCGGCTTTCGCCCGGGACCGGCCCGAAGTCCGCTACCCGGCCCGGGCCGGTCGCTGCGGTACCGCGAAGTCCGGCCGCGCCGGGAGCGCGCCCAGGGGTTCCGCCACTGCGGGAAGGGTGGCGGCATCCCCGGCAAACCCGTCGGACCGGTTTCGGACAGTCTGTCCCGCATCGGTGACGGTTGAAGCACTGCCGGTGGTGTGCGCGGTCGAAGGCGCGTGTCCACCCTCGGCGGCGTACGGCCGCAGCGGGGCGCCGTCGCGCGGGACGCCCGGCGCCGCCGCCCGCCGCTCCGCGCCGGGGCCGGACTGCGCCCCGATCGCCCCCGTCCCGCAGATCGCCCCGGGAACGGCTGCCGCCCGGACACCGGCGGGCCCGCGCTCGTGGGTGCGCGGATGGCCCGCACCGCCCGCCGGCCCCGACAGGCGCGCGAGCGCCACGCCGCCGCCGACGACGGAACGGCGCGCGGCGGGAGCGGTTCCCGCCCGGGCCTCCCGCCGGGGCGCCGGAGCACCGCGGGCGGCCAGCACCTGCCCGACGGCCTCCGGCAGGCCGGCCGCCTTGAACGTCGGCCGGTAGGCGGGCTCGGCCCACGGGCGGCCGTGGTGCAGCCAGACGCTGCGCAGCCCGGCCAGCTCGGCACCGGCGATGTCCGCGGGGGCGTGGTCGCCGATCATCCAGGTGTGCGCGGCCCAGTCCCCGGTCGGTGTGACGCCGCAGCGCCGGGCCGCGATCTCGAAGATCAACGGGTCCGGCTTGAGGCAGTCGGCCTCCTCGGAGATCACCCACCCGTCGACCATCGGCCCGAGGCCGGTGCGGCGGATCTTCTCCAGCTGGGGACCGGTGCTGCCGTTGCTGACGATGCCGAGCGTCCACCCGGCCGCGCGTGCCGCCCGCAGCGCGTCGATGTTGCGCGCCGGGCAGTTGATGTAGGAGTTGATGCCGTGCCGGTAGTGGGCGAGCAGCCGGTCGAGCGACTCGTCGAGGCCGTAGCGGCGCCGGGCGGCGGACAGTACGGTGCTGCGCGGTACGTAGCCGCCGCCGTCGATGGTGACGAGCCAGTCGACGTCTGCGGGCGGCAGCGCCCGTTCGGTCAGAAAATCCTGAGCCCAGGCCCGGAATGCGGCGTCCCTGGGGAGCAGCGTGTTGTCGAGGTCGAGCAGGAGCAGGGGCATGTCTCGCATGGTGCCAGCGGTCGCGCCTATGCACCTGGCAAATGCCAGACGGCGTCCCGAACCGGTGCCCCTTGGCTGAAACGGGTGCCGGTCGGCGGCGCACCGCCCGCCCCACTGGTCTCCCCGCTGCTCGTCTCACTGCCCGGTGACCGTCCGCAACGGATCGTCATCGATCCATGACAGTCCGGTCACGGTGTCCCGGAGAGCTGTTGCGCCACCCGGCCCGCTCCGTCAAGCTCCAGGGAACCTCCCACGCCGGAGGGGCGCTTCCGCGCCCGGACGGGGGCGCGCCGCAGTGGCGCGCGCATCCCTCGTTCGCGGGAAGAGTGCCGCCCCGGGGCCGCGCGGCTGGGCTGCGTGTCCGGCCCGTCGTACTCTGAAAGGAACAGGTCACAAACGGTGGTGCTCGGCGCAGACCGACGTCTTCCCGTGGGCGGGCCTGCCGCCCGGGCAGCGTTGTCCTCTCCTGTCGGCCCATCTCCTTCGAAGAGCCTTGTGCCATGGCTGGTTCTGAGCCCTCCCCGCCGGTCGAACCGGACGAGGACGCCCGGGGCGGTGGTCTCACCCGCCCCCTTCGCCACCTCGTGCGCCGTGGCCGCTCCGGCTCAGGCGCCCGCCAGCGGCGCGACGAACGGCGCCCCGATGCCCCGGAGCCCCCGGTGACGGGCCGGCCGGGACCGGGCGCCGAGCGTCCGAGCGCCTCCGACCTGCCCGGTGCGGCGGGCGAACCGGTGGACCGCGAGGCACCCGCCGGGGCCTGCGACCCCGCCTTCCAGCACGGCGTGGTGGTCGGCTTCGACGGCTCGCTGTCCAGTGAGCGAGCGCTCGCCTACGCGGTGGGCATGGCCCGCCGCTCCCAGTGCGGCCTGGTGATCGTGCACGTGGCCAACCGCCTGCCCGCCACCGTCTGGGCGGGCTGCGAGCCGCCGGTCTTCGTCGACCTCCCCGACCACCGGACGGAGGTGCTCGGCCTGGAACTCGCCTGTGCGGACTTCCTCGCCGGGGTGCCCTGGATCCTGGTCGAGCGGGGCGGCGACATCTGCCACGAGATCGAGGAGGTCGGCCGCGAGTTCGCCGCCGACGCGATCGTGGTCGGCACGACCCACGGCCTGCTCGGCAAGATCTTCGGCACGGTCTCCGGCCGCCTCGCCCGCCGCGCCAACCGCCCCGTGATCGTGATCCCCTGACGGCCGGTTCGCTTCCGACCTCCCGTTCCGGCCCTCCCTCCCGGAGCGTCGCGCGCCGCCCGGCCATCCTCCCCGGAGCGGAAGCGGCCGACCGTGCCCCGTCGGCCGCATCGTCCGGTTGCTCACTCCGGGTCCGCTGAGCCTCGCTTGTCCTCGACGTGGACGACGTGAAGCTCGGTGCCGTCCCGATGACGCTTGGAGCGACCGAACAGTCCGACCGCGATCTCCGGAAGCTCCTGGGACTCATCGAGGCCGACGTAGGTGAGGATGTCGTTGTGGTGGCCGGTGACGATCCAACCGTCGGCGTCCTTGAGGTCGGTCACCCCGAAGTCTCCCGACGGCGATCCGGCGTGCACGGGGCCGAACTCCTTCAGGAGAGCGGTGGCCTGTTCGGCAAGCTCCCCGCTCGGGGCTGTCAGCACGACACAAGTGCCGTGTTCGAACAACACCCATGACTTGCGGGAGTCGGTGAGAATTCGTCGCCAGGTGTCTATCAGCATCTCGGTGTTCACGGCGATCATCATGCCGGACACCGGCGCAGGGTGACGGTCGGTCGGCGACTTCGGCGGGATCGCGACTCCCGACCATGCGGGTCCGCGAGTCTGCGGGTCCGCGGGTCCGCGGGTCCGCCGGTCGGACGGGCGGGGTGGTGTGGGCCGAACGTGTCATCCATGCCGACGGCGCGCGGTGCCGCCCGCTCCGCCGTGGGGGTGCGGCAAAGAATGACAAGGTGATCGTTGGGCCAGCCTCGCCGCCGAGTCGTTCCCCACGCCGTCCCCCCTGCCGTCCGTTCCCCCGCGCCGCCGCCTCCCCCCTTCTTTCTCTTCTCCTCCTGCTTCTCCTCGCCCCGGCCCCGGCCGGTTCGGCCCACGCTCTCCGGGCGTCGGCACTCCGTCCGGCGGGCGGCGAGGCCCGGGGAGCGATCCGGCTGGAGGTCCGCACCAACGGCGCCACCGGTGTCGACGTCCGGGTGCGCGCCGACGAACAGCTGCTCCGCGTCTACCGGTTGACGAACCAGGCCGAGTATCCGCTCACCGTCTCGACCGTGACCGACGCCCAGGTCTCCGGGGCGGCGGTGGTCTGCGGGAACCAGCAGCCCTTCGCCCTCCCGCCGTTGGGCGTGGTCGAGTGCTCGGCCACCCTGCCGGCCCTCAGCGGACGGCAGCGGACCGCGGTCCGGGCCGAGGCGACCGCCCCGAAGGGCATGCCGGCGGCCGTCGCGACCGCGGAGGCCGGCTACCAGGGGCTGGTCGCCGGGATCACCCTGGCCCGTGTCGGTGTTCCCACGGGCACGGGTGTGGTGGTTCGCGCCGCCCGTTCCGCACCGCGCCGAATCCTGACCCTTGCTCAGGTTCGCTTTGGAGCCGCTCCCTTCCTGCCGATGGTGGTCGGTGGCGACGTCCGGCTGCGATACCGGGTCGACGCCGTCGGGGATTCGCCGATCAGTTCGGTCAGCGTGGTGGACCACCTCCCGGGGGTGGGGCCGGTCAGCTGTACCGGACAGGCCGCGGGCGGCCTGCTGGAACCGGGCCACCCGCTGGACTGCGCCGCCTCCGGGCAGGCCGTGCCCGGTCGGCACACCGCCCTGGCGAGGGCCGAAGGCCTGGCGGTCGACGGCGCGGTCGGCCAGGACGGCCGCCCGCTGCCGCCCCGCCCGGTCGCCGCCGACGCCCCCGGCGAGTACGAGGGCGAGGCCCCGGCTCCGGCTCCGGCCGGTGCGGGCACTGCGGCGGTCCCTCCGGCGGCGGCCGGCGCCGCCAACCCCGCCGCCGCTCCGCCGGGCGCCGCCGCGAACCCGGGTGCCAACGCGCCACCACCCAACCCGGCGGCCGCAGCCGCCGCCCCCAACGCCGTGGCGGCAGCGGCGGCTGCAGCAGCGGCTGCGGCTGCGGCTGCGGCCGCGGCAGCCGCAACGGCCGCTGCTGCAGCCGCCGCAGCAGCGGGATCCGCGGTGCCCTACCGCCCGGGCACCAGCATTTTCGGGCTGCCCGCCAGCCCGTTCCAGGCGGTGACGGCCGCAGGCGGGGGTGCTGCTGCTGCCGCTGCTGCCGCCGCCACTGCTGCCGCAGCGGCCGCCGCAGCAGCAGCGGCAGCGGCCGGAGGTGCCGCCGGGGCCGCAGCTGCTGCCGCCGCCGGAGCTGCCGGAGCCGCCGGGGCGGCCGGAGCTTCCGGAGCCGGGGGTGCGGCCGGGGCCGGTGCGGCGGGACCGGGAGCCGCCGCAGGCGGAGCGTCGGGCGGCGCTGGCGCAGGCGCGGGTGCCGGCTCCGGAGCCGGATCCGGCCCGGGCACCACGGGACCGGAGCAGCCGGGCCAGTCCAGCAGCCCGAGCCCCCAGGGGAACGAGGCCGCGGTTGCTCAGATCCCGGACGACACACCGTTCGACTGGGACGAGGACTGGGGCACCGACGAGGTTCTGATGCTGCTGCTGGCGATCCTGCTCCCCGTCCTTGTCGTGCTGGCCGCCGCCCTGTCGGTGCGGCAACGCCGGCGAGATGGTCCTGGAGGTGGTGGCGGTGGAGGTGGTGGCGTCGGTGAGTGAACCTCGGGGGAGTGGTCGGTAGATGTGGATCAATGTCGTGGCCGCGCTGGCCGGCGCAGCGCTCGCCCTGGCCATCGGTGCACTGGTCGGCCGGTCCCGCGGCTCCCGCGAGGGCGCGACCAACCCGTCCGCGATCGGCTTCGCGGGCGCGGCGGTGCTCGGTTTCTTCGCCCTCTTCACCGGATTCGCCATCGCCGGTGCGTGGCAGCAGCTCAACACTGCCCGCCAGCACACCTACGAGGAGTCCCGGGCGCTGACCGAGGTGTACTGGTCGGCACGGCTGCTGCCCGGTCCGGACCGTCCGGTGGTCCAGCAGCGCGTGCGCGCCTACACCCATCAGGTGATCACGGACGAGTGGGAGCAGATGGGCCATGGGCACGGCAGTGCCGAGGCCTGGGCGGCGGCCGACCGGATCCGGATCGCGGTGGACGCGGTACGGAGCCAGAACGCATCCGAACTCGCCGCCAAAGCCGATGTGCTGAGGAGTCTGACGGACGTCTTCGCGCGACGGAACGCCCGGCTGGCCGATATCCGCGCGCAGGTGCCGGCGCTGGTGCTGGGGGGTCTGGTGGTGGGATCGGTGTTCGTGCTGGCGACGCCGCCGCTGGTCGGGCTGACCGCCACCGGGCGCAACCTGGTGCTGATGGGGTTCGTGGGGGCCTCGGTGGCCTTCGCGGTCAGCCTGGTGTTCCAGCTCAGCGGCCCATTCGACGGCGCCGTCAAGGTCACGCCGACGGCGTTCGAACTCGCACTGACCCGGTACGACCAGATCGACTCGGGCGGTCCGGGGTGACTCCTTCCTGCTGGTACCGGCCCCGGTCCGGCGGTCCGGTTCTCCCCGGGTCCGCCGGCCCGGGCGGGCCGGCGGACGGGGCGGTGACGGCGTGCGGCCGCCTCAGGAGACGCCGAGCTCTCGCGCGATGAGCATCCGCTGGACCTCCGAGGTGCCTTCGCCGATTTCGAGGATCTTGCAGTCCCGCCAGAAGCGGGCGACGGGGAATTCGTTCATGAAGCCGTACCCACCGTGGATCTGGGTCGCCTCGCGGGCGTTGTCGACGGCGGCCTCCGACGAGTACAGCTTGGCGATCGCGGCCTCCTTCTTGAACGGTTCCGAGTGCAGCAGCCGGGACGCGGCGTCCCGCCAGGCGAGGCGGGCGGTGTGGGCGCGCATCTCCATGTCGGCGAGCTTGAACTGGATGGCCTGGTTGGCGCCGATCGGCCGGCCGAAGGCGCGGCGCGTACCGGCGTACGAGACGGACTGGTCGACGCATCCCTGGGCCAGGCCGGTGGCCAGGGCGGCGATCGCGATGCGGCCCTCGTCGAGGATCCGCAGGAACTGGGCGTAGCCGCGACCTCGCTCGCCCAGCAGGTTGGCCGCGGGGACGCGGCAGTCGGTAAAGGACAGTTCGCGGGTGTCGGATGCGTTCCACCCGACCTTCGAGTACTTCTTCGACACCTGGAACCCGGGGGTCCCGGTGGGCACGATGATGGAGGAGATTTCCCGCCGTGGCGAGGAGAATTCGCCCTCTTCACTCGAACGAGCGATCGGTTCGGTGAGCGCGGTGACGGTGACCAGGCCGGTGATGTCGGTGCCGGAGTTGGTGATGAAGCACTTGGTGCCGTTGATCACCCACTCGTCGGTCGCCTCGTCGTACCGCGCGGTGGTGCGGGTCGCCCCGGCGTCGGAGCCGCCCTCGGGCTCGGTCAGGCCGAACGCGCCGAGCAGTTCGCCCGAGGTCAGCCTGGGCAGCCACTCGCGCTTCTGCTCCTCCGTCCCGAAGCGGTAGACGGGCATCGCGCCGAGCGAGACCGCCGCCTCCAGGGTGATCGCGACCGAGGAGTCGACCCGGGCCAGCTCCTCCAGCGCCAGACAGAGCGCGAAGTAGTCGCCGCCCATGCCGCCGTACTCCTCCGGGAACGGCAGGCCGAACAGGCCCATCCGCCCCATCTCCCGCACGATCTCGTAGGGGAACTCGCCCTGCTCGTAGTACTCGCCGATCTTCGGCGCCACCACGTCCTGGGCGAATTCGGCCACGGTGCGCCGCAGTTCCTCGTGCTCGGTGTTCAACCGGTGGTCGAGCATGGTGATCCTCCTGGGGCCCCGCCGGGTGGGCGCGGGCGTGGTCGGGACGACCGCCGCCGTTGCTGGTGTGACGGGCGGGCGGTGTGATGAGCGGACGAGTATGAGGGGCCGGTCGGGACGGGTCAGTCCGGTGATCCGGCCGGGGTCGTGCCGAGCAGGGCCTGGACCGCGCGGGAGGGGCTCGGCCGTCCGAGCCGGCCGGCCATCCAGCCGCTGGTGGCGACCAGGGCACGCAGGTCGACGCCGGTCCGGATGCCGAGGCCGTGCAGCATCCACACCAGGTCCTCGGTGGCCAGGTTGCCGGTGGCGCTCTTGGCGTAGGGGCAGCCGCCCAGCCCGCCGGCCGAGGCGTCGACGGTGGTGACCCCGGAGCGCAGCGCCGCCAGCGTGTTGCTGAGCGCCTGGCCGTAGGTGTCGTGGAAGTGCACGGCGAGCCGGCCGGCCGGCACCCCCGCGGCGGCGAAGCCGTCGAGCAGCGCGGTGACCTGGCCGGGGGTGGCCACGCCGATGGTGTCGCCGAGGCTCAGCTCGGCGCAGCCCATCTCCAGCAGCCGCACGCCGTGGCGGACCACCTGGGCGACCGGGACCGGGCCCTCCCAGGGGTCGCCGAAGCACATCGACAGGTAGCCGCGGACGGGGACCCCGGCCCCCGTGGCCCGCTCCACCACGGGGCTGAACATCGCCATCGCCTCGTCCGCCGAGCGGTTGAGGTTGCGGCGGGCGAAGGTCTCGGTGGCGCTGGCGAACACCGCGACGTCGGTGACGTGGTGGGCCAGCGCCCGGTCCAGCCCGCGCTCGTTGGGCACCAGCACCGGCAGGCGCAGGCCCGGGTGACGGTCCGGCAGGTCGGCGAGCCGGGGCATCAGGTCCTCGGCGTCGGCCAGCTGGGGTACCCATTTCGGGTGAACGAAGCTGGTGGCCTCGACGGTGCGCAGACCGGCGGCCGCGAGCCGGGCGACGAACTCGGCCTTGACCTCGACGGGGACGAGCGTGCCCTCGTTCTGCAGGCCGTCGCGCGGGCCCACCTCGTGGATCCGCACCTCCTCGGGCAGCCCGGCGGCGCGGACCGGGTCCGGCAGGCCCAGGTCCAGGGCGTCCGGTTCGCGGTCGGGGCCGGCGCCCCCCGGCGCGGGGGCGGTCACGACCGCACCTGCGCGGGGGTCTCGGCGGGAGCGTCCGCCGGGGCTTCGGCGGGGGTCACCACGACCAGCAGCTCCTCCATCGCGACGGTGGCGCCGGCGGTGGCCCGCAGCTCGCTCACCGTGCCGTCGTGCGGGGCGGCGATCACGTGTTCCATCTTCATGGCCTCCAGGACGAGCAGGGGCTGGCCCTTGCGGACCGGCTCCCCGGCCGTGGTCTTCACGACCGTGACGGTGCCCGGCATCGGCGCGGTCAGCGCGCCGTGGTGGGCGGCGCCGGTGGCCGTGCTCTCGCCGACCGCGTCGTGGGTGTGCACCGGCCAGGCGTCGCCGTCGATGCCGAGCCAGGTCACCGGGCCGGCGGCGGGTGCGGCGGGGTCGCCGGCGGCGAGGGCGAAGCTCGTCCGCAGGCCGTCGACGGTCAGGTGGAGGCGGTCGCCGGAGCGGCCGGCCCGGGCCCGGTGGACCGGTCCGGCGTCGAGCCGGAGCTCGACCTCCAGGGCGCCGTCGGACGGATTGTCAGCGGCGTCCGTTACGTTGCCCGCAGTGATCGACCGGACGCTCACCGCCACCGGGTCCTGGCCGGGGGCGCGGAGTCGGTGGGTGGTCCAGGCCGGGTCGCCGCCCAGGCGCCAGCCGGAGGGAAGGGAGAACGGGTCGGTCCAGCCGTCGGCGTCGGCGGCCGGGGCGAGGTCCAGGTGCCGCGCGAGCGCGGCCGCGTAGTAGAGGAGGTGGGCGGGTGCCGGCGCCTCCGGCGGCAGGGAGCCGGGGGACACGTCGTCCGGTGCGGTTCCGGCGGCCGGGGAGTACGGCGAGGCGAGCAGCCCTGGCTGCTGCTGGGCCGTCTGCTCGACCAGGCCGGTGTCGAGCCGGCCGGCGGCGACGTCGGGGTGGGCGAGGAGCCGGCGCAGAAAGCCGGTGTTGGTGGTGACGCCGAGGATCCGGGTGTCGGCCAGCGCGGCGCGCAGGCGCCGCAGCGCGGTCGGCCGGTCGGGTCCGTAGGCGATGACCTTGGCGAGCATGGGGTCGTAGGAGCTGGTGATCACGGTCCCGGGGGCGACCCCGGAGTCCACCCGGATGCCTTCGCCCCGTGGTTCGTCGAGGAGCAGGATGCGTCCGCCGGTGGGCAGGAAGTCCCGTTCCGGGTCCTCGGCGCAGATCCGGGCCTCGATGGCGTGGCCCTGGAAGGAGATGTCGGACTGGGCGAAGGGGAGGGATTCACCGGCGGCGACCCGCAGCTGCCACTCGACCAGGTCCAGCCGCCGGGGCCGGCCGGCGGCGGGGCTCCGGTCGTCGGCTGCCCGGTTGGCGGATGCGGAGTCGGCCACCGCGACGGCGAGTTCGGTGACGGGGTGTTCCACCTGGAGACGGGTGTTCATCTCCATGAAGAAGAAGTCCCGCACGCCCTCGCCGGCGGCGGGGGAGTCCGGGCCGATGCCGGGGACGATGAACTCCACGGTGCCGGCACCGGTGTAGCCACAGGACTCGGCGGCGCGGACGGCCGCGGCGCCCATCGCCGCACGGGTCTCGGCATTGAGCAGGACGGAGGGAGCCTCTTCGATCAGCTTCTGGTGGCGGCGCTGCAGACTGCACTCGCGCTCGCCGAGGTGGACGGTGGTGCCGTGGGCGTCGGCCAGCACCTGGACCTCGATGTGGCGCGGCCGGTCGATCCAGCGCTCCAGCAGCAGGGTGTCGTCCCCGAAGGCGGTGCGGGCGACGCGCCGGGCCGCAGCGATCTCGGCCGGAAGTTCGGCCGGGTCGCGGACCAGCCGCATGCCCTTGCCGCCGCCGCCGGCGGACGGCTTGAGCAGCACGGGGTAGCCGATCTCCTCGGCGGCCGCGACGAGTTCCTCGTCGGTGGGCGCGGTGGCCCGGCTGCCCGGGACCACCGGTACGCCGGCGGCCCGCACGGCCTCCTTGGCGTTGATCTTGTCACCCATCAGCTCGACCGCGGCGGGAGGAGGTCCGATGAAGACGAGGCCGGCGTCGGCGCAGGCGCGGGCGAAGACGGCGTTCTCGGCGAGGAAGCCGTAGCCGGGGTGGACGGCCTGGGCGCCGGTGCGGCGGGCGGCGGCGAGGATCTGGTCGGTCCGCAGGTAGGTCTCGGCGGCGGAGCTGTCGCTGCGGCCGTCCGGGCCGAGCCGGACCGCGACGTCGGCCTCGCGGACGTGCGGCGCGTCGGCGTCGGCGTCGCTGAACACGGCGACCGAGCGCACGCCGAGCCGCCGCAGGGTGCGGATCACCCGGACGGCGATCTCGCCGCGGTTGGCGACCAGAACTGTGTCGAACATGGGAGGCGTTCCTCCGGGTCGAGGGGAGCCGTACGAAGGAGGTGGTGGTACCGGGCGCGTGCCGGGCACCGGGGAGGCGGCGGGGCGGGTGGGCCGCCGCCCGCAGGAGGGAGCGCTACATCCGGAAGACGCCGAACGGGGCGGGCGCCGGGAGCGGGGCGTTGGCGCAGGCGGTGAGCGCCAGGCCGAGCACGGTCCGGGTGTCCATCGGGTCGATCACACCGTCGTCCCAGAGCCGGGCGGTGGCGTAGTACGCGTTGCCCTGGCGCTCGTACTGCTCGCGCACGGGGCGCTTGAACTCCTCCTCCGCCTCGGTGGGCCACTGCTCGCCGTGCGCCTCCAGCTGGTCGCGGCGGACGGTCGCCAGTACCGACGCGGCCTGCTCGCCGCCCATCACGGAGATCTTGGCGTTCGGCCACATCCACAGGAAGCGGGGTGAGTAGGCCCGGCCGCACATCGAGTAGTTGCCGGCTCCGTACGAGCCGCCGATCACCACCGTCAGCTTCGGGACGCGGGTGCAGGCGACGGCGTTGACCATCTTGGCGCCGTGCTTGGCGATGCCGCCCGCCTCGTACTGCCGGCCCACCATGAACCCGGTGATGTTCTGCAGGAAGAGGAGGGGGATGCCCCGCTGGTCGCACAGCTCGATGAAGTGGGCGCCCTTGAGGGCGGACTCGGCGAACAGCACGCCGTTGTTGGCGACGATGCCGACCGGGTGGCCCTGGATCCGGGCGAAGCCGGTCACCAGGGTCGCGCCGTACTCGGCCTTGAACTCGGCGAACCGGCTGCCGTCGACCAGCCGGGCGATCACCTCGCGCACGTCGTAGGGCGTGCGCGGGTCGACCGGGACGGCCCCGTACAGACCGGCCGGGTCGACGGCGGGCTGCTCGGCCGCGGTGAGCGGCCACGGGCGGGCCGCGCGCGGGCCCAGCCCGGAGACGATGGTGCGGACGATGGACAGGGCGTGGGCGTCGTCCTCGGCCAGGTGGTCCGTGACGCCGGAGGTCCGCGCGTGCAGGTCGCCGCCGCCGAGCTCCTCGGCCGTCACCACCTCGCCGGTCGCCGCCTTCACCAGCGGCGGACCGCCGAGGAAGATGGTGCCCTGGTTGCGGACGATGACGGCCTGGTCGCTCATCGCCGGGACGTAGGCGCCGCCGGCCGTGCAGGAGCCGAGCACGGCGGCGATCTGCGGGATGCCCGCGGCCGAGAGGCGGGCCTGGTTGTAGAAGATCCGGCCGAAGTGGTCGCGGTCCGGGAAGACCTCGTCCTGCATCGGGAGGAAGGCGCCGCCGGAGTCGACCAGGTAGACGCAGGGGAGCCGGTTCTCCAGCGCGACCTCCTGGGCGCGCAGGTGCTTCTTGACCGTCATCGGGTAGTAGGTGCCGCCCTTGACGGTGGCGTCGTTGGCGACCACGACCACCTCGCGCCCGGCGACCCGCCCGATGCCGGCGATCACCCCGGCCGCCGGGGCGGCGCCGTCGTACATCCCGTCGGCCGCCAGCGGGGCCAGTTCGAGGAAGGGGGAGGCTGGGTCGAGCAGGGTGTCCACCCGGTCACGGGGGAGCAGCTTGCCGCGCGCGGTGTGGCGGGCGCGGGCCTTGGCGCCGCCGCCGAGCGCGGCCGAGCCGAGCTTCTCGCGCAGTTCCGCGACCAGCGCCCGGTGCGCGGCGGTGTTCGTCCGGTACGCCTCGGAACCGGGGTCGACGGCCGTGCCGAGCCGGGGCGCCGGGGCGGCGGCGCCCGGGGTGCCGGCCGCCGCGCTGCCATTGATGCCGGTGGGTGCGCCGGCGGTGGAGATGACCATCCCAAGAGCTCCCTTGCCCTCGGCGGCAGGTGGGCCGGCGGGGCTGGTGAGCCCGCGACCCCCACACGTTAATGAACGTTAACTTCCGTCGCCCAGGTTAACGACCGATAACCCCACTGTCTACGATGGGCCGCATGCCGAACGTCCCACCCGCCTCCGGGCTCCCGCGCCGCGACCAGATCCGCAAGGAGGCCGCCCGGTTGTTCGCGGCCCGGGGCTTCCTGGGCGTCGGCGTGGACGAGATCGGCAAGGCCGTGGGGATCAGCGGCCCGGGGCTCTACCGGCACTTCGCCGGCAAGGACGCCATGCTCGCCGACCTCCTGATCGGCATCAGCGAGCGGCTGCTGGAGGAGGGCCGCCGCCGGGCGGGCGGCAACGAGGGGCCGGCCGCCGCGCTGGACGCGCTGATCGGCGGCCACGTCGACTTCGCGCTGGACGACCGCGACCTGATCACCCTGCACGACCGGGAACTGCTCAACCTCCGCGAGGAGGACCGCCGGACGGTCCGCCGCCTCCAGCGCGCCTACGTCGAGCTCTGGGTCGACGTGGTCCGCCAGGCCTATCCGCCGCTTGCGGCCGCGTCCGCCGAGCCGGTCGCCCGGGCGGCCGTGCACGCCGTCTTCGGGCTGATCAACTCCACCCCGCACAGCCACGGGCCGAACCCCGCCCAGGGCGACGAACGGGCCGGGCTCGCGCGTGACGCGATGGCCGCGCTGCTGCACAACCTCACGCACGGGGCCTTCTCGGCGGCCGCCGACGCTGCGGCCGCCGACGCCACGGCCGCCGACGCCGAGCGGGCCGCCGCCGGGGCCGCCCGCGCCTGAGCGCGGATCCCGTCGGGCCGCGTTGCGCCGTCCGGGGGACGGCCCGCCCGCCGGTGTGCGCCGGTGCCCCGGCCGGTCCGCCCCGCCCCACCCCGCCGGGCCCCGTACGCTCGGGCCGGCGGCCTAGGACCAAGGGCGGTCGGCGCCCTGCGCCGGTGGGCGGTGGCCCGCCCCGGGCCGGTCGGCGACCCTGGTAGCGGGCGCGCCGGTCCGGTCCGCCGGGAATCACCGCAGGTTGCGGGCTGTTGCCCCCTCCGTCGGGCCGGGATCCCCGGCTCGCCCTGGCCTGAAACTCCATGGCGGCCACCCGACGGAATGGTTAGCATCCCTAAATATGCCTGAGACTCACGGATCTACGGTGGAGCTTTCGCCGAGCGGCACCCGAGCCGGCACCCGAGCCAGCACCCCGGGCGGCCCCGGGGACGGGCACGTCCGACCGGACGCGGCCCCGGACCCCACGACCACCGCCGGCGACGGCACCGGAACCAGTACCGGCCCCGGCCCCGGCTCCGGAACCGGACCCGCCACCGGCGGCGAGGACGACGCCGGCCACGGCCGGGGCTGGCTCCGGCGGCTGCTCGGCTACTGCTGGCGCTCCCGGCGCAGCGTGCTGCTGGCCTTCGGCGCCTCGCTCCTCGGCATGGCCGTCACCGCCCTGGTGCCCCTGGTCACCAAGGTGATCATCGACGACGTCATCACCGCGCACACCCGCCCGCTCGCCCCGTGGGCCGTGGTCCTGCTGCTCGCGGCCGCCGTCGTCTTCGGCTGCACCCAGGTCCGCCGCTACTACGGCGGCCGGCTCGCCGTCGACGTCCAGCACGACCTGCGCGCCGACCTCTTCCGTTCGCTCGGCAGGCTCGACGGCCACCGCCAGGACCGCCTGGACACCGGCCAGGTCGTCGGCCGCGCGACCTCCGACCTCCAGCTGGTCAACGGGCTGCTCTCGATGCTGCCCATGATGACCGGCTACCTGATCATGTTCGCCGTGTCGCTCGGCGTGATGATCTGGCTCTCGCCGCCGCTCACCCTGGTCGCCCTGGTCATGGCCCCGGCACTGTGGTGGGTCTCCTCGCTCAGCCGCAAGCGGCTCTTCCCCGCCACCTGGGCCGCCCAGCAGGAGGCCGCGGCCGTCGCGGGCGTGGTCGACGAGGCGATCGGCGGCGTGCGGGTGGTCAAGGGCTTCGGCCAGGAGGCCCAGGAGCTCGACAAGCTGGAGGCGGCCTCGGGCCACCTCTACGCGGCCCGGCTCCGCTCGATCCGGCTCAACAGCCGCTACAACCCCGCCATGCAGGCGATCCCCGCACTCGCCCAGGTGGCGGTGCTGGCCTTCGGCGGCTGGCTCGCGGTCGACGGCCGGGTCTCGCTCGGCACCTTCGTCGCCTTCTCCACCTACGTGGCGCAGATGACCGGCCCGGTCCGGATGCTGACCATGGTCATCACGGTCGGCCAGCAGGCCCGGGCCGGGGTCGAGCGCGTGCTCCAGCTGATCGACGAACGCCCGCTGGTCCGGGAGCGCCCGGACGCCGTCACCCTCGACCTCGCCCTCCCGCCCGCCCCCGACCGCGCCGGGGAGGGGACCCCCCACGCCGCCCGCGAGGCCGACGCCGCCGGAACCCCGTCCGCGGCCGCGCCGGCGCCGGGCCCGCGCGTGGCCGGCCCGCTCACCACCGAGGTGGCGCTGGAGTTCGACCAGGTCGGCTTCCGCTACGACCCCGAGCACCCGGCGCCCGTCCTGCACGGCCTCAGCCTCCGCCTCGCCCCCGGTGAGACCCTGGCCCTGGTCGGCGCGTCCGGCTCGGGGAAGTCCACCGTCGCGCAGCTGGTGCCCCGGTTCTACGACCCGGCCTCCGGCGCCGTCCGCCTCTACGGCCACGACCTGCGCGACCTGACCCTCGACTCGGTCCGGGCCGCCGTCGGCATCGTGCCCGAGGAGAGCTTCCTCTTCTCCGAGACGGTCCGCACCAACATCGCCTACGGGCGCCCGGACGCCACCGACGAGCAGGTCGTCGCCGCCGCCCGCGCCGCCCAGGCCGACGAGTTCGTCCGGGCGCTGCCCGACGGCTACGAGACCAAGGTCGGCGAGCAGGGCCTCACCCTCTCCGGCGGCCAGCGCCAGCGCATCGCCCTGGCCCGGGCGATCCTCACCGACCCCCGCGTCCTGCTCCTCGACGACGCCACCTCCGCGGTCGACCCGCAGATCGAGGCGGAGATCCACGACGCGCTGCGCTCGGTCATGGCCGGCCGCACCACGCTGCTGATCGCCCACCGCCGCTCCACCCTCCAGCTGGCCGACCGGATCGCCGTCCTCGACCGCGGCCGGCTGCTGGACCTCGGCACGCACGAGGAACTGGAGGCCCGATGTCCCCAGTACCGGGCCCTGATCACCGACCCCGAGGCCGGCCGCACCCCCGCCGCGCAGAAGCCCGCCGACCCGGCCCACCCGGCCGACCTCGCGGACCCGAAGCACCCGGTGAGCCCGACGACGACCACCACGGCGACCACGCCGGAGACGGCCCCCGACCCCGCCGCCACCCCCGCGCCGCCCGCACCCCCCGCGATGCCCACCCCGGCCCTGGCCAAGGCGGCCCGCACCGCCGCCCCCGGCCTGCTCACCCAGGTCGCCGCCCTCCCGCCGGCCACCGACACCCCGGCGGTCCCCCGCGCCGACGCCGAGCGCGGCGACCCCGACTTCAGCCTCCGCCGCCTGCTGCGCCCCTTCCGCGCACCGCTCGCCCTCGCCCTGCTGCTGGTCGCCCTGGACGCGGGCGCCGCCCTGGTCCTGCCGATCCTGATCCGGCACGGCATCGACGACGGCGTCAGCAAGGGCGTCATGACCGGCGTCACCGTCGCCTCGCTCGCCGCCCTGGCGGTCGTCCTGCTGGACTGGCTGGTGCAGAGCGCCGAGAACCGGGTCAGCGGCCGCACCGGCGAACGGGTGCTCTACACGCTCCGGCTCAAGATCTTCGCCCACCTCAACCGGCTCGGCCTCGACTACTACGAGCGCGAGCTGTCCGGCCGGATCATGACCCGGATGACCACCGACCTGGACTCGCTCACCTCGTTCCTCCAGACCGGCGTGGTCACGGCCGTGGTCAGCCTGCTGACCTTCCTCGGCATCCTGGCGGCCCTGCTGGTCATCGACGCCGGACTCGCCCTCGCGGTCTTCGCGGTGCTGCCGCTGCTGGTGGTGGCGACCCTGGTGTTCCGCCGGAAGTCCAAGACCCAGTACGAGATCTCCCGGGACCTCATCAGCACGGTCAACGCCGACCTCCAGGAGAACGTGGCCGGCATGCGGATCGTCCAGGCGTTCCGCCGGCTGGACACCAACACGGACCGCTTCGTCGCCCGCGGCATCGCCTACCGGGACGCCCGCGTCCGGGCGCAGCTCTACATCTCGTTGTACTTCCCGTTCGTGCAGTTCCTCTCCAGCGTGGCCGCCGCCCTGGTGCTGATCGTCGGCGCGTCGCGGGTGGACGCCGGGACGCTCACCGTCGGCGCGCTGGTGGCCTACCTGCTCTACATCGACCTGTTCTTCGCACCGGTCAACCAGCTCTCCCAGGTGTTCGACGGCTACCAGCAGGCGGCCGTGGGCCTGGGCCGGATCCGCGAGCTGCTGCGCACCCCGACCAGCACCGCGCAGGCCGCCGACCCGGTGCCCGTCCCGGCCGGACTGCGCGGCGAGATCGAGTTCGACCGGGTCGGCTTCGCCTACAACGGCGGCGCGGACGGCGCCCCGGACGTCCTCACCGACATCAGCCTGCGGATCCCCGCCGGGCAGACGGTGGCGCTGGTCGGCGAGACGGGTGCCGGGAAGTCGACCCTGGTCAAGCTGGTCGCCCGGTTCTACGACGCGACGGCCGGCACCGTGCGGGTCGACGGCGTGGACCTGACCCGCTACGACCTCGCGCAGTACCGTCACCGGCTCGGCGTGGTGCCGCAGGAGGCCTACCTGTTCGCCGGAACGGTCCGCGAGGCGATCGCCTACGGCAGGCCCGGTGCCTCGGCGGCCGAGGTGGAGGCGGCGGCCCGGGCGGTCGGCGCACACGACATGATCGTCCGGCTGTCCGGCGGCTACGACCACGAGGTCACGGGCCGGGGACGGAACCTGTCGGCGGGCCAGCGCCAGCTGATCGCGCTGGCCCGGGCGGAGCTGGTCGATCCGGACGTCCTGCTGCTGGACGAGGCCACCGCGGCGCTCGACCTGGCCACCGAGGCGGCGGTCAACCACGCCGCGGACCGGCTGAGCGGCGGGCGCACCACGTTGGTCATCGCCCACCGGCTGACCACCGCCGAGCGCGCCGACCGGGTCGTGGTGCTGGACCACGGCCGGGTGGTCGAGGACGGCACGCACACCGAACTGCTCGCCCGGGGCGGGGTCTACACCCGGCTCTGGCAGGCGTTCGTGGCGGAGGGCCACGGCGGGAGCGAGGCCGCGCCCGCCCCGGCCGCGGACGTGATCGTCGGATAGCCGCACCGAACGGCGGCGGGAACCCGAAGCGGTCCCGCCGCCCCGGTCACGCCGTCCGGTCCGCGGCCCTCCGCATCACGCTGCCCCGCACCACGCCGCCCCGCATCACGCCGCCGCCCCGCACCACACCGCCCCGCACCACACCGCCCCGCATCACGCCGCGAGCAGGGCGATCAGCAGCCCCGAGGGATCGATTCCCCGGGGCAGCTCGCTCACCTGCCCGTCCCCGACCTCGACCACCCGCCAGCCCGAGCCGTCGGCCCGCTCGGCGAGGTCGGTGGTGACGAACCGGCAGCCCAGCGCGCGCACCAGCGGCCGGACCACGGACAGGTCGGGAGCGGCGGGGCAGCCGGGCAGGTCCGGGTGCGGCCCGACCAGCACCGGCTCGCCGTCCAGCCACCACACCCGGGCCTCCACCGCCCGCCGCCGCCCGTCGGCCGCGTGCCGGGACGCGCCCCGGCCGGCGGCCCGGTCCGTGTCGGGCCCCCCGCCGGGGGCATCGTCGGAGCCGTTGCCGGGCGGGGCGGTGCGGGTGTCCCACCCCACCCGGGTGAACTCCTCGAACCGCCGCAGCACCACACCTCCCGCCAGGTGTTCGGCCTGCAGTTCCACGAACCGCGCGACCACCCGTTCGACGGCGGGCAGATCCGCCAGCTCGGGGATGAAGCAGGCCTCGTCCCACTCGTGCTTGCGGGACTTCACGTAGTCCTTGACGATCGCCGGCCCCCGCCCGCCGAGCCGGGCGACGGCCGGGGCCAGCCGGGCCGCCCCGAAGGGCTCGGTCCCCGCCGCCGGCAGCCAGACGCTCTGCGGCGTGGCCCCCTCGAACACCTCGTACCAGCCCGGAAGTTCGTGCGCCGAGGCGTACCCGGGCGGGCTGGTCAGCAGGTGCCCGCCGCGCTCCGCCAGGGCGGCGGCGAACTCCGCGTAGCGGTGGGAGGGGAGCATCCACCCCCGGTACCAGAACGGCCCGCGCCCCGCCGGCACGCCGCGGACGGCCGGGTGGGCGTCCCCGGCGAGCAGCGCGTCGTGGTCGACCAGGTGGTGCTCGCCGCCCAGGTCGCGCAGTAGCCTGGCCTCCCAGGCGAACTGCGGGTCGACCCGGCGCGGGTCCAGCGGGTGGGAGGGGAGGAGGAAGGCGGGAGCGGGCATGGGCGTCAGGGTAAGGCCACCGGCGGACCGGCGGGCCGTCAAAACCCCGACGTCACAGGCCTCGACCCGCTCGGACGCGTCGGTCCGGCAATCCGTCGGACAGCCGGTTCCACCGGGCCCGCCGCCCGCGCCCGGGCCGCCCGCGGAATCCGCCCACCGGAATGCCGCCCGCCGAATCCGCCCGCCGAATCCGCCCGCCGGACTCCGCTCGACGGCCGGAGCCGCCCGCTGCGAGAGTGACCCGATGCGAAACCTGTGGCGCAACGCGCGAAGGACCCCGCGGCAGGCGGCCCGCACGGTCGTCCTGGACGAGTCGGGCTCCGTCTTCCTCCTGCGCTCGGACAACAGCGAGGTCGGCGTGCACTGGACCATGCCGGGCGGTGGCATCGAGCCCGGCGAGACGCCGTGGACGGGGGCGCGTCGCGAGCTCTGGGAGGAGACCGGCTGGTCCGACCTCGAACCCGGTCCGCTGCTCTGCACCTGGGAGCACGACTTCACCTGGCACGGCACCCCTGTCCGCCAGCATGAGCACATCTACCTCACCAGCGGCCCGCACCGGGGCCCGGTCGGCGACGTCAGCGCGATGCACGCCGCCGACAAGATCCTCGACTGGCGCTGGTGGACCCCGGAGGACCTCGCCGACACGAACGCGGACGCCCTCTGGCCGCCCCGGCTGCCCGAACTGCTGGCCGCCGTCCGACCGGGCTGGCTCGGCGACGGCCGCGCACCCGAGCCCGTCGACCTCGGCTACATCCCGAACGTCCGGCCCGCCCGCTCCTGACCGCCCGTCCCCGACCGCCCGGCCCCGGCCGGTTCCTGGACCGCCCGCCGACCGCCGCGCCGCCCGGGCGCACCGGCCCGCCAGTCCCGCGGCTCCAGTTCCCGGTCGTGCAGCGCGTCGGGGTTGATCACGACGGAGAGCCGCGCTCCGGCCAGCCGCTCGTAGGCGAGGCCGGTGGCGTTCAGCAGGTGCTCGGTCGGCACCGACACGGCGATCGCGGGCCGCCAGGCGGGCAGGACCACCAGACAGGTCCCCCGGCCGAGCCGGACGAGTTCGGCGGTGGCCCGGACGGCGGGCCGCTCCGCGCAACGCCCGTTCGGTCCGGCCGGCCCGGGGCCTCCCGCGGCCTCCGGCAGCTGCGGGGTACCGCCGATCAGGACGCCCAGCGGTGCCTCGGCACCCGTCGCCCGCGCGTCCGGTGCGCTCCGGTCGCCGCCGCCGGTGCGCGGCCCCGGGACGGACGGCACGTCCGCCGGGGGCACCGGGCCGGCGTCCACGGCGGACGGCCGGGGGGCTCCGGCCGCCTGCGGGTGCATCCGGCGCAGCCGGCGCGACGGCGCCGGGCGCCGGGTGACGACGGTGCGCAGTTCCTCCTGGGCCGCCCGCAGCACGGGGACGCTCCGGTCCCGGGCGGGCGGCGGCTGTTGGAGCCGCACGAAGCCCTCGACCCCGCCGTCTCGTCCCCCCGCACGCTCCGGCCCGGCCCCGAGGCCGGTACCGGGCCCGGTACCGCCGTCCGGCCCGCCGCCCGAACCGCCCTCCCCCGACGTCTCCGCCCCGCCGGACCGCCGGGCGGCACTGCCGCGCGGCCGTGGCACGGACCCGCCGGTCAGGACGCCGGTGGTGCCGGCCGTCCGGCCGTCGGCCCCCGCCGCCGCGATGGAGCAGAGGGAGGCGCCGCCCGCCGGTCCGGCGGGTGAGGCACCGCCGGCGGCTCCCGCGTCCCCCGCGTCCCCCGCGTCCCTCCTGCTCTCCGCGTCCCCCGCGGACCCGTCCGGGAGCGGGGGCACGGGGAACACCGGGGGCGCCGGCGGCGCGGACGGTGCGGCCGACGCGGGCCGGTCGGCGGCGGTCTGGTCGAGCGTGGTCATTGGCACGGGCCCTTCGGGGTTCGGTGCCGTCGATCCTCCCGTACCGGGCGATCTGCTCCAAGCGCCTTTCCGCCCCGTGTGCCGCATGCCACCCTTCCGCCCCGTTCGTCCCATCCGTCCGGCCCGCCCCACGTCCTGACGCCCCATCGGTCCGGCCCGGCCGTCCCCCCCCGGAGCGCCGGTCAGGCGCCGGGCGCCACGAAGCCCTTCAGGTCGGACAGGACGACGTTGGCCGCGGCCACGCCGAGGCCGAGGAACCAGGTCTCGTCCGGGACCGGCCGGGCCTGCCCGGACTTGACCGCGCCGAGCGTCTTCCACAGCGCCCCGCCGAGCACGGCGTCCTGGTTGGTGGAGCTGGGGGTGCCGTAGACGCCGTAGAACACCCAGTCGGCGTCCGCCTTGTCGATCTGCTCGGGGCTGATCTCCACCGCGAGCTCCTTGACCTGCATGATCTTGGGCTGCGGCAGCTGGGTGTCGGTGAGGATGGTGCCGATGAAGGACAGCTCCGCGTAGAGCCGGGTCTTGCCGGGCATGAAGCGCAGCGGCGTGATGGTCGGCCGCTTGTCGCCGAGCTTGGCGCCGATCGCCGCGGCCGCCGCCTGGTAGGCGTCGAGCTGGGCCTTGGCCTCCGCCTCCAGGCCGAACGGGCTCGCGTTGAGCACGAAGTTCTGCTTCCACGGGTAACCGGGGCGCAGCGAGAACACGGTCGGCGCGATCTTGGAGAGCTGCGCGTACTGGTCCTGGGCGCGCAGCTGGCTGCCGAGGATCAGGTCGGGCTTGAGCGCGGCGATGGCCTCCAGGTTGAGGCTGTTGATGGTGCCGACGTTGGCGGGGTCGCCGGCCTTGTCCTTGAGGTAGGACGGCATGGTCTTGGAGCCGTCGGTGTGGACGACGCCGACCGGCTGGATGCCGAGCGAGACGACGTTGTCGAGCTCGCCGGTGTCGAGGACCACGACCCGGACCGGCTTGGCGGGGATGACGGTCTCGCCCATCGCGTGCTTGATCGTCCGGGGGTAGACGCCGGGCGCGGCGTCGGTGCCGAAGGCCTTCATCTTCTCGATCACGGCGGCGTAGTCGTCGCCGCCCTGCTTAACCGACTTCTGGTCCGGGGTGGAACCGCCGGAGGGCTTGGCGGTCGCGCCGCCGGAACCGCCGCTGCCGGAGTCGCCCGAGCTGCCGCAGGCGGTGAGCAGCCCGCCGAGGCCGAGCACGGCTCCGCCGGTGAGGGCCGTGGTGAGCAGCGTGCGGCGGGTGGGGCGGGCGGTCGGACGGCCGGGGGTGGGGGACACGCGGCACTCCTTCACGGGCGGTGCGTCGGGGTTAGGTGAGGCAAACCTATCCGACGGCGCCGCCGGGCTTCCCGTCGCATCGCCCGAGGGGGTCCGGCCGAGCTCCGAAATATCCCAAACTGTGACATACCACAGCAAATCAATTCGGTAACGACCCTTAGAAATAAAGGTACACGCCTTAACAACCCATGCATCGTCGGGCAACTGCTGATCACGCTCAGGCAAATCGAAGGGAGTGGCTCAGATCACCCACGGTTGGACTACTCAACCTTCGCCGCCCGCACCTAGGGTGCGCTGGTGTTTGATCAGCAGCTCTCAGAGCACGGAAGCAGCGGCCGGGCAACGGCGCCCGCCGCTCCGCAGGGTGCCCCGGTCAGTGGCGCCAGTGGTGGAGTCCCCGGCGCTGCGCCGGAGGCGGCGGGGGCGACGGGGGCAGCGGGGGACAAGGGCCTACGGGGCAACTCCGTCGGCCTGCTGAGCAGCGTGGTCCTGGGCGTCTCCACGGTCGCCCCGGTCTACTGCCTGACCGCGACGCTGGGTCCGACCGTCACCGCCGTCGGCGTCCAGATGCCCGCGGTCTTCCTGGCCGGCTTCCTGCCGATGCTGCTCGTCGCGTTCGCGTACAAGGAGCTCAACAAGGACTTCCCGGACTGCGGCACGTCCTTCACCTGGACGGTCAAGGCCTTCGGCCCCCGCGTCGGCTGGATGGCCGGCTGGGGCCTGACGGTCGCCACGATCATCGTGCTGTCCAACCTCGCCGGGGTGGCCACCGACTTCCTGTACCTGATGCTCGGCGAGATGACCGGCAGCAGTGCCATCGGCGACCTCAACGACAACAAGGCCGTGCACCTGGCCACCGTCGTCGTGCTGATCGCCGCCGCCACCGCGATGAGCTACCGCGGCATGACGGCCACCAAGTGGTTCCAGTACAGCCTGGTCGGCCTCCAGCTCGCCGTCCTGCTGCTGTTCTCCGGCATCGCCATCGCCAAGGCCGCCGCCGGCGACCTGCCCGACTCGATCGGCTTCTCCGCCTCCTGGCTCAACCCGCTCGAAGTGAGCTCGTTCAGCGCGTTCACCGCCGGCCTGTCCCTGTCGATCTTCATGTACTGGGGCTGGGACACCTGCCTCACCATGAACGAGGAGACCAGCGGCAGTGCCAAGACCCCGGGCCGCGCCGCGATGATCTCGATGGTCACCCTGGTCGGCTCCTACCTGCTGGTCGCGATCGCCGCCCAGATGTTCGCCGGCGTCGGCACCGCCGGCACCGGCCTCGGCAACCCCGACACCGCCGACAACGTCTTCGCCGCCCTGGCCCGCCCGGTGCTCGGCTCCCCGTGGAGCATCCTGCTCTTCGTGGCCGTCGTCGCCAGCGCCGCCGCCAGCCTGCAGACCACCTTCATCCCGGTCGCCCGCACCCTGCTCGCGATGAGCGCCTACCGGGCCGTGCCGCCGCGCTTCGGCACCGTCCACCCGCGCCACCGCACCCCCGGCTTCGCCACCGTCGCCGCGGGCATCGCCACCGCCGCCTTCTACGTCGGCATGAGCGTGATCAGCGAGAACGTCGTCCAGGACACCATCCTGGCGCTCGGCCTGATGATCTGCTTCTACTACGCGCTGACCGCCTTCGCCTGCGTCTGGTACTTCCGCCGCTCGCTGCGCGACAGCCTGCGCGACCTCGCCGTCAAGGGCATCGCCCCGCTGCTCGGCGGCGTCCTGCTCAGCGGCGTCTTCCTGCAGACCCTCACCGACGCCTGGGACCCGGAGTACGGCAGCGGCGCCGTCTTCGGCATCGGCTCGGTGTTCGTCATCGGCGTCGGCATCCTGCTGCTCGGCGCGGTCCTCATGGTCGTGTACGGGGTCTACCGGCCCGCGTTCTTCCGCGGCGAGACGCTCCGCAAGGACACGCCCGCCCTCGTCGTCGAGGACTGACGGCACCGGGGAGCCGAGCGGGCCCGCACGGGCACCCGCTATCCTCGAACCCATGAAGCGCTTCGCAGGTCTCAGCTGGTGGCCGTCCTAGGACGGCCACCAGCCACGCCTGACCAGGGCCGTCCGGGATGGACGGCCCTGCTGCGTTTCTCCGACGGGACGGGCCCCGAGCCCCGGACGGCCGCCACCACCGCCGTACCGAGGAGAAACCCCGTGACCACCACCACCGTCGCCGACCGCACCGAGCCCGGCGACCGCACCGAGCCCGCCGACCTCGTCGGATTCGACGCCCTGGACGAGACCGTCCGCCGCGACCCGGGCGCCCACCGGGTCCTCACCGGTGACCGCCCCACCGGCCCGCTCCACCTCGGCCACTACTTCGGCAGCCTCCGCAACCGCGTCCGCCTCCAGCGCCTGGGCGTCGAGATGTTCCTGGTCATCCCCGACTACCAGGTCATCACCGACCGGGACGTCGCCGACCGCCTCGCCGAGCACACCGAGAACCTCGTCCTGGACTACCTCGCCACCGGCATCGACGCCGACCGCGCCACGATCTTCACCCACAGCGCCGTCCCCGCCCTCAACCAGCTGCTGCTGCCCTTCCTCAGCCTGGTCAGCGTCGCCGAGCTCCACCGCAACCCCACCGTCAAGGACGAGATCGCCCACTCCAGCCAGTCCGCCGTCAACGGACTGATGCTCACCTACCCCGTCCACCAGGCCGCCGACATCCTCTTCTGCAAGGCCGACCTCGTCCCCGTCGGCAAGGACCAGCTGCCCCACCTGGAGGTCACCCGCACGGTCGCCCGCCGGTTCAACGAGCGCTACCCGCACCCCGACGGCAGCACCGTCTTCCCCCGCCCCCGCGCCCTGCTCGACGCCGCCCCGCTGCTGCTCGGCACCGACGGCGGCAAGATGAGCAAGAGCCGCGGCAACTCCATCCCGCTCGGCGCCGACGAGGACACCACCGCGCGGCTCCTCAAGGGCGCGAAGACCGACACCGACCGCCGCATCACCTACGACCCCGCGACCCGCCCCGAGGTCTCCAACCTGGTCCTGCTCGCCGCCCTCTGCCAGGACCGCGCCCCCGAGGAGGTCGCCGAGGAGATCGGCGACGGCGGCGCGGCCGCGCTCAAGCGAACGGTCACCGAGGCCGTCAACGAGCACTTCCGCCCGATCCGCGCCCGCCGCGCCGAACTCGCCGCCGACCGCGGCCACCTCCGCGACGTCCTGCGCGCCGGGAACGAACGCGCCAACGCGATCGCCGACACCACCCTCGCCGAAGTGCGCGAGGTCATGGGATCGCTGTGAACGCGTCAGGGGCATAACCTCTCGGGGCCGGTCCCGCACCGGCCCCGAGACCCACCCCCCACCCGCGACCACGTCGCACCCGCGACCGCGCCCGGAAGGAACCCGGCCATGGACCACCACCCGACCACCCCCGGCCGAGGACTGACCCGCCCGCCGCACCTCCGCCCCGGGGACCACGTCGCCGTGGTCGCCACCAGCGGCCCCGTCGACCCCCGGCGACTCGCCGCCGGCACCGCCCTCCTGCGCTCCTGGGACCTGGGCGTCACCGTCGCCCCGCACGTCCTCGACACCCACCCCGTCCTCGGCCACCTCGCCGGCACCGACGCCGACCGTGCCGCCGACCTCCAGGCCGCCTGGCTCGACCCCACCGTCGACGCCGTCATGTGCGCCCGCGGCGGCTACGGCGTCCACCGCATGGTCGACCTCCTCGACTGGGACGCCCTGCGCGCCGTCCCGCCCAAGGTCCTGATCGGCTTCAGCGACGTCACCTCCCTGCACGAGGCCTTCGCCCGGCGCCTCGGCCTCGCCACCCTCTACGGACCGATGAGCGCCACCGCCACCTTCATCGAGGACGGCCCCACCGCCGAACACCTGCGCCGCACCCTCTTCGACCCCGCCGCCACGACGGTCCTCACCTCGGCCACCGCCACCGCCCTCGTCCCCGGGCGGGCCCGCGGCGTCACCGCCGGCGGCTGCACCCACGTCCTCGCCGCCGAACGCGGCACCCCCGCCGCCCGCCCCTCCTACGCCGGCTGCATCCTGGTCCTGGAGGACGTCAACGAGCACCCCTACCAGCTCGACCGGATCCTCACCCAGCTGCTGCGCTCCGGCGCGTTCGACGGCGTCACCGGCATCGCCCTCGGATCCTGGGAGGGCTGTGGCCCGCCCGACCGGGTCCGGGACGTCATGCTCGACCGCCTCGGCCCGCTCGACATACCGGTCGTCTGGGAACTGGGCTTCGGCCACTGTCCCTCCACCCTGACCGTCCCGCTCGGCGTCCCCGCCCTGCTCGACGCGGACGCCGGCACCCTCACCCTGGACCTTCCCGCCCTCGCCGGACGCTGAGTAGGGTGCGGCCATGAACGCGGACCCCTCCACGGGGACACCCACCGTGGCCGACCTCGACGCGGACAGCCTCACGGCCCTCGCCCTCCGCCTGCTGCACGGCCCCGGCAGCAACGCCCGCACCGTCCTCGGACTCGCCGGGCCGCCCGGTGCCGGCAAGTCCACCCTGGCCCGGTACCTCGTCGCCGAGGTCGAACGCCACGAGGGCCCGGGCAGCGCCGCCTACCTCCCCCTGGACGGCTTCCACCTCTCCGCCGCCCAGCTCGGCCGCCTCGGCCTCGGCCACCGCAAGGGCGCACCCGCCACCTTCGACGCCGACGGCTACATCGCCCTGCTCCACCGGGTCACCACCGACCGCTTCCGGGACATCTACGCCCCCGACTTCGACCGCGAGCTCGACGAACCGGTGGCAGCCCGGCACGTCGTCCACCCGCACACCCGCCTCGTCGTCACCGAGGGCAACTACCTGGCCGCCGCCGACCACCCCTGGCCCGAGGCCCGCCGCCTGCTGCGCGAGCTCTGGTACGTCGAGACGGACGACGCCGTCCGCGAGACCCGCCTGCTGGACCGCCACCGCGCCGGCGGCCGCGACGAGGCCGCCGCCCGGCACTGGGTCACCGGCAACGACCACCCCAACGGCGAGTACGTGAAGGCCGGCCGCGCGGACTGCACCCGCATCGTCCGAGTAGGCCGTTTGCCTTCGCCTCCGAATGGGCGTAGTGTTCTCTAGTCGCTCGGCAGGGAGCACCGGACACGCATCGGCGCGGACGGTCCCGGAGCGGCCAATCCTCTGAAACACCACCTCTTCCCGGTTCGGGCCGAGGCGTGTCGTTATTTGTTTCGACGCGTTCCGGCTCAGGGTTTATTTGGCGTGTGCATTTATGGGGATTGCGGCCGGATTCGCTTTTCGGGGCGGGGATCGGCTAGAGTTTGAAACGTCGGACGGGGCGTCAAGCCGCAGAAGACATCAGCGAGTTGGATGAAGGAAGCGCCGGGAACGGCACGGAAAACATCTGATAAGCTGGAGACACGAAAGAACGAAACGCCCGGAGGGCCGGTGTGAAAGCCGCCTGATGGAAGCGTCCGTTCCTTGAGAACTCAACAGCGTGCCAAAAGTCAACGCCAGATATGTTGACAT
>NZ_JBHVTL010000016.1:0-212958 GCF_042884635.1 Kitasatospora sp. NPDC058115
GTATAAGAGACAGCCACCGAGCCGATCGGCACGTCGGTGCCCGCCCCGAGACGGGTGAGCAGGGCGGCGAGCGCCGCGTGCAGGGTCATGAACATCGTCACCCGGTGCTCGCGTGCCAACCGGACGAGGTCGCGGTGGAGTTCGGCGCCGAGCGGCAGCACGACGCGCTCGCCGCGGTGGCCGCTGTCGGCGCGCCGGGGGCGGTCGACGGGCAGCGCGAGCTCCTCCGGCAGGCCGGCCAGGGTCTCGCGCCAGTAGGCGAGTTGGCGCGCGGCCGGGCTCTGCGGGTCGGCCTCGTCGCCGAGCAGCTCGCGCTGCCAGAGCGCGTAGTCGGCGTACTGGACGGGCAGCGGGCGCCAGTCGGGCGCGGTGCCGTCGCGGCGGGCGGCGCAGGCGGTGGCGAGGTCGCGCAGCAGCGGGTCCATCGACCAGCCGTCACCGGCGATGTGGTGCAGCACCAGGACCAGCAGCCGGTCGTCGGTGCCGTCGCCCGCCGGGAGGAGGTGGGCGCGGATCGGCAGGTCGGCGGCGAGGTCGAAGGGGATCTCCGCGCAGGCGGTGACCGCCTGCGCCGGGTCGGCCGGGGCCGTGGTGCGGAGGTCGAGCGGGACCCGGGCCTCGCCGGCCGGGAGGATCCGCTGGTAGGGCTCGCCGTCCTGCTCGGCGATCACCGTGCGCAGGCTCTCGTGGCGGGCGACCAGGTCGTCGAGGGCCGCCGCGAGGACGGCGGGGTCGAGCGGACCGGCGACGCGCAGGGCGAGCGGCAGGTTGTAGAGGGCGCTGGGGCCCTCCATCCGGTCGATCAGCCAGAGCCGGCGCTGGGCGAAGGAGAGCGGCAGCCGCTCGGGGCGCGGTCCCGCGACGAGGGCGGGCCCGCGGCCGGCGCCGCCGTCCAGGCGCTGGGCGAGGCCGGCGACGGTCGGGGCCTCGAAGACGTCCCGGATGCCGAGTTCGGTGCCGAGCACCGAGCGGACCCGGCCGGCCAGCTTCATCGCGAGCAGCGAGTGGCCGCCGAGCGCGAAGAAGTCGTCGTCGACGGAGACCCGGTCGAGGCCGAGGACGTCGGCGAACAGTCCGCAGAGCAGTTCCTCGTGGGCGGTGCGGGCCGCGCGGCCGCCGCCGAAGAGGCCGAAGTCCGGGGCGGGCAGGGCGCGGCGGTCGATCTTGCCGCTGCCGGTCAGCGGTAGCGCGGCGAGCGGGACGACGGCGGCCGGGACCATGTGGCCGGGCAGCGCCTCGGCGGCGAACCGGCGCAGCTCCAGGGCGAGTTCGGAGCTCGGCGGGGCGGCGGTGGCGCAGTGGGCGACCAGCCTGCGGTCCCCGCCGGCGCCCTCGTGCAGGGTGACCACGGCCTGCTGGACGCTCGCGTGGCGGGCCAGCACCTGCTCGATCTCGCCGAGTTCGATCCGGAAGCCGCGCAGCTTGACCTGGTGGTCGGTGCGGCCGAGGTAGTCGAGGCCGCCGTCGTGGGTGCGGCGGACCAGGTCGCCGGTGCGGTACATCCGGGCGCCGGGGGTGAACGGGTCGGCGACGAAGCGCTCGGCGGTCAGCGCGGGGCGGCCGAGGTAGCCGCGGGCCAGGCTGCGGCCCGACAGGTAGAGCTCACCGGGGACCCCGGGCGGGACGGGGGCCAGGTGCTCGTCCAGCACGTAGGCCCGGGTGCCGAGCACGGTCCGGCCCAGGGACGGGCGGTCGGTGGCCGCGAACGGGTGGGTGAGGGTGTCGACGGTGGCCTCGGTGGGGCCGTAGAGGTTGCGGGTCTCGGTGTGCGGGGCCTCGCGCAGCCGGGTCCACAGCGCCCGGCCGACCGCCTCGCCGCCGAGGAGCAGCGCCTTCGGGGCCGCCTCGCCGTCCAGCAGGCCTTCGGCGAGCAGCTGTTCGGCGTAGCTCGGGGTGACGTTGACGACGCCGACGGACTCGCCGTGGACGTACCGGACGAGGGCGGCGGCGTCGCGGCGCAGGTCGTCGCCGACGAGGTGCAGCTCATGGCCGGCGATCATCCAGAGCAGGCCGTCCCAGGAGGCGTCGAAGCAGAGCGAGGCGGTCAGGGCGACGCTCAGCCGGCCGTGGGCGCGCTCGGGCCCGGCGAAGGTCTCGGCGCGGTGGTGGGCCAGCAGCGCGGCGATCGAACCGTGGCCGACGACCACGCCCTTCGGGAGGCCGGTGGAGCCGGAGGTGTAGATGACGTAGGCGGCGTGCGCCGGGTCCAGACGCACCGGCGGGGCCCCGGCGGGCCGGTCGGCCCAGGCCGCGGCGTCGGCGGGCAGCACGGTCAGGCCCTCCAGCACCTCGGGCAGCGGCCAGCCCTCGCCGGTGAGGACCAGGGCGGGCGCGGAGTCGGCGAGCATGTGGGCGGTGCGCTCGCGCGGGTACTCGGCGTCCAGCGGCAGGAAGGCGGCCCCGGCCTTGAGCACGGCCAGCTGGGCGACCACGGTGTCCGCCGAGCGCGGCAGGGCGAGCGCGACCACGCACTCCGGGCCGATGCCGGCCGCCACCAGGCCGTGCGCCAGGCGGTCGGCGCGGGCGTCGAGTTCGGCGTAGCTCAACCGGACGTCCCCGAAGACCAGGGCGGTCGCGTCCGGGGTGCGGGCCGCCTGCGCGGCGAAGGCGGCCGGCAGCAGCGGCACGTCGGCGGGCAACGGGGCTGCGGGGGCGAGGAGTGCGGCGCGCTCGCCCGCGTCCAGCAGGTCGGCGCGGCCGATCGGGCGGTCGGGGTCGGCCACCACGGCCGCGAGCAGGCGCCCGAAGCGGGCGGCGATCGACTCCGCGGTCCGCCGGTCGAACAGGTCGGTCGCGTAGTCGAGCGCGCAGTCCAGGCCGGCGGGCGAACCGTCGGGGCCGAAGAACTCCTCCAGCGTGACGTTGAGGTCGAACTTGGCGACGCCGGTGTCCGAGGGCAGCGCCTCGACGGCCAGGCCGGGCAGCTCCAGCACGCCTTCACCGGCGGACTGGAGGACCAGCGCGACCTGGAACAGCGGGTGGCGGGCCAGCGAGCGGGCCGGGTTGAGCTCCTCGACCAGCCGCTCGAACGGCACGTCCTGGTGGGCGTAGGCGCCGAGGCCGGTCTCCCGGGCGCGGCCCAGGAGTTCGGCGAAGCTCGGGTCGCCGGAGGTGTCGGTGCGCAGGACGAGGGTGTTGACGAAGAAGCCGACCAGGTCGTCCAGCGCCTCGTCGGAGCGGCCGGCGACCACCGAGCCGATCGGCACGTCGGTGCCCGCGCCGAGGCGGGTGAGCAGGGCGGCGAGCGCGGCCTGCAGGGTCATGAAGAGGGTGACCCGGTGCTCGCGGGAGAGCGCGACGAGTGCGCGGTGCAGCCCGGCGTCGATCGGCAGGGCGACGCGCTCGCCGCGGTGGTCGGCGCGGGCGCCGCGCGGACGGTCCGCGGGCAGCGCGATCTCCTCCGGAAGGTCGGCCAGGGTCTCGCGCCAGTAGGCGAGTTGGCGGGCGAGCAGGCTCTGCGGGTCGGCCTCGTCGCCGAGCAGCTCGCGCTGCCAGAGCGCGTAGTCGGCGTACTGGACGGCGAGCGGTTCGAAGAGCGGCCGCTCGCCGCCGAGGCGCAGGGTGTAGGCCTCGGCGAGGTCGCGCAGCAGCGGACCCATCGACCAGCCGTCGCCGACGATGTGGTGCAGGGCGACCACCAGCACGTGCTCGTCCTCGGCGACCCGGAGCAGGGTGGCCCGCACGGGCGGCTCGGCGGCCAGGTCGAACGGGCGGCGGGCGGCGCGGTCCACCTCGGCATCGACGGACTCCGGCGCGCAGTCGAGGAGTTCGACCGCAACGGCGGCGTCGGCGAGGATCCGCTGGTAGGGCTCGCCGTCGTGCTCGGCGATGACGGTGCGCAGGCTCTCGTGCCGGGCCGCCAGGTCGCCGAGCGCGGCGGTGAGCGCGGCGCGGTCGAGTTCGCCGGTGAGCCGCAGCGCGAGCGGCATGTTGTAGAGGGCGCCGGGGCCCTCCATCCGGTCGATCAGCCAGAGCCGCTGCTGGGCGAAGGAGAGCGGCAGCCGCTCGGGGCGCGCCGCGGCGGTGAGCGCGGGCCGGACCTCGGCGCCGTCCAGGCGCTCGGCCAGGCCCGCGACGGTCGGGGCCTCGAAGACGTCCCGGATGCCGAGTTCGGCGCCGAGCACCGAGCGGACCCGGCTGAGCAGCTTGGTGGCGAGCAGCGAGTGGCCGCCGAGGGCGAAGAAGTCGTCGTCGATCGAGACGGCGCCCTCCAGGCCGAGGACCTCGGCGAACAGGCCGCAGAGGATCTCCTCGCGGGCCGTGCGGGCGGCCCGGCCCCCCGCGCTCGCGGTGAAGTCGGGGGCGGGCAGGGCGGCCCGGTCGAGCTTGCCGTTGACGTTGAGCGGCAGCGCCTCCAGGGTGACGAAGGCCGCCGGGACCATGTAGTCGGGCAGCGCGGCGGCGGCGTGGGCGCGCAGCTCCGCCGGGTCGGCGCCGGTGGCGAGGTAGGCGACCAGCCGGGTGCCGGCGGTGCCGTCCCGGTCCGGCAGCACGGCGGCCTGCCGCACCTGCGGGTGGCCGGCCAGGACGGCCTCGATCTCGCCGAGTTCGATCCGGAAGCCGCGCACCTTGACCTGGTGGTCGGTGCGGCCGAGGAACTCCACCGAGCCGTCGGCGCGGCGCCGGGCGAGGTCGCCGGTGCGGTACATCCGGGCGCCCTCGTCGTACGGGTCGGCGACGAAGCGCTCGGCGGTCAGCGCCGGGCGGCCGAGGTAGCCGCGGGCCAGCCCCGCGCCGCTCAGGTAGAGCTCGCCGGGCACGCCGACGGGCACCGGGCGCAGCCGCGCGTCGAGCAGGTGGGCGCGCAGGTTGGACAGCGGACGCCCGATCACCGGGCGGGTGACGGTGGCGTCGAGGCGGTGGTGCAGGGCGTCGACGGTGCACTCGGTCGGCCCGTAGATGTTGAACACGAGGGTGTCGGGGGCGGCGGACAGGGTGGTCCACAGCTGCTGGCCGCAGGCCTCGCCGCCGATCATCAGCACGGCGGGCGGGCAGGTGGTGAGCAGGCCCTCCTCGACCAGCCGTTCGGCCTGGCCGGGGGTGACGTCGAGGACGTCGGCGCCGGTGCGGTCGAGGTGGCGGACGATGGCGGCGGCGTCACGGCGCAGGGTGTCGTCGAGCAGGTGCAGTTCCTGGCCGGCGGTCAGCCAGAGCATCCCTTCGAGGAAGGTGTCGAAGGAGGTCGAGGCGGTCGAGGCGAAGGTGAACCGCCGCCCCGGGTGGGCCTGCCGGGCGAGCGCGAGGGTCGTGTCGCGGTGGAAGGCGTACAGGTTGGCGACGCCGCCGTGGCGGACCACGACCCCCTTGGGGCGGCCGGTGGAGCCGGAGGTGTAGATGACGTAGGCGGCGTGCTCGGGGCCGATCCGCACGGGCGGCTCGTCGGCGGGCCGCCCGGCCCAGGCCCCGGCGTCGGCGGGCAGCACGGTCAGGCCGTCCAGCACCTCGGGCAGCGGCCAGGCGGCGGTGCTCAGCGCGGCGGCCGGGCGGGCGTCGGCCAGCATGTGGGCGAGCCGGTCGCGCGGGTAGTCGGAGTCCAGCGGCAGGTAGGCGGCGCCGGCCTTGAGCACGGCCAGTTGGGCGACGATCGACTCGGCCGAGCGGGGCAGGGCGAGGGCGACCAGCGATTCGGGGCCGATGCCGGCGGCGATCAGGCCGTGGGCGAGCCGGTTGGCGCGGGCGTTCAGCTCGGCGTAGCTCAGCCGCAGCCCGCCGAAGACCAGGGCGGTGGCGTCCGGGGTGGCGGCGGCCTGGGCGGCGAAGGCGGCCGGCAGGAGCACCTCGCCGCCGGGGCGGGCGGTGTCGTGCCAGCGCGCGAGCTGCGCGTGCCCCTGCGCGCCGAGCACGTCCAGGTCGGCGAGCGGGCGGTGCGGCTGCTCGGCGGCCTGGGCGAGCAGGTGGACCAGCGCGGCGGCGAGCCGCTCGGCGGTGGCGCGGTCGAACAGGTCGACGGCGAACTCCAGGCCGCCGGACAGGCCCGCCGGGGCGCCGTCCGGGTGGTGGCGCTCGGCGAGGCTGAGGGTGAGGTCGAAGGCCGTGGTGGGCAGGCCCAGCGGCTCGTGGGCGGCGCGGGTGCCGGGGAAGGCGGGGCCGGCGCCGGCGGTGTTGTCGAAGGCGATCATCACCTGGAACAGCGGGTGCCGGGCGAGGGTGCGGGCCGGGTTCAGCTCCTCGACCAGGCGCTCGAACGGCACATCCTGGTGGGCGTAGGCGGCCAGGTCGGCCTCCCGGACGCGGGCCAGCAGCTCGGCGAAGGTGGGCGTGCCGCTCAGGTCGGTGCGCAGCACCAGGGTGTTGGCGAAGAAGCCGACCAGGTCGTCCAGGGCGGTGTCCAGGCGCCCGGCCAGCGGGGTGCCGATCGGCAGGTCGTCGCCGGCGCCGAAGCGGTGCAGCAGGGCGGCCCAGGCGGCCTGGAGCACCATGAACAGGGTGACGCCGTGCTCGGCGGCCAGCGCGGCGAGCCGGGTGTGCAGGGCGGCGTCGAGGTCCAGCTCGACGACGTCGCCGCGGTGGGTGGGCACGGGCGGGCGCGGGCGGTCCAGCGGCAGCGGCAGCTCGTCGGGCAGTCCGGCCAGGGCCTCGCGCCAGTGGGCGAGCTGGCCGCCGAGCAGCGAGCGCGGGTCGCCGTCCGCGCCGAGCAGCCGGTGCTGCCAGAGGGTGTAGTCGGCGTACTGGACGGGCAGCGGCCGCCAGGACGGTCCGGCGCCGGCGCGGCGGGCGGTGTAGGCCTCGGCGAGGTCGCGGAAGAGCGGGCGCAGTGACCAGCCGTCGCTGGCGATGTGGTGCATCACCAGGGTGAGGACGTGCTCCTCGGGGCCCTCGGGGCGCAGGTAGGCGTGCAGCGGCACGTCCGTCGCCAGGTCGAAGGTGTGGTGGACGAGGTCCTGCGCGGGGCGGTCGGTGACGGTGAGCAGCGGCGCGGGCGGTGCGGCCAGCACCCGCTGGTGGGGCACGCCGTCGAGCTCGGTGAAGACGGTGCGCAGGCTCTCGTGGCGGGCGGCGACGTCACCGAGAGCGGCCTCCAGGGCGGCGGTGTCCAGCGGGCCGGTCAGCCGCAGGGCGAGGGTGACGTTGTAGGTGGCGGCGGGGCCCTCGGCCTTGCCGAGGAACCAGAGGCGGCGCTGGGCGAAGGAGAGCGGCAGGTGCTCGGGGCGCGGCTCCGGGCGCAGGGCGGGGCGGGCCGGGGCGCCGGCGATCCGGGCGGCGAGGGCGGCGACGGTCGGGGCCTGGAAGAGGTCGCCGATGGCGAGTTCGAGGCCGAGCTCGGTGCGCACCCGCCCGACCAGGCGGGTGGCGAGCAGGGAGTGGCCGCCGAGGGCGAAGAAGTCGTCGTCGACGGTGATGCCGTCGAGGCCGAGGATCTCGCCGAACAGCGTGCACAGGGCCTGTTCGCGCTCGTCGCGCGGGGCGCGGCCGGCGGTGTCGGCGGTGAGGTCGGGGGCGGGCAGGGCGCGCCGGTCGACCTTGCCGTTGGCGTTCAGCGGCAGGGCGGGCAGCACCACCACGGCGGAGGGCACCATGTAGCCGGGCAGCGACTCGGCGGCGAACCGCTTGAGCTCGGCGGCGAGGTCGGCGTCGGTCCCGGTGCTGTCCGCCCCGGTGCCGTTCGTCCCGGTGCCGTCCGCCCCGGCGCCGTTCGTCCCGGCGCCGTTCGTTCCGGCGCCGTCGGCGGCGCCTCCGTCGGCGGCGCAGTAGCCGACCAGCCGGGTGTCGCCGGGGCGGTCCTCGCGGGGGACGACGATGACCTGGCGGACGGCGGGGTGGCGGGAGAGCGCGGCCTCGATCTCGCCGAGCTCGATCCGGAAGCCGCGCAGCTTGACCTGGCCGTCGATCCGGCCGAGGAACTCGATGGCGCCGTCGGAGCGGCGGCGCACCAGGTCGCCGGTGCGGTACATCCGGCCGCCCCGGTCGTAGGGGTCGGCGACGAAGCGTTCGGCGGTCAGCGCCGCCCGGCGCCAGTAGCCGCGGGCCAGGCCCGCCCCCGCGACGTACAGCTCGCCGGGCACCCCGGGCGGCACCGGGCGCAGCCGGGCGTCCAGGACGTGGGCGCGCATGTTGTCCAGCGGCAGGCCGATCGGCGCCCGGGCGCCGTCCAGGTCGGCGGGCCGCAGGTGGTGGTGGGTGGCGAAGGTGGTGGCCTCGGTGGGCCCGTAGACGTGGGCGAGCAGCAGGTCCGGGCAGTGGTCCAGGACGCGGCGCATCAGGGTGCCGGACGCGGCCTCGCCGCCGGTGCAGACGGTGCGCAGGGCGCGGAAGGTCTCCGGGGCCTGCTCGGCGACCAGGTCGAACAGGGCCTTGGTGAGGAAGACCGCGGTGACGCCGTGCCGGACGGCGAGGGCGTGCAGGGCGGCGGCGTCCAGGGTGCCGGGCGGGGCGACGACGACGGTGCCGCCGTGCAGCAGCGGCGCCCACAGCTCGTAGGTGGCGGCGTCGAAGGCGTGCGGGGAGTGCAGCAGAATCCGCTCGTGCCGCCCGTCGCGCCAGCGGCGGTCGTCGGCGAGGTCGACGACGTCGCGGTGGCGGACGGCGACGCCCTTGGGGGTGCCGGTGGAGCCGGAGGTGAACATCACGTAGGCCAGCCGGTCCGGGTGGACGGGCAGCGCGGGGTCGTGGCCGGGCCGGTGCGCCTCGTCGCCGGGGCGCACCACCGTGGCGGTGTGCGCGAAGCCGGGCTCGGCGCGGTCGGTGAGCAGGACCGGCGCGGCGGTGTCGGCGAGCAGCGCGGTCATCCGCTCGGGCGGCAGGCTCGCGTGCATCGGCACGTAGCAGCCGCCCGCCTTGAGCACGGCGAGGGTGGCGACCACGAGGTCCACCGAGCGTTCCATCAGCAGGGCGACCGGCGACTCCGGGCCGACGCCCGCGGCGAGCAGGTGGTGGGCGAGCCGGTTGGCGCGGGTGTTGAGCTCGGCGTAGCTGACGGTGCCGCCGTCGTGGGCGAGGGCGACGGCGTCCGGGGTGCGGGCCGCCCGGGCCTCGAACAGGGCGGGCAGCGAGCCGGTGCGCACGGGCGCGGCGGTGGCGTTCCAGTCCTCGGCGAGGCGGGTGCGCTCCTCGGGGGCGAGGATGTCCAGGCTGCCGATCGGTGCCTCCGGGTCGGCCACCGCGGCGGCGAGCAGCCGGCCGAAGCGCTCGAACAGGGCGGTGACGGTGGCGCGGTCCCACAGGTCGGCGGCGTACTCGGCGGAGCCCTCCAGGCCGGCCGGGGCGCCGTCCGGGCCGTGCCGCTCGGTGATGCCGATGTTGAGGTCGAACTTGGCGACCCGCAGGCCGAGCGGCTCGGGCGCCGACTCCAGCCCGGGCAGGCCGAGTTCGCCCTCCTCGTGGTTCTGGAGCACCAGCAGGGTCTGGAACAGCGGGTGGCGGCCGAGCGCGCGGGCCGGGTTGACCTCCTCGACCAGCCGCTCGAACGGCACGTCCTGGTGCGCGAAGGCGTCCAGCTGCGCCTCCCGGACCCGGTCCAGCAGTTCGGCGAAGGACGGGTCGCCGGAGGTGTCGGTGCGCAGCACGAGGGTGTTGACGAAGAAGCCGACCAGGTCGCTCAGCGCCTCGTCGGAGCGGCCGGCCACACCGGTGCCGAGCGGGATGTCGGTCCCGGCGCCGAGCCGGGTGAACAGCGCGGCCAGGCCCGCCTGGAGCACGGCGAACAGGGTGGCGCGGTGGCCGCGGGCGAGGTCGGCCAGCGCGGCGTGCAGGGCGGGCGCGAGGGTGAACGGCACGGCGTCGGCGGCGCCGGTCGGCGCGGGCGGGCGGGGGCGGTCCGCCGGCAGCTCCAGCTCCTCCGGAAGACCGGCCAGCCTCTCGCGCCAGTAAGAAAGTTGACGACTCATCAGGCTGTACGGGTCGGACTCCTCGCCGAGCAGCTCGCGCTGCCACAGGGCGTAGTCGGCGTACTGCACCGGCAGCGGCTCCCACTGCGGCTCGCCGTCCGAGAGCCGGGCGGAGTAGGCGGCGGCGAGGTCGCGCAGCAGCGGACCGAGCGACCAGCCGTCACCGGCGATGTGGTGGAGCACCACCAGCAGCACGTGTTCGGGGGTGCGTCCGGGGGTGCCTTCGGGGATGTCTTCGGGGGTGCTTCCTTCGGTCGGGGTGAGCGAGAAGACCGTGACCCGGATGGGGAGTTCGTTGCTCAGGTCGAAGGCGTGGGCGGCTTCCGCGTCCCGCAGGGCCGGGTAGCCGGCCGGTGCGCACTCCACCGTCGCGAAGGCGATCGACGCCTCCGCCGACGGCAGGATGTGCTGCACCGGCACGCCCTCCCCGTCCACCGGGAACACCGTGCGCAGGGCCTCGTGCCGGGCGACCACGTCCGCCGTCGCGGCACGCAGCGCGGCGGTGTCGAGCGGGCCGCGCAGGCGGACCGCGAACGGCAGGTTGTAGAGCGCGGTCGGCCCTTCGATCTGGTCGATCAGCCACAGACGCTGTTGTGCGTACGAAACCGGGATCACGGTGCTTCCTCTGCTCACGTCACGGGCGGGTGGGGGGCGCCGTCACGCGGCGACGGCGGTGGTCGGCAGGACCGAGGGGCGGCAGTCGAGGACGTCGACCGGGCGGCCCATCGCGACGGCGATCTTCCGGTCGCCGCGGTACGGGTCGCGGCCGTGCGCGCAGAGCACGTTGTCGACCAGCATCACGTCGCCCGCCTGCCAGGTCTCCCGGACGGTGGCGGCCTCGTAGGCGGCGTTCAGCGCCTCGACGTCCTCGCGGGTGAGCGGCTCGCCGTCGCCGAAGCCGGTGTTGAACGGCAGGCCGTCCGGGCCGAACTCCTCGACCATGGCCTCCCGGATGTCCGGGTCGAGCGACCACTCGCTCCAGAACGCCAGGTGGTTGAACCAGGCCTCCTCGCCGGTGTGCGGGTGGTGGATGGTGGCCGGGCGCAGCTGGCTGGTGCGCAGGTTGCCGTCCGCCGTCCACTCCCAGGAGATGCCGTTCTCCCGGCAGTAGCGCTCGACCTCGGCGCGGTCCTCGGTGGCGAAGGCGGTCCGCCAGCCCAGCGAGACGTAGTCGGAGTAGCTGCGGTTCAGGGTCCAGCCGGAGGTCCGGCCGCGCTCGGCGAGGTGCGCCGGCAGGGCGGCGAGGACCTTGCGGACGTCCGCCGTCGGGGTGGCGCCGCCCTCCTCCGGGGCGATCAGGCAGGCGAACAGCAGCCGGCCGGGGAAGGTCAGCGTGTAGCTGTTCTCGTTGTGCATCCGGATCGGCTGCGCGGGCGGCAGGTCGGTCGAGGAGAAGACGCCGTTGCCGAAGTCGCTGCGCGGGGTGGCCTTCTCCCGGTACGGGGTGGGCTCGGGGATCAGGACGTCGCGCACGGCGGCGACGTCCTCGGTGGCGGCGACCGGCAGGCCGCGCAGGAAGATCGTGCCGTGTCGGTGCAGCGCGGCGGTCAGCTCGGCCTCGTGCGCGCGCAGCCAGGCGCAGCCCTCGGCGAGGTCGGCGCCGGCCGGCACGTGGGCGAGGGCCGGGCGGCCGGGGTTCAGTTCCCAGGTGACCATGGCGGCGCTCACCGGCGGTCGAGGCCGGCGACCAGCGAGGCCGGGCGGATGTCGGTCCAGTTGGCCTCGATCCACTCCAGGCACTCCTGGCGGGGGGCCTCGCCGTGGACGGTGGTCCAGCCGGCCGGCACGTCGATCCAGACCGGCCAGAGCGAGTGCTGGTTCTCGTCGTTGACCAGGACGAGGTAGCCGGCGTTGTCGTCCTCGAACGGGTTGCTCACGGTGGTCTCCTCGGTGAGGTGGTGGTCGTGGTGCGGTGATTCGAAGGTAGGGGCGCGCCGGGTCCGGAAGCGGCACGAGGCCCGGCAGGAGAGCGGCAGTTCCGGGACTGCCGTCCTCCTGCGCGGGCCTCGTCGCAGGGGTGTACCGGGGGTCGGGCGGGGGTCGGCGGGCGGGGGGGTCGGTCGGGCGGGGGTCGGGCGGGGTGCTCCTGCTCCTCAGCGCGGGGTGAGCCGGACCGGGAAGCGGTCCAGGCCGAAGTTGATGATCGAGCGGTTGAACTCCGCCGGGCCGGCCGGCTCGATCGACGACGCCTTCTCCAGCGCCGCCGTGAACAGCGCGCTCAGCTCGGTCTTCGCCAGCGGCGCGCCGATGCAGTAGTGGGCGCCCAGCCCGAGCGCCAGGTGCTTGTTGGGCGAGCGGTCGAGGCGGATCTCCTCGGGCGCCTCGAAGGCCTCCGGGTCCCGGTTCGCCGACCACACCCACACCGCGACCCGGTCGCCCCGGCGGATCTGCCGCCCGGCCAGCTCGATGTCCCGGGTGGCGGTGCGCAGCGTGTGCAGCCCGACGGAGGTCCAGCGCAGCAGCTCGTCCACCGCCGAGTCCATCGACACCTCGCCGCGCTGCAACTGCCGCCACAGGTCGGGACGGTTGACCAGGGTGTGCAGCCCCATCGCGGCGGTGTGGCGGACCGTCTGGACGCCGCCGACCACGATGTTGTCCAGGTTGAGCACGACGTCCTCGACCGGCAGCAGCCGGCCGTTCACCTTGTAGGTGGCCATCATCGAGATGAGGTCGTCGCGCGGGTCGCTGCGGCGCAGCATCACCTGGTGCAGCAGGTAGGGGATCAACTGCTGGTGCCCGGCCCGGCGTTCCTCCGGGGTGGCGCCGAGGAACGCCACGTCGCAGACCCGGACCACCATGTCGCGGTCCTTCTCCGGGACGTCCAGCAGGTCGCACATGACGGCCAGCGGCAGCGCGGAGACCACGTCGACGAGGTCCGCCTCGCCCTGCTCGACGGCCCGGTCGAAGAGCTCGGCGGCCCGGTCGGCGATCGAGCGGGAGGCGCCGCGCACTCCGCCCTTGGAGAAGAACGGATTGGCGGGGGCCCGCAGTTCACGGTGCCGGGGCGGGTCGGTGAGGGCCATCATCCGGCCCGAGCCGACCGGGACGTTGCCGACACCGGCACCCAGCAGCGAGCCGGACTCCGAGCTGAACACGGCCGCGTTGCGCAGCACGTCGGCCGACTCCCGGTAGGTCATCACCGACCAGATCGGCCCGTCGTCGACGGTGTCGGTGCGGTGGACGGGCGCCTGGGCGCGCAGTTCGGCGACCAGCTCCGGGGTGTCGGGGCGGGCCCACAGCGCGGGGTCGGTGAGGTCGACGGAGGTGGTGGTCACCATGACGGCTGCTCCTTGGTGGTGGGGAGGGTGCTCAGGAGGGTGCTCAGGAGGTCGACCGGGCCGGGCCGGTCGACGGTGGCGAGCAGGTGCCCGCCGGGCAGGACGCGGTGGCCGAAGGCGCCCCGGGTGTGGGCGGCCCAGCCGGTGAGGTCGGTGGTGGCGAGCATCGGGTCGTCGGCGCCGGCCAGCGCGTACAGCGCGGAGCCGATCGGGGCATGCGGCCGGTACCGGTAGGTGGCGCTGACCGCGAGGTCGGTGCGGATGCCGCCGAGGGCCAGCTCGACCAGCTCCGGATCGGCCCGGACCAGTTCCTCCAGGCCGGTCAGGCGCAGGAGTTCGGCGGCGTCGAGGTCCTTGGACTCGCGTTCGGTCCACTCGGCGGGGCAGGGCGCCCCGGCCACCACCACCAGCTCGGGCCGGCGGTCGGCGGGCAGCGCCCGGGCCACCTCGTAGGCGAGCAGGGCGCCGAAGCTCTGCCCGTAGAAGGCGGCCCGGTGGCCGGGGCCGAGGTGCGGGGCGAGGGCCCCGGCGACCGCCTCGACCAGGTCGGCGAAGCCGGCGGGCATCGGGTCCCGGCTGCGGCCGCCACGTGCCGGCGGGCGCAGCGCCCACACCTCGGCGGCGGGGGCGAGGTGCCGCGCCAGCGGGGTGAAGGCGGTGGCGTCCCCACCGGCGTGCGGGAAGCAGAACAGCCTGACGGGGGCGGCGGGCCGGGGCGCGGGGAGGAGGAACCAGTCCCCCTCGGTGCGGGGCCGGGTGGCCGGAACGGCCGGGGCCGGGCGCGGCCGGGCGGCGGAGGCGAGGGACCGGGCCGCACCGGGCTGCACGGCACCGACCACTGGACGGGGCCGAGGAGTGATCGGCGGCCGAGCGGACGCGGCAGCGAGCGACCGAACGTCGGCCCCATCGCCCGGGACGGCGGCCGAAGCAACCGGCTGCCCCGAGCCAGGTTGTCCACCACCACCCACTGGACGCGGCCGAGGAGTGATCGGCGGCCGAGCAGACGCGGCAGCGAGCGACCGAACGTCGGCCCCATCGACCGGGACGGCTGCCGAAGCCACCGGCTGCACGCCGCCACCCACCGGACGGGGCCGAGGAGTTACCGTCGACCGGACCTCGGCTCCAGCACCCGGGACAGCGGCTGAAGCAACCGGCTGCCGGGCGCCGGGCTGCGCGCCGTCGGATGCCACCGGGACGACCGGTCCCGGTACCGTGTCGGCGGCCGCCAGGCGTTCGGGCCGTGCGACGGAGCCGTGCTCGCCCACGCCGACTTGTCCGGTGGCCGGCCTGACCGGCCGCCGAGCCCCGAGTCGTGGGCCATCGGCTGCCCCAGCCATGGCTGTCGGGTGCTTTGCCGCATCACCCGGTGCCGTGGCGTCGATGATCGGCCGGGAGCGGGGAGTGATCGCCGGACCGGTGGAGGCAAGGGCCCCGGGCTCAGCGGCATCGGCGGGAACCGAGGTCCCGGCCGCCGAGAGGTCCGCGACCACCTGCGCACCGACGACCGCCACGGAAGCGGCCTCTCCCCCGACCGGGCCGGCCATCAGCCGCGCGGAAGAACCACACTCAGCCACGCCGGGCGGCACCGGCTGCCGGGCCCCGAACAGCTGGCCACCAGCAGTCACAGGGCGATCCGCCACCGGACCAACCGGCCACGAGCGCGCACCGTGTTCGGCCGTCTCGGGCGTCACCGGCTGCCGGGCAGTCACAGGGCCATCCGCAATCAAGCGAACCGGCCGAGAGCTGAGGGTGATCGCTGGGCGGGCGGAGGCAAGGGCCCCGGGCTCAGCGGGATCGGCCGGAACCGAGGTCCCGGTCGCCGAGAGGTCCGCGACCATCTGCGCACCGACGACCGCCACGGAAGCGGCCTCTCCCCCGACCGGGCCGGCCATCAGCCGCGCGGAAGAACCACACTCAGCCACCGCGGCCCGGCCAGCCCCCAAGGTCACCGGCGGCCGAGCGCCGGACGGCGAGCCACCAACAACCACAGAACCGTCCGCCAGCGCGGCCTGGACCGCCACGGGCGACACCGGCTGCCCGGCCCCGAACTGCGGACCGCCAACAGTCACAGAACCGTCCGCCAGCGCAGCGGGGTCCGCATCGGGCGACACTGGCTGCCCGGCCCCGAAGTGCAAGCCACCAGCAACCACAGGACCGTCCGAAAGCGCGGCCTGGTCCGCATCGGGCGACACCGGCTGCCCAGCCCCGAACTGCGAGCCACCAGCAGTCACAGGGGCCACCGCCACCACAGCGAGGTCCACTGCAGGCGACACCAGCCGCCCAGCCCCAGACTGCGAGCCACCAGCAGCCACAGGGGCCACCGCCACCGCAGCGAGGTCCGCCGCAGGCGGCACCGGCTGCCGGGTGCCGGGGTGTGGGTGGGGGGTGGTGCTCATCGGACGGCCGGGCGGCGGGGCGCGAGGGTGGGGCGGGCGGTGGCCGGGGCGGTGGTGGCGGCGCGCTGGACGGCCTCGGTGAAGGCGGCGAGGTCGGCGGCGTCCAGCAGGTGGCGCAGCTGGAGCTCGACGTTGAGCTTGCGGCGCAGCAGGTGGACCACCCGCAGGGCGGCGAGGGAGTGGCCGCCGAGGGTGAGGAAGTCGTCGGTGGGCAGCACCTCGGGGACGCCGAGCACGGTGCGCCACACCTCGGCGACCTGCTCCGCCACTCCCCCGCCGGCGGCCTCCGGCGCCGCCGGGGCGGCCGGGGCGGGCAGGGCGCGGTGGTCGACCTTGCCGTTCGGGGTGAGCGGCAGGGCGTCCAGGACAGTCACGGTGGCCGGCACCAGGTGGGCGGGCAGGGTGCGGCGCAGGGCGGCGACCAGGGCGGCGGGGTCGGCGGAGGCGCCGGTGACGTAGGCGGCGAGGCGGGTGTCCCCGGGTGCGGGCTCGTGCACGGTGACGGCGGCGGCGCCGACGCCGTCCAGGGCCGCGACAGCGTGCTCGACCTCGCCGAGTTCGACGCGGAAGCCGCGCAGCTTGACCTGGCGGTCCACCCGCCCGACGTACTCCAGCAGGCCGTCGGCGGAGCGGCGGGCCTGGTCGCCGGTGCGGTACATCCGGGCGCCCGGCTCCTGGGCGAACGGGTCGGCGACGAACCGGCCGGCGGTCAGGCCCGGCTGCCCGGCGTAGCCGTGGGCCAGGCCGGGTCCGCCGAGGTACAGCTCGCCGACCGCGCCGGGCTCGGTGACCGGCACCAGCCGCTCGTCCAGCAGGTGGGCGCGGACGCCGGGCAGCGGCGCGCCGAGGTGCGGGCCGGGGCCGGTGATCCGGGCGGCGATCGCGTCGACGGTGCACTCGGTGGGCCCGTAGAGGTTGAACGCCTCGACGCCGCCGTCGGCCAGCTCGCGCCAGGTGCGCCCGGGGACGGGCTCGCCGCCCATGAACAGGCGCGGGACGCGTGCGCCGCCGCCGAGCAGCGGCTCGCGCAGCAGCTGCCAGTGGGACGGGGTCAGGTCGAGGTCGGTGACGGCGTGCTCGTCGAGCAGGGCGGCCAGGGCGGCCGGGTCGGCGCGCCGGGCGTCGTCGACGACCACGAGGGTGTCGCCGCGGCAGATCCGGGCCCACTGCTGGACGGAGGCGTCGAAGGAGACGCTGGCGTTCCAGGCGACGACGGACGGCCCGGGGCGGTAGGCGCCGATGCCCTCCAGACCGGCGACGAGGTCGGCGACGGCGCCGTGCGGCACCTCGACGCCCTTGGGGCGGCCGGTGGAGCCGGAGGTGTAGATGACGTAGGCGGGGTCCAGCGGGTGCGGGGCGTCGGGGTCGGCCGGGCCGGGAGCGGCGGGCGCGGCGGCGTCCGGGCGCAGCACCGCGACACCGGCCGGGACGGGCGGCGCCGCCTGCGCGCTGACCACCGCGGTCAGCCGGGCGTCGGCGGCCATGAAGGCGATCCGCTCGGCCGGGTAGGCGGGGTCCAGCGGGACGTAGGCGGCGCCGGCCCGCCAGACGGCGAGCAGCGCGACCGGCAGGTCGAGGGTGCGGGCGAGGTGGACGCCGACCCGGTCGCCGCGCCGGACGCCGGAGGCGCGCAGGGCGGCGGCCAGGGCGGCGGTGCGGCGCTCCAGGGCGGCGAAGTCGAGGCTGCCGTCGGCGGCGTGCACGGCGGGCCGGCCGGGATGGGCGGCGACGGCGGTGCGCAGCCGGGACAGCAGGTCGGTGGCGACGGCGGGGGTGGACGGGGCGACGGTGACCGGCTCCGCGAAGGTGGTCATGGCGGGGGTGCTCCTCACTGGGCTGAGCTGACGGGTGGGGTGGGGTGGGCGGTGCTGCCCGGAGTCGGGGTCAGACGTCGGAGGCCAGGCGGGCCAGGGCCGCCGCGTAGGCGTCCATGAACTCCTCCGCCGTGGCGTCGTCGACCAGCGCCCGCTGGTGGTCCACGGCGAGCAGCACCCGCTGGGTGACCGGGTCCTGGATCAGCGAGGCGCCGAAGGTGAAGCTGTTCGGCTCGTGCCGGTAGGTGGGTTCGGTGCCGATCCGGCCGTCCTCGATGCGGGCCGAGCTGAGCCGGCCGAGGGCGTGGAAGCGCAGGTAGCCGAACTGGCTGTCGAGCGCGGTGTCGGCCATCATCCGGGCCAGCCGGGCGAACGGCACCCGGCGGTGCGGCATCATGTCCAGCTCCTCGCGGTGCACGTGCCGCACCAGCGCCGCCAGGTCCTCCCCGGGTTCGGCGACCAGCGGGACGGTGTTGAGGAAGAGCCCGTAGACCTCGGTGCCGCCGAGCCGTTCGAGCCGGCCGTTCATCGCCAGTCCGGTGGTGACCCGGCGGCGCCCGGTGATGCGGGCGAGGGCGTGCAGGTGGGCGGCGAGCGCGACGGACTTGACCGGGACGCCGAGCGCGTCGGCGACGGCCCGCAGCTGCCCGGGCGCGTCCGGCAGCACCCGTTCGACGGTGCGCGGCAGCTCGTGGACGTCCTCGCTGCCCGGCCAGAGCTGGCCGGTGGCGCCGTCGAGCCGCCGGTGCCAGTAGGCGAGCGAGTCCCGGTCCGCGGCGGCGGCCCGTTCGACGGCCACGAAGTCGCGGAAGGCGGTGCGCGGCGGCGGGGCGGGCGCGGAGACCGGGTCGGCGGCGAGTGCGGCGTGCCGTTCGAGGATCTCGGTGAGCAGGGAGGTGAAGCTCCAGCCGTCGAGGATCGCGTGGTGTTCGGAGATGGTGAGCTGGAAGGCGTCGGCGGCCAGGCGCTGGACGGTGATCCGGAACAGCGGGGGCGCGGTGAGGTCGAACGGCCGGTCGCGGTGGTGCTCGAAGACGGCCCGGATCGCGGCGTCCTGCTCCTGCTCGCTGCGCCCGCGCAGGTCGGCGAACTCGACCGGGGCGGGCAGCGTGCCGTGCACCAGCTGGAGCGGTTCGCCGTAGCCGGAGAGGTCGAGGCCGGTGCGCAGCACGGCGTGCCGGGCCATCGCCTCGTTGACGGAGCGGCGCAGCGCGGTCTCGTCGAGCTCGCCGCCGAAGCGGTAGGAGTTGACGTTGTGGTAGCTGTCGGTGCCGCCGGCGACCTCCATGTGGAAGACCATCGAGAGCTGCATGGAGACCATCGGGTAGGCGTCGACGATCCCGGGCGGCAGCTCGGCCCGGTCGTCCTCGTCGATCAGCGCGAACGGCCGGCCGGCGTCGGGGTCGGCCTCGACGGGCCGGGCCAGCGGCAGCAGGGCCGCGACGGTGGGCGCGTTGAAGACGTCCCGCAGGGAGAGCTGCCAGCCCCGGTCGTGCAGGGCGCCGGCCAGCTGGACGGCGCGGATGGAGTCGCCGCCGAGGTGGAAGAAGTCGTCGTGGACGCCGATCCCGGGCACCCCGAGCACCTCGGTCCACACGGCGGCGAACAGTTCCTCCTCGGGGGTGCGCGGCTCGGCGTGCCGCCCGGTCCGTTCGGGGGCGGCGCGCCCGGGGGCGGGCAGTGCGGCGCGGTCGACCTTGCCGTTGACGGTGAGCGGCAGGGCGTCCAGCACGGTGACGCTCGCCGGGACCATGTAGGCGGGCAGCGAGCGGCCGAGGAAGCCGCGCAGGTCCTCGGGGGCGCGGCCGGTGACGTAGGCGGCGAGCCGGTCCTCGTGCACGGTGACCACGCAGGCGTCGACGTCCGGGTGGGCGGCGACGGCGTTCTCGATCTCGCCGAGCTCGATCCGGAAGCCGCGCAGCTTGACCTGGAAGTCGGCGCGCCCGACGTACTCCAGGCCGCCGTCCGGCAGCCGCCTGGCGACGTCGCCGGTGCGGTAGAGGCGGGCGCCGGGCGGTCCGGCGGGGTCGGCGACGAAGCGGCCGGCGGTGAGGCCGGGGCGGCCCCAGTAGCCGTGGGCGAGGCTGCCGCCGCCGATGTAGAGCTCGCCGGGGACGCCGGGCGGGCAGGGGCGCAGCCAGTCGTCCAGGACGGCCGCGGTGAGGTGGGCCATGGGCTCGCCGATGAGGCTGCGTTCGAAGCCGGCGCCGCCCTCGGCGACGTCGTGGACGGTGACGTGGACGGTGGTCTCGGTGATGCCGTAGAGGTTGCAGAGCCGGGCGGGCGGCAGCGGGTCGAGCTCGTGCCAGCGCTGGACGACGCCCGGGTCCAGGGCCTCGCCGCCGAGCATGATCCAGCGCAGCGCGGGCAGCGCCCGGGGGCGGCGGCGCAGGGCCGGTTCGAGCTGGCGCAGCGCGGAGGGGGTGAGGCACAGGTGGGTGACGTCCTGCTCGTCGAGGAGCGCGGCGAACTCCTCGGGCGAGCGGCTGGTCAGGTACGGCACGACGAGCAGGCGGGCGCCGTGCAGCAGCGCGCCCCACAGTTCCCAGACGGTCCAGTCGAAGGCGTAGCTGTGGAAGAGCGTCCAGGTGGTGTCGGGGCCGAAGCCGAAGTGCTCGCGGCCGGAGTCGAGCAGCCGGGTGACGTGCTCGTGGGCGACGGCGACGCCCTTGGGGCGGCCGGTGGAGCCCGAGGTGAAGATCAGGTAGGCGAGGTCGCCGGGGTTGCCGGCGGCGGGCGGGCGGGTGTCGGGGCGGGCGGCGATCTCGGCGGCCCGGGCGGTGAGGTCGAGGGTCTGCCAGGGGCCGTCGGGGGCGCGGTCGGGGCGGTCGGTGAGGACGGCGGTGACGGCGGTGTCGCCGAAGACCAGGGCGGCCCGGTCGGCGGGGGCGGCGAGGTCGACCGGCACATAGGCGGCGCCGGTCTTGAGGACGGCGAGGACGGCGACCGGGACGGCGACGGTGCGTTCCAGCAGCAGGCCGACCCGGTCGCCGGGGCGCACCCCGTGGGCGCGCAGGGTGTGGGCCAACCGGTTGGCACGGCGGTCGAGTTCGGCGTAGTCGAGGCGCTCCCGCCCGTCGTCGACGGCCGGCCGGCCGCCGTGCGCGTCGGCGGCCCGCTCGAAGAGGTGGTGCAGGCAGTGGCCCTCGTCGAGCCGGGCGGGGCGGGGACGCTGCCCGGCCGCGGGGGCGGCGGTGAGCCGGAGCACGGTGGCGTCCGGGTCGGCGAGGGCGGCGTCCAGCAGGGTCGCGTAGTCGGCGGCGAGACGGCGGACGGTGGCGGCGTCGAAGAGGTCGGTGCTGTACTCGGCCTCGCCGCGCAGGGCGTCCGGCCCCTCGCCGGCGGGCTCGAAGACGGACCAGGTGAGGTCGAACTTGCTGGTGCCGTTGGAGCGGACGGTGCGCCGGCCGGTGGCCGCGCCGAGGGCGAGCGGGGTGTCGTCCTCGCCGTGGGCGCCGAACACCACCTGGACCAGCGGCGGGTGCTGCGGGGTGCGGGCGGTGCCGAGGTGGTCGACCAGCTGGTCGAACGGCACGTCGAGGTAGCCGAAGGCGTCGAAGGCGCCGTCCTGGAGGTCGGCGACCAGCCCGCGGAAGGTCGCGCCCGGGGCGAGCTTGATCCGCAGCGGCAGGAGGTTGACGAAGTAGCCGAGCAGATCGGCGAGTTCGGGCCGGTTGCGGGTGGTGACCGGGGTGCCGACGAGCAGGTCGTCGGCGCCGGTCCAGCGGTTCAGCAGCAGGGCGAAGGCGGCGAGCTGCACGGTGAAGGGGGTGGCGCCCTCCTGTTCGGCGAGGGCCCGGACCCGGGCGGCGGTGCCGGGGGCGAGGCCGAAGTGCTCGGTGGCGCCGCGTTCGCTCCGCTCGGCGGGGCGCGGGCGGTCGGCGGGCAGGTCGAGCAGGGCGGGCGCGCCGTCGAGGCGGTCCTTCCAGTAGGCGAGGTGCTCCTCGTAGGAGGTGAGCCGCTCCTCCTCGGCCCAGTCGGCGTACCCGGTGGCGAGGACCGGCAGGTCCGGGGTCCGCTGTGCGGCGAACGCCCGGTAGTGCTCGGCGAGTTCGCGCTCGAAGAGTTCGGCGGACCAGCCGTCCCAGATGATGTGGTGGACGACGAACAGCAGGGTGGTGCGCTCGTCGGCGAGCCGGAACGCCTCGGCGCGCAGCAGCGGGCCGGTGGCGAGGTCGAACGGCTCGGCGGCCCGTTCGGCGATCAACTCCTCGGACCGGTCGGCGCGTTCGGCCTCGGGAAGGGCCCGCAGGTCGGTGACGGCCAGCGGCACGGCGAGGGTGTCGTGGACGTGCTGGCGGGGGCCGTCGGGATGCAGGGCGAAGGTGGTGCGCAGGGCCTCCTGGCGGGCGGTGACGGCGTCCAGGGCGCGGGCCAGCAGGCCGAGGTCGAGCGGGCCGGTGACCTCGTAGGTCCAGGGGGTGGTGTAGGTGATGCTCCTCGGGTCCAGGTGGTCGAGGAACCAGAGGCCGCGCTGGAGGCCGGACACGGGTGCGGTGCGGGCCCGGGCGGCGGCCCGGGCGTCGTCGGACGGGCGCACGGCCTCGTTCCCTTCGGTGCGACGGGGGGCGGGGTGGCCGGCCATCACGAGGCCAGCCGTTCGGCGATGGCGCCCACGGTGCGGCCGCGGAACACCACGTGCGGCGCGACCTTGGTGCCGGTCTGCTGGGAGAGCTTCATGGCGACCCGGACGGCCGCCAGCGAATTGCCGCCGATGCGGAAGAAGTTGGTGTCCGGCCCGAGGTCGTCCGGCAGGTCCAGGACGGCGCGCACGGCGTCGGCGACCAGCCGCTGGTGCGGGGTGAGCGGGTCCGCCGGGGCGGCGGCGCGGCGCCCGGCGGGGGCCGGCAGCGCCTTGCGGTCGACCTTGCCGTTGGGGTTGAGCGGCAGCGCGTCCAGCACGTCGACGGTCGCGGGCACCATGTGCTCGGGCAGCAGCCCGGCCAGGTGGTCGAGCAGCGCCTCGGGGGCTGCGGGGTCCGCACCCGCGTCGAGGGTGACGTAGGCGGCGAGCCGGTGGTCGCCGGGGGCGGGCTCGTGGACGGTGACGGCGGCCTCCCGGACGGCGGGGTGGCGGGTCAGCGCGTCCTCGATCTCGCCGGGCTCGACCCGGAAGCCGCGGACCTTGACCTGGTCGTCGATCCGGCCGGTGATCTCCAGCAGCCCGTCCGGGCGCCGGTGGCCGAGGTCGCCGGTGCGGTAGAGCCGCTCGCCGGGGGCGCCGAACGGCGAGGCGACGAAGCGCTCGGCGGTCAGCGCGGGCCGGCCGACGTAGCCGTGGGCGAGGCCGCCGCCGGCCGCGTAGAGCTCGCCGGTGGTGCCGTCGGGGACGGGCTCCAGCCGTTCGTCCAGGACGTGGATCCCCTTGCCGTGCAGCGGGTGCCCGATCGGGATGGCGGCCCCGGCGGCGTCCTCGGCGGTGGCGCGGTGGCAGGTGGTCAGGCCGAGGCTCTCCACCGGGCCGTAGCCGTTGGCGACGACCAGGTCCGGGTACTGGCCGAGCGCCTTCGCGACATGGGTGACGGAGGCCCGCTCACCGGCCGTGAAGGCCACCTTGAGGTCGTCGTAGGTCTCCGGGAACTCCTCCAGCAGGAAGTTGAACAGGCTGGCGGAGAGCTGGAGCTGGGTGACGCCGTGGCGCCGGGTCAGCTCGGCGATGGCCTGCGGGTCGGGCCGCTGGCCGGGCTGCAGCACGCAGACGCCGCCGAAGGCCAGCGCGCCGTACAGCTCCAGGGCGAAGGCGTCCCAGGAGACCGGGGAGCACTGCAGCCAGACCTCGTCGGGGCCGAAGCGGGCGTAGTCCTGGCCGAGGTAGGTGGTGGTGAGCGCGCGGTGCGGCACCGCGGCGCCCTTGGGGCGGCCGGTGGAGCCGGAGGTGAACATCACGCAGGCGAGGTCGTCTCCGGTGACGGGCACGCCCGGGTCGTGGGCGGGGCGGGCGGCGATCGCGGCGGCCTGCGCGTCCAGGTCGAGGTGGCGCCCGACCGGGAACGGCGGGCTCGCGTGGTGGTGGGTGACCAGCAGCGAGGCCGCGCAGTCGGCGAACGCGCCGGCCAGCCGGTCGGCCGGGAAGTCCGGGTCGAGCAGGGTGTAGGCGGCGCCGGTCCTGAGCACGGCGAGCAGGGCGACCACCAGGTCCGGCCCGCGGTCGACCAGCACGGCGACGGTGTCGCCGCGGCCGGTCCCGCCGGCGGCCAGGTGGTGCGCGAGCCGGTTCGCCCGGGTGTCCAGCTCGCCGTAGGAGAGGCGCTGTTCGCCGCTGACCAGGGCGGTCGCCGCGGGGGCGTCGGCGGCCCGGGCCCCGACCAGGGCGTGCACCGGCGTCCCGACGGCGGCGGCGAGGGTGCCGAGCCAGGCCTCGCAGAGCTCGGCCATGGTGGCGGCGTCGAACAGGTCGGAGTCGTACTCGAAGCGGCCGGTGAAGTCGGTGCCCCGGTCGTCGACGGAGATCGACAGGTCGAAGCGGGAGACCGGGTTGGAGTACAGCTCGCGGGTCACCTCGACGCCGCCGACGGTCAGCGGGCGGGTGTCCAGCGGGTGGAGTTCCAGCAGCACCTGGCAGAGCGGGTTGCGGTTCTCGGCGCGGTCCTCCGGGCGGTCCTCCAGGACGCTCGCCGCGATGTCGTCGAACGGCGCCTCCTGGTGGCGGTAGCCGGCGATCGCCACCTCGCGGACGTGCCGGACCAGTTCACGGAAGTCCATGGTCTCGCCGACCCGCACCCGCAGCGGCAGCAGGTTGACGAAGTAGCCGACCAGGGCGTCGAGTTCGGCCCTGCCGCGGAGGCTCACCGGGGAGCCGAGCACCAGGTCGCGCTGTCCGGTGCGGCGGTGCAGGGTGAGCGCCAGACCGGCCAGCAGGACCATGAACGGGGTGGCGTCCTCGCTGCGGGCCAGCGCGCGGACCGCCTCGGCGACCGGGCGCGGCATCGCGAAGCGGTGGAAGTCGCCGCGGAAGCGCTGGACCTCGGGCCGGGGGTGATCGGTGGGCAGCGCGGGCTCGGTCGGCGCGTCGGCCAGGTGCTCGCGCCAGTGGGCGAGTTGGCGCTCGGCGTGGGCCGGGTCCCGGTACTGCCAGGCGCTGTAGTCGGCGTACTGGACGGCGGGCTCGGGCAGGGCGGCCGGGCGGCCGGCGGCCAGCGCCTCGTACAGGGCGGCGAGTTCGCCCTCCAGGACGGGAAGCGAGCCCTCGTCCCAGACGATGTGGTGGCAGAGCAGCAGCAGGGTGGCGGTGTCCCCGGTGCGGTAGAGGTGGGCGCGCAGCAGCGGGCCGCTCTCCAGGTCGAAGGGGACCAGCGCGGCCTCGGCGACCAGTGCGTCGACCCGCCCGGCCTCCGTGTCGGTCACCGCGAACGGCACGTCCACGGCGGGGTGGACCAGCTGACGGGGGCCGTCCTCGGCCAGCTCGAAGGTGGTGCGCAGCGCCTCGTGCCGCGCCACCACGCCCTCCAGGGCCAGCCGCAGCAGCTGCGCGTCGACCGGGCCGGCGAAGCGGAACACCCAGGGCACGACGTAGGTGGGCGCGCCCGGGTTCCACTGGTCGAGGAACCAGAGCCCGCGCTGGTTCGGGGACAGCGGCGCCCGGGCGGCGCCGGTGCGGGTCAGCGGCGGGCGCTCGCCGTCGGCGGCGGCGGTGACGGCGGCGGCGAACTCGGCGAGGGTCGGGGCGTCGAAGATGGTGTACGGGGAGATCATCCCGAAGACGTCGAAGACCCGGCCGACCACCCGCACGGCGGTGAGCGAATCCCCGCCCAGGTGGAAGAAGTTGTCGTCGGCGCCGACCTCGGGCACACCCAGCACGTCCGCCCAGACGGCGGCGATCAGCTGCTCGGCGGGGGTGCGCAGCGGGCGGCCGGCCGGGGAGGCGTCCGGCGCGGCCGGGGCGGCCTGCGGCTCGGGCAGCGCGGCGCGGTCGGTCTTGCCGCCGGCGGTCAGCGGGAAGGCGTCCAGCACCGTGACGGTGGCCGGGACCATGTGCTCGGGCAGCCGCTCGGCCAGGTGGGCGCGGAGCGCGGCGGGGTCGGGGGCGTCGCCGGTGACGTAGCCGGCGAGCCGGCCCTCGTGGGCGACGACCACGGCGCCGGTGACGCCGGGGCGGGCGGCGAGCAGCTGCTCGATCTCGCCGGGCTCGACCCGGAAGCCGCGGATCTTCAGCTGGTGGTCGGCGCGGCCGACGAACTCCAGCGGGGCGTCCGGGCCCTCACGGCGCACGACGTCGCCGGTGCGGTACATCCGGGCGCCCGGCTCGGGCGCGAACGGGTCCGCCACGAACCGGCCCGCCGTCAGGCCGGGGCGGCCGTGGTAGCCGGAGGCGAGCAGCGGCCCGCCGAGGTAGAGCTCGCCGCTCTCGCCGGGCCCGGTGACCGGGCGCAGCCGGTCGTCCAGGACGTAGGCGCGGCGCTCGCCCAGCGGGGTGCCGATCGGGACCGGCTCCGTGCGCGGGGCGCCGGACAGCTCGTGGACGGTGGCGGTGACCACGGTCTCGGTGGGCCCGTAGGCGTTGAGCAGCGGCACTCCGGTGGCGGTCCACCAGACGGCCGCGGTGTCCGGGTAGAGCCGGTCGCTGCCGGAGATCATCAGGCGCAGGGTGCGCGGGGCCCGGGCGCGGGAGCGCAGGGCCGTCACCACCTCCTGGAAGTAGCCGGCCGGGAGGTTGGCCACGGTGACGCCCTCGGTGTCCAGCAGGTCCAGCAGAGCGTCCGGGCCGAGCAGGTGCTGCTCGGGCACGAGCAGGCAGGCCCCGGCGGACAGGGTGGTGAGCACCTGCTCGACGGCGACGTCCACGGTGGGGCGGGCGAGGTGCAGCACGACGTCGTCGGCGGTGAGGCCGAAGCGGTCGACGGCGGCCGTCAGGTGCCCGGTCAGCGCGTCCAGCGGCACGTGCACGCCCTTGGGGCGGCCGGTGGTGCCGGAGGTGTAGATGAGGTAGCCGGGGGCGGGCGCGGCCTCGGGCCCGTCGGCGGGCGCGAGGCGGACGAGCTCGCCGTCGGTGAGGGCGAGACCGGCGCCGGCGTCCTCGCGGATCCAGCGGTTGCGCTCCTCGGGGGCCTCCCGGTCCAGCGGCAGGTAGGTGGCCCCGGCCCGGAGGGCGGCGAGCAGGCCGACCAGGTGGTCCAGCCGGTCGCGGCCGGTGACGGCCACCGTCCGCCCGGGGGCGATCCGGGCGGCGAGGGCGCCGCTCAGCTCGTCCAGCTCCCGGTAGCGCAGGGTCCGGGCGCCGAGCCGTACGGCCGGCCGGTCCGGATACCGGTGCGCGACGGACATGAAGGGGAAACCGCGAGATTCCATCATCCAACCCCGATGAATTGACGACGCTGCGGGCAGTGGTCTCGACCCTAGGGCGGCTTTCCGGGGCCGATCGGCAGAACTCCCGGAAGACCATCGGCAGTTTCAACTGCCGCTTGAGTAAGGCGACTTGAGGAAACGCGACCGGCCCGCCGGGGCGCACGGGGCGCCTCGGCGGGCTCGGGGGAAAACGGTCTTCGGTTGTCGCGGAAAGCGGCTCAGAATTCCCGGGGGAAATCCCGGGAGAAATCCGGGGACCACACGTCGGCCCGGTCCAGGGCGGCCGGGGCGTACTTCCCGAGCGCGCTGATCAGCAGCCGCAGTTCGAGTGCGAGGCAGTCGGTGAAACGGGTCAGTCCCGCCTGCGGGTCCTCCGCCGCGGCCAGCAGGGCCGCCCGGCCCAGGCCCACCGCACGGGCGCCCAGCGCCAGGCTCTTGACCGCCCGGCCGCCCTCCCACATCCGGCCCGAGACCAGCAGGCAGGGCGGCGGCCCGGCGACCGCCAGCCGGCGCAGGCACTCCGCCAGCGGCAGCCCGACCTGCGCCGGGAAGACCCCCGGCGCCCAGCCGGTGCCGCCCTCCGCGCCGTCCACCGTGACGGCGTCGGCGCCCGCCTCGGCGGCCACCCGGGCGGCCTCGGCGACGTCCCGGCCCGGGTGCAGCTTCACCCAGACCCGGGCCCGGGGGAAGTTGTTGCGCATCAGCCGGATCTGCTGGCGCAGGATCTCCGCGGTGAAGGTGCCCGGGGTGCCGGCCCGCAGCACCCGGCCGTCCTCGCCGAAGACCGGGTCCAGGCCGTAGCGGTCGCCGAGCCGGGCGGCGGCGTCCGGCTCCAGGACGGTCATTCCGCCGAGCCCCGGCTTCGCCCCCTGCCCGACCTTCAACTCGAAGGCCAGGCGCCCGGATTCGAGCAGCGGTAGGGCCGCGGGGTCGCTGTACAGCAGGTTCCACACCTCGGCGTCGGCGTCCTCGGTGGACTGCTGGACGGCCACCCCGCCCAGCCCGTCCGGCAGGTGCTCGGCGTAGGCGCGCAGCCGGCCGAGCAGGGCGCGGTCGGCGGCCTCGCCGAGCCGGCCGTAGCCGTTCACCGGGACGACGTTCTCACCGATCACCATCGGCAGGCCGAGCGCGCCCGCCTGCCGGCTCAGTGCCAGGCCGAGGTCCCCGCCGGCCGCCCGGGTGGAGCCGGTCGCGGACACGTAGACCGGCAGGGACGACTCGAACCCGCCGATGGTGGTGGATAGTTCGACGTCCCGGTAGTCCGGCTCGCGGCCCAGGTCGATCAGCTTGGCCAGCCGCTGCGGCACGAAGACCGGCGGCACGATCCGCAGCGTGTCCAGGGCGTCCGGGGCGTCCGCCGGGCCGGATCCGCCGGCCGGGCGCTCGGCGCCGAACAGCACCTGCCCGTAGCTGCCGGGCGGCGGGAAGGCCGCCGCCGTCCCGGCCCTGGCCCGTTGCCGGACCTCCTCCTCCGGGAACCCGGGTGCGCTGAGGTCGCTCACGGCGAGACCACCCCCGCCACCTTCGGGAACGCGCTGGCCTGCCAGACCGCGTCCAGCCCGGCGACGTAGCGGGTCAGCCGCTCGACGCCGATGCCGAAGCCGGCGCTGCCGGGCACGCCCTCGCGGACCAGGTCCAGGTACCAGCGGTACTTCTGCGGGTTCTCCCCGGTCTCGCGCATCCGGGTGACGATCTCGGCGTAGTCGTTGGTGCGCTGGCTGCCGCTGCACAGCTCGCCGTAGCCCTCGGCCGCGATCAGGTCGAAGTTCCGCAGCAGGCCCGGGTCCTCGGGGTTCTCCCGGTCGTAGAAGCCGCGCGAGCCCTTGGGGTAGTCGGTGACGAAGAACGGCCGGTCCCGCCGGCCGGAGAGCAACGCCTCACCGGCCCAGTCGAGTTCGGCGTCCTGGCTCTGCGGGTGGCCCAGGCCCCGGAGTTCGGCGACCGCCTCGGAGTGCCGCATCCGGCCGAAGGAGCCCTTCAGCAGCTCGGCGAACGCCGCGGTGTCGCGGCCGAGTTCGGCGAACTCCTTGGGCAGCTCGCGCACCGCGGCGGCGACCATGTGGACCACCAGCTCCTCGACGAGCTGCACGGCGTCGTCCCGGCTCGCCCCGGCCACCTCGACGTCGAGCTGGTGGAACTCGGCCAGGTGGCGGCTGGTCCCGGCGGTCTCCAGCGGCTCCAGCCGGACGTTCGGCGCGATGCAGAAGATCTTGTCGAAGGCCAGCAGCGAGGCCTGCTTGTAGAGGATCGCGCTGGTCATCAGCTTGTAGCGGTGGCCGTAGAAGTCGACGTCGACCTGCTTGGAGCCGCGCGAACCGGGGTCGGTGACCGGGCCGATGATCGGCGGGAGCAGTTCGGTGAAGCCCCGGCCGCGCAGGTGGTCGCGGGCGGCGGAGAGCAGGTGGTGCTGGATCCGCAGCGCGGCGCGGGTGGACGGGGAGGTCAGGTGGCGGCCGGGGTCCGGGAGCTTCGCGGCGGCGGTCGCGGGGGTGGGCCCGTCGGTGGTCATGGCGTGGTGAGTCCCAACTCTCGTGGTGCGGCGGGTGTGCGGTCGAAGGCGAGGTCCGGGGTGTCGAGGTGCGGGGTGCCGAGGTGCGGGGTTTCGCGGTGCGGGCTGTCGAGGTGCCGGGTGGCGAGGTGCGGGGCGCCGGCGGCGCGGCTGTCGTAGCTCCACTGGACGTGGGAGAGCGCGCCGAGCAGGTCGGCGGAGCCGAGGATCGGCGGGCGCGGGCCGCCGGACAGGCCGGCGATCGGCATCGCGCCGACGTCGGACCAGTGCAGCCGCCCGTCCGGCCCGAGCGAGCTGCGGGCCCGCCCGGCGTTGTCGGGGTGCAGGCAGTAGGGCACGTCCAGGTAGCCCGCCGCGAAGGCGCGGACCAGCGCCCGGCCGATGTCGGCGTCCAGCTCCAGCACGGCGCCGATCAGCGCCCGCGCCTCCGCCTCGATGCCGGTCTCGGGCACGGCGCGCGGCGGGCGCGGCTGCTCGGCGCCTGCGGCCGCGGCGGCCGCCTCCAGGGCCCTGACGTTCTCGGCGACGGTCGGGATCCGGTGCGCCTCGGCCGTCGTCTTCACGATCAGCCGGGCCGCCCCGGTGCGCACCGCCAGCCGGGCGGCGTCCTCCAGCAGCAGCCGGGCGCCGCCGGGGGTGCGCGGGAAGACGCCCATGTAGGCGTAGAGCACGAGGTGGTGGTCGACGTCCGGCAGCAGCTCCCCGGCGAGCCGGCCGAGCGCGGTCAGCGCCTCCTCGTCCTGCCGCGGGTCGGGCTGCTGGGCGTAGCTGAGCGAGATGCTGCGCAGCCCGTGCTGGCGGAAGAACAGCGCCTCCAGCACGCTCACCGCGATCAGCAGGCTCGGCGGGCAGAGCTGGCCCATCAGACAGCCGCCGAACGTCTCCAGGTGCGGTTCGGCGCCGAACTCCCGGATCGAGGCCAGCAGTTCGCAGCTCCGCCGCCAGCTCTCCACCGCCTCGCGCAGCGGGGTGCGGCTGTACGGCAGGCAGTACGAGACCGGGCCGCCCTCGGTGGCGTCCAGGCCGACCGCGAGCAGCGCGCGGACGATGTGCTCGGGCCGCGCCGAGCCGTGCCGGACCTGCACCGGGAAGCCCGCGCCGGCGAGGCCGCGCAGCACCGCCCGGGTGACGTCCACCGGGTGGCCCGCGATCGGGTAGCCGTTCAGCCCCACCCCGTCGGCCAGGGCGCGGCGGGCGGCGGCGAGGTCGCCGGTGCGGGTGTAGCTGTCCAGGGTGATGGTGCCCACCGTGACGGCGTCGGCGTCCCGGGTGGCGAGCAGGCCCTCGCGCATCCGCAGCGGGTCGGCCATGCCCATCCGGGGCTGGACGACCAGGGCGCCGGCGGCGCGGGCCCGGGCGACGAAGGCGCCGAAGCCCGCTCCGGCGGGGAGGGAGCCGCCCGGCGCGGCGGTGACGGCGCTCACCGCGGGCCCCGGGAGACGCTCGCCACGGGCAGGGCGGCGGTGGGCAGCGAGCCCACGAAGGCACGGAAGTCGGCGACCGAGCGGCCCTCCTCGAAGACGCCGTCGAACCCGGCGGCGAGCAGCGAGCGCTGCCGGTCCGGATCGCCGGGCCCGGCGATGGTGAGCTTCCCGCCGATCACCGTGGGCGTGCCGGAGAGCTCGGGGCAGCCGCGCAGGGCGCGGATCACCCGCAGGCCGTCGTGGTAGCCGTGGCCGTTGACGCTGCTCAGCACGATGAGGTCGGGCGCGGTCCGGCGGCACTCGGAGACCAGCAGTTCGTCCGGCACGCAGGCGCCCAGGTTGGTGACCCGGTGGCCCAGCTCCTCCAGCAGCAGTTGCAGGAAGACCAGGTTCCAGGTGTGCGAATCCGACGCCATCGTCGTCACGACGACCTCCAGCCCGGGCGGTTCGGCCTCGGCGCGCTGCTGCTCCAACTGGTCCACGGCGCAAACCCTCTGTGTCGGTGAGTGATGGGTCGGTCAGTGATGGGGCGGTGGGTGACGGACAGAACGCTAGGGAGGATCCGGCGGGCGGACCGGCAGCTCGCCCGGCAAGTGACGGGCAGTATCCGCGGCGGGGGCGCGGTCAGCTCGCGGCCGCCAGCACCGGGTACGCCCCGGCGGCGCCGAACAGCCGGCGGCAGAGGTTCAGCACGGTGAAGCGCACGCCGTCGCGGGCGGGGACGCTGCGGATCAGCCCGCTCGCCAGCAGTTCGTGCACGGCGGCCAGCGACTCCTGCGGCGGCCGCCCGCTCAGCTCGACGGCGTCCTCGCCCGACCAGTCGCCCGGTTCGGCGGCCAGCCGGGCCAGCAGGTCGCGCTGGCCCAGCGTCAGCCGGTCGAGCGCCGCGTCCAGCGCCTCGCCGACCCCACCGCTCCCGCCGAACCCGGCCGGGGGCGGCGCCAGCTGGAACGGTCCCTCGGCCAGCCGGGCCACCAGCTGGCGCGGCGAGAGCACGGTCGACCAGGCCGCGGCCAGCTCCAGCGCGCCCGGCAGGCCGTCCAGCAGCCGGCAGAGCGCGGCCACCGCCGGCGCCTCCTCCGGCTCCAGCCGGTAGCCGGGGCGCAGCCGGCGCAGGTGCGACAGCAGCAGCCGGACGGCGCCCACCTCGGCGAGCGCCGCCGGATCGTGGTCGAGCTCCGGCCCCGGGGTGGGCAGCGGTGCGAGCGGGATCACCTGGCCGCCGGGCAGCGGCTGCGCGACCCGGGCGGTGATCAGCACCCGCAGGCCGGGGCAGCGCTGGAACAGCTCGTCCAGCAGGGCGGGCTCCACACCGCTGTCGGCGCCGTCCAGGACCAGCAGGGTGGGGCGGCTGCCGATCGCCCGGACCAGCTCGTCCCGGCGTTCGGGGCCCATCCCGGGCTGGCGGGCCCAGTCCGTCCAGCGCACCGACCAGTGGGCCGACAGGTGCAGCCGGCGCGCCGCCTCCAGCACCAGCCGGGTCTTGCCGACCCCGCCGAGGCCGGTCACCGTGACCAGCCGGTCGCCGTGCACGGCCAGGGCCTCGGTCAGCACGTCCGTCTCCGGCTCGCGGCCGACGATCGCGCCGCGGGCCACCGGCGGGGCGGCCGGCTCGTCGCGCGGCTCCTCGGCGAGCGCCTGGCGGCGTGCGGCCGCCTCGAACACCGAGCGGCTGCGGCCCTCCAGCCGCAGCGCGTCGGCCAGCAGCCGGACCGTCTCCTGCCGGGGGCGCTGCACCCGTCCGCTCTCCATGTCGCGGATCGCCCGGACGCTCAGGGTCGCGTGATCGGCGAGGACCTGCTGGGTCAGGCCGATGCGCTCGCGCCGGATCCTGAGCAGCTCTCCGAAGCCCGCCGCCGACTGCAGGGTGTGAACGCCGTCCATGCTCCGTCCGCCTTCCGTGGGTTGGCCAACTACCGGGGACCAGGGGCTCGGGCCGCCGGGGCGGTGCGCCGAGGACGGCGCCGGGCGGTGGTGACCGCCGAGCCGGGTTCCCCTGCCCGCAGATGCTCCACGGCCCTGCTCTACGGCCGATCAACGGCCGATCACCGCAGGTTCACGACACCTCCGCATCGTCCACGAACCCTGCCTCGCGGCGAGGGGAGGCGGGGCAGGGCGGGGCGGAGCAGGGCGGGGCGCTGGGGGGACGGGGGACGGGGGACGGGGCGCCGGGGGCGGACACGGGACCGGCCCGGGCGTACCGCGTCGGAAGACGGTACGCCCGGGCCGGTGGCCGGGGAGGGGCCGGGCGTCAGACGCGCTGCATGCCCGGGTTGTAGGCCTCGCTGACGAAGGAGGCGGCCGTGCTGACCGTGCCGCCCGGGCGGGTGATGTGCGAGATCACCCGGTAGTCGGCCCGCGCGTGCTCCTCGTTCAGGGTGATCGCGGTGTAGCCGCGCCGCCCGTCGTAGAACTTCATGTGCGGGTTGGCGGCCGTCAGGGTGGCCCAGTTGCCCGGGTGCTCCGCGCCGTCGCCGTCGCTGGCGATCGAGGTGCCGACGATCTCGACGCCGACGGTCCGCGAGTCCGGGTCGTCGAAGTCGCGCTTGACGTCCATCGCGTAGGCGACGTGCACGTCACCGGTGAGGACGACCAGGTTCTCCACGCCGATGTCCTCGACGCCGGCCAGCAGCCGCTCGCGCGCGGCCGGGTAGCCGTCCCAGGCGTCCATGGAGAGCCGGGACTTCGCCTCGGTGGTGTTCTTCCGCCGGGAGAAGACCACCTGCTGCGGCACGACGTTCCACACCGCCTTGGACTTGCGGAAGCCCTCCAGCAGCCAGCGCTCCTGGGTGGCGCCCATCAGCGTGCGGGTCGGGTCCTCCGACTCCGGGGTGGGGAACTGCCAGCCGTCGCCGTTGGCCTGGTCGGAGCGGTACTGGCGGGTGTCGAGGATGTCGAACTGGGCCAGCTTGCCGTAGTGGTGACGGCGGTAGAGCTTGAGGTCGGTGGCGTCCGGCCGGGGCATGCGCAGCGGCATGTTCTCCCAGTAGGCGCGGGTGGCGGCGGCGCGGCGGGCGACGAAGGCCTCCACCGACTGGTTCTTCTCCGGGATGCCGGCGGCGTAGTTGTTCTCCACCTCGTGGTCGTCCCAGGTGACGAACCAGGGGTGCGCGGCGTGCGCGGCCTGGAGGTCGGGGTCGGCCTTGTAGAGGGCGTACCGCAGCCGGTAGTCCTCCAGGGTGGTGGTCTCGTGGTTGAACAGCGACGGCAGGGTGCGGTCGGTGTACTTGCGGTCGCCGCCGACGGCGTCGATGCCGTACTCGTAGATGTAGTCGCCGACGTGGAAGACGGCGTCGAGGTCCTCGTTCGCGAGGTGCTTGTAGGCGGTGAAGTAGCCGTCCTCGTAGGCCTGGCAGGAGACCAGGCCGAAGCGGACCTCCTCGATCCGGCGGCCGCGCGCCGGGGAGGTGCGGGTCCGGCCGACCGGGCTGATCCAGGAGCCGACCTTGAAGCGGTACCAGTGGACGCGGTCCGCGTCGAGGCCGTCGACGTCCACGTGCACCGTGTAGTTGAACTCGGCGTGGGCCTTGGCGGTGCCGCGCCGGGCGACCTTGCGGAAGTGCTCGTCCCGGGCGATCTCCCAGTCGACCTTGACCACGCCGGCCGGCGGCAGGCCGTTGCCGGGCTCCAGCGGGCGGGGCGCGAGACGGGTCCAGAGCACGACCGCGTCACTGAGCGGGTCGCCGGAGGCGACGCCGAGGGTGAACGGGTTCTCGGTCAGCGTGCGGGGCGCGATCTCGGCGTCCGCGGCGTGCGCGTTCGGCAGGTTGGTGGTGAACGCCAGCGCGGCGGCCGCCGAGGTGACGGTCAGGAAGCGGCGGCGGCCTATCCCGAGCCGGGTCGCGGCATCCCGGAACTGCTGGTCGTGCGAGGCCTGGTCGTCTGTGCGGGCCATGGGTCTGGACTGCCTTCCGTACGCTGGGCTGCACCGGCGCGGGCACCGGCTGTGTACGGACGGTATTGGACGGCACGGCGCCGTACGGGGGGCGTCACGATGCCGGCGGACAGGTGATCATCAGATGAGGACCGCGGCCGAATCGGGCAATCGGACGATAGCGCCGACGGCCGGCCCGACGGCGCGTCGGCTCACCGGGAGTAGGCCGCCAGGCTCAGCAGGAGGTGGGCCGACTCCGGGTGCTGGAAGTCGGAGTGCGCGCCCGCCGGTGCCAGTCTGCGCCCCGCCGCGCTCCCCCGGAACACCCTGCCCGCGTCGACGTTGACGATCGGGTGGTCCAGCACCCGCTTCGGGTACGGCGTGTGCGTGGCGAGCAGCGTGGTCGAGAACTGCCGGACCGGCGCCGTCCCCACCCCCGAGTGCCCGATCCCCGGCTGCCCCTCGGCCCGCAGGTGCCAGAAGCCGGTCGCCCGGTCCCAGCGCGAGTGCGTCAGCACCAGCGGCCCGCGCAACGGCGCGCCCGGCCGGGCCGGCCGTCCCTCCGGCCGCTCCGGTGCCCGGAACAGCTGCGGGAACAACCGGTCGAAGGCGTCCCGCGGCGCGGCCATCTGGAACACCAGCGCACTGTCCACCGTGAACGGCCGCGCCGGATCCGTCCGCCCGCTCCACCCCAGCACCCGCGGCCCGGCCGCCGGACGCTCGGCCGCCCACTGCACCGCCTCGCACAGGAACCGGCCGCCGAAGGAGTGCCCCACCAGGTGCAGGTACTGCCCCGAACGGTTCGCCAGCACCTCCGGGGCGTCCGGCCGCCCGCGGGTCGCGTCCAGGTAGCCGAGCAGGTGCCCGATCACGAACCCCGCCTGCCCGCGCCCGGGCCCGCTCATCGCGTGCGCCCGGTCCCGGATCCGCCGGTACCCGGCCGGCGAGGGCAGGCTCGACGACGGCCAGCGCACCACCACGCACCACGGCCGGTACCCGCGCCCCGTCAGCCCCGGGTACGCCGCCGGCGCCGTCCGCGCCAGGTCGACGGCCCGCGCGATCAGGGCGTCCGCCGCCCGCCCGGCCGCCTGCGCGCCGGTCTGCCAGCCGTGCACGTACACGTACAGGTCGGTCGCCCGCTCCGGCACCTTCAGATGGCGGGCCAGGTGCTCGGCCACCCGGGCCTCCGGCACCGGCGTGCGGGTGCCCGGCACGAGCAGCCGTCCGTCCTCGTCGAGGTCCACCACGGCATGGGTCACGGCGTCAGCTCCAGCATGCTGTCAATCCCGCAGTGCAGGGAATAGGTGAGGGCGAGCGGATTGCGGTGGACGTCGGCGAAGCGGCGGGCCAGCCACCAGGTGATCTCGCCCGCCGTGGCCTGTCCCGAGAGGTACAGGTCGAGGAAGGCGAAGGCGTACTCCGCCCCGAACACCTGCGGGATCTCGATCTGGGGCCCGAGCACGCCGCTGGCCCCGAGTTCCACGAGCGCCCGGCCGAGGTGTTCCAGCTCGGCCTCGGCCGACTGCCCGGCGAAGCAGGCGTTCAGCAGCACGAACGGCCGGAACAGGGCTTCGGGCACGTCCTGGTGGTTCCGGCGCAGCCGGCGGACCAGGTCCGCGTCGATGTCCCGCGGATCCGAGAGCCGCACGCTCAGCTGGGTGTAGAAGGAACCGTTGGCGACGAACTGGCCGTGGCACCAGAAGTACATGAGGTCCTCGTCGAGCACCGCCCCGGAGAAGGCCTCCAGGAAGCGCGTCGACTCGGTGCGGACGGTCAGCTCCGTCCGCTCCTCCAGCAGCTTGCGCACCTCCGGCGCCCGGCCGACCGACTCCAGGGCGCTGTCGGTGTTGAGGCTGGTCACCGCGCGGGTCCGGGGCGGGTAGGACGCCTGGGCCCGGGGGTAGGCGGCCCCGGTCTGCTCGATCTGGTGCCGGTAGCCGAGGAAGTCCTGCCACGGCTCCCCCTGGCCGACCGTCACGGCCATCATCGGCCAGGGCAGATGGAGGTCGGAGTCGAAGCTGACCCGCAGCGGCCCCTCCTCGGTGAGCGTCCCGGTGAGGAACGCCCGCAGCTCGCCGAGATCGCGCCCCGGCCCGGCGAGCATCTCGTCGAAGGCGAACCGCCCTTCCTCCAGGAGCTCCTCGGTCCGGCTCCGGGCCAGCGGGCTCCACTCGGACAGGTCGACGGCCGACGCGAACGGGTAGCCCAGCGGCATCCCGTCCTCGTCCAGCACCGGGTACTCGACCAGCTGCTCCTTCCAGGCCCGCCGTATCCGCGCGCCCAGCTGGAGCAGCCGGCCCGCGGAGACGTCCAGGTAGGCGTGGTGACCGCGGGTCAGCGGCTCCCGGACACCCGCCCGGTTGACCGCCATGTGCAGCAGGTCGGCGGTGCCGTGGCGACGCAGGGAGACCTTCAGGTCCAGCGGCTCCGCCCGCCGCGGGCCGGGCCGGTCGACGGGCCCGCCCTGGCGCGGCAGCACCGTGTAGTCGGCGGAGGGGTTCTGCCGGATCTCGACGACGAGGTCCCGGGGCACGTGGCTACTCCTGCTCCTGTCCGTGTTCCTCGCCGTCGGCCGCCGCAGCGACGTCGACGACGGCCACCAAGTCCTGCAGCGCGACTCCGAACCCCCGGTCGAAGAGGGTGAACCGGACCCGGTGCGCCCCCGGCACGGCCGGGGTGAGGGCGAACGCGGCCGGGCCGCCCGAGGGGAGGTAGTCGGCGACGGGCGGTTCGATCACCGCGTCGGAGAGCGGCGCGGCCACCAGGTGCAGCTCCGGCAGCCGGGCCGGATCGGCCCCGGCCTGGTCACCGGCCGCCTCCAGCCGCAGGCTCAGCCGGGCCGGGACGCCCACCTCGGGCTCGTCGAGCAGGGTGATCCGGGGCCGCCACGCCACCGGGACGGCGGGCGCGACGGGCACCGCGGACCGCTCCGGCCGGGGGCGCGGGGCGCACGCCGTACCGGGGGGAGGCTCCGGGGCCGCGGGGGCGGGCGGCAGTTCGGCGACCGGTCCGGCGTGCGGCCTGCCCGCCGTCAGGGCCGCCGGCCCCTCCCGGCTCTCGGCCGCGAGCGGGTGCTCCGGTCCCATCAGCGCGTCGCGTCCCGCGCAGGTGGCGAGCAGCAGCTCCCGCGCCGCTCCGGTGCGACCGCTCGCCGCCAGCGCCCGGGCGAGGCCGGCCATCAGCGTGGGCAGCGGCGGGGCGTCGCCGGTCCGGCGGCTGCCGACGGCCACCGTCGGCTGGTCGCCCGTCCGGTGTCCCGCCGCGAGCAGCGCGGCGGCGCCCGCGAGGGGCGGCTCGGGCCACAGCCCGGAGTCCGCGACCACGGTGTCGTAGGTCCGCACCGCCCCGGTGTGGTCACCCGCCAGGTGCCGGGCGAACGCGAGGTCCTGACGCACCCGCAGGGTCAGCGGGTGCCCCGGGCCGCGGCTCTCCACGCACTCCTCGACGAGCACCCCCAGCAGCACCACCGCGCGGAACGGCCGCTCGCCGAGGGCCAGCAGCAGGGCGTGGGCCGCCCGGGTCTCCACCGCCTCCGGGTGCGCCGCGCCCAGCATCCGCGCCGCCCGGTCGGCCAGCGGAGCCAGCACGGTCACGGCCGCGGCGGGGTCGCCGGCCAGCCGGAGGGCAAGGGCGAGGCGGCGCCCGACCGGGAAGAGTCCGGGGTGGCCGGGGCCCAGCACCCGCTCCCAGTCGGCCAGCAGCGCGGTCAGCGCGTCCCTCGCCGCGCCGTGCTCCCCCGCGTCCCGCAGGGTGACCGCGAGGTCCGAGCGGGCCTGCAGCACGACCGGATGCTCCGGGCCGAGGGCGCCCGCCGCCACGGTGACCAGCTCCCGGTAGCGGGCCTCCGCCTCCGGGTACCGCCCGGCCCGGCGCAGGTTGAGCGCGACGTTGTCCAGGGCGTCCAGCGTGGCCGGATGGCCCGGCCCGCGCAGCCGGGCGAGGTCGGCCCGGACGGACTCGTAGACCTCGGCGGCCGCGGCGTGGTCCCAGCCCCACCGCAGGGCGTGACCCAGGTTGGCCCGGTCGGTGAGGGTGTGCGGGTGTTCCGGTCCGCACAGCCGGGTGGTGTCGTCCACCAGGAGCTCGCGCTCGCGCACCGCACTGCGGTACCGGCCCGCCTTGCGGTGGCCGACGCCCCGGTTGCGGCGTTCGGCGAGCGTGTCGGGGTGGTCCGGGCCCTGGATCCGGACCCGGTCCGCGACCAGGGCCTCGTAGAGCCCGGCCGCCGCGCGGTGCTCACCGCAGTCCCGGCGGAGGGCCACCACCCAGGAGCGCGCGTCCAGCGTGTCGGGGTGCTCGGCCCCCTGGATCCGGGCCCGGTCCGCGGCCAGAGCCTCCCTCGCGGCGAGCGCCTCGCGGACCCTGCCGAGGCGTCCGAGGTTGTACGCCACGCCGGACCGGCTCCCGAGGGTGTCGAGGTGGTCGGGTCCCTGGACGCGGAGCCGGTCACGCAGCAGCGCCTCATGGGCTTCCCACGCCTCCCGGTGGCTCCCCGTCTGGCCCAGGGCCCAGGCCTGGTGCGCGCGCTCGTCGAGCGTGTCGTCGTGATCGGCGCCCTGGATCCGGATCCGGTCCTCCACCAGGGCCGCGTACCCCGCGAGCGCCTCACGGAAGCGGCCCGCGAGGACGAGCGCGCGGAACAGCGCGGACCGGTCCTCCAGGGACAGCGGGTCGTCGGGCCCGTGGATCCGGAGCCGGTCCCGCAGCAGTTCCTCGTGGAGCTCCGCCGCGCGACGGGGCTCTCCGGCGTCCTGGTGGGCCCAGGCCAGCCCGAACCTCGCGAGGAGGGTCTCGGGCCGGTCGGCGCCGGTCACCCAGATCCGGTCCGCGACCACGGCCCGGTGGAGCTCCAGCGCCCGGCCGTACGCGCCGGCCTTCCGGTACGCCAGGGCGAGACTCCACCGGGCGGTCAGCGTCTCCTCGTGATCGGTTCCCCGCGCCCGTTCCCAGCCCGCTGCCACCTCCTCCAGAAGGACCGCCGAGCGGTAGTGGTCACCCGCGTCCGTACAGGCCCGCGCCAGGGCACGGCGCGCCTGGAGCGTCCTGGGGTGGTCCGCCGGCCACACCCGGGCGCAGTCGGCGAGCAGTCGCTCGCAGAGCTCCCGGGCGCGCCGGTGATCGCCCCACGCCAGGGCCACGTCGGCCTGCTCCGAACGGGTGCTCAGCGTCGCGGGGTGGTCCGCGCCCTGCACCCGCACGTGGTCCGCCACCAGCAGGTCGTAGAGCTCGGCCGCCCGCCCGGGCCGGTCGGTCAGGTGGCAGGCCCACGCGAGCCATCCCCGGACACCCAGCGTCGCCGGATGGTCCGCCCCCTGGATCCGGGTCCGGTCGGCCACGAGGTCCTCGAAGAGTCCGACCATGCGGCTGTCGCCCGCCGTCGCGCACGCGCACGCCAGTCCGAACCGGGCGTGCAGCGTGTCCAGGTGGTCGGCGCCGCGCAGGCGGGTCTGGTCGGCGGTCAGCGCCTCGAAGTGCTCGATGGCGTCGCGGTGCCGGCCGGCGTCCTCAAGAGCGAGCGCCAGGACCCAGCGCGCGCCGAGGACATCCGGGTGGGCCGGCCCCTGGATCCGGGTGCGGTGCTCGACGAGTGTCCGGAGGGCCTCAACGGCACGCCCGTGGTCACCGACGCCGGCGAGCGCCTGTGCGACATAGCTGCGGGCCTCCAGCGTTCCCGGGTGGTCCGGGCCGTGCAGACGTTCCCGGTCGGCCAGCAGGGACTCCCGCAGTTCGAGGGCCCGCCCGTACTCGGCCGCATCACCGCAGGTCCAGGCCAGCCCGGCACGCGCGGCCAGGGTTTCGGGGTGGTCCGCGCCCGAGACCCGCACCCGGTCGGCGCAGAGGACCTCGTAGAGGACGACCGCCCGGCGGTGCTGCCCGGCGCGCCGGCACGCCCACGCCAGCCACCACCGCGTGTTGAGCGTCATGGGATGGTCGGCGCCCTGGAGCCGCGTGTGATCGGCCACCAGGACCTCGAACACGGAAGTCGCCCGGCCGTGCCGACCGGCGTTGGAGCAGAGCCAGGCCAGCGTCCACCGCGCTTCCAGGGTGTCGGGGTGGTCCGCCCCCTGCTCCCTCGCCCGGTCGGCGACCAGCACCTCGACGAGCCCGACCGCCCGGTCGTCCTGTCCCGCCCGCTGGCAGGCGCGGACCAGACGCTCCCGCTCCGCCAGGGTGTCCGGGTGGTGCGGCCCCTGGACGCGCAGCCGGTCCGCGACGAGCCGCTCGCGGTCGGACAGCTCCTCCTCGGGCGCGCCGGCGAGCTGCCGGGCGTGCGCCAGCTCCGAACGCGCCTCCAGCGTGGTCAGGTGGTCCGGCCCCTGGATCCGCACGCGGTCCCGGACCACGGCCTCGTAGAGGACCACCGCCCGGCCGTACTCGCCGACCGTCTCGTAGGCCCAGGCAAGCCCGGAACGGGCATCGAGGGTCTCCGGGTGGTCCGGGCCGAGCACCCGGGTGTAGTCGGCCAGCAGCGCCGCCACGTCGGCCACCAGGCCCGTGAGGTCCCCCGCCGCGATCCGCGCCGTCACCAGCCCGGCCCGGGCCTCCAGGGTCTGCACGTGGTCCGCGCCCTGGGCCCGGGTGCGGTCGCGGACGACCGCCGCGTACTCGGCGACCGCCGCCGGGTGGTCGCCCGCCTCGTCGTGGGCGTCGGCGAGCCAGCCGCGGCTGGTGAGCGTGTCGGGGTGGTCGGCGCCCAGCACCCGGGCCCGGTCCGCGACGGCCTGCGCGTAGAGCTCCAGGGCGAGCCGGTGCTCGCCCGCGCTGAGCTGGGCGTAGGCGAGGCTGTTGCGGTTGGCCAGGGTGTCCTCGTGGTCCGCGCCCAGCTCCCGCACCAGGCACTCGTGCAGCTCCTCGAACTCGCCCACCGCCTCGCGGTGGTGGCCGGCGAGCTGGAGCGCGTACGCCAGGCCGCCGCGCGCGGCCAGGGTCTCCCGGTGCGCGGCGCCGAGCACCCGGGTCCGCTCCGCCACCACGGTCCGGAACTCCTCGACCGCGCGCCGGTGGTCGCCGGCCTTGCGGCGGGCGTGGGCCAGCGAGAAGCGGTCGGCGAGGACGGCGGGGTGGTCCGGCCCCTGCACCCGGGAGCGGTCGGCCACCACCGCCTCGCACAGCTCCACGGCCCTGACCGGGTCGCCCACCCGGGCGTGGAGTTCGGCGAGCCGGCCCCGGGAGGCGAGCGTGTCGAGGTGGTCCGGGCCGAGCAGCCGGCGCTGTCCCTCCACCACCGCCGTCACCAGCGGGATCACGAAGACCCGCTGCTCCGGCGCGGCGAGTTCGGCCGCGGCCAGCCGGTAGAGGTCGACCGTCTCCGGGGTGGGGTCCGGCGAGGTGCGGCCGGCCGTCGTCAGCTCCCGCACGTGCGGCAGCAGGGCCCGGCGGACCGCCTGGTCCGCCTGCGGCCAGAGCCGCGCCACCGCGCCGGCGAGGTTGCGTTCCGCCCGCGCCCACACCCTCCGGTCCTCGTCGCCGGCCCGCAGGGTGCTGCGCAGCAGGCGGTGGACGGCCACCGTGCGCGGGCCGAGGGTGACGAGGCTGTAGTCGGCCAGCACCTTCAGGGCGGTGTCCACCTCGTCCGGGCGCCGGGAGCCGAACGGCAGCAGCGCCTCGCGCGGCAGCGCCTCGGGCGCGTACCAGGCCAGCGTGCGCAGCAGCTCGACGGCGAACGGGGCGCTCTCCTGGACGGTGCGCAGCGTGGTGCGCCAGAGCCGGGACACCGTGTCGAGGGCGCTCGGCATGGCGCCGGACGTCGACGGCGCCACGGTGCGCAGCAGCTCCCGGAAGGCGCGGAAGGTGGTTCCGGTCTGCCGGATGTGGGCGCCGGCCTGGGCGAGCGCGATCGGCAGGTGGCCGAGTTCGTCGGCGAGGGCCCGGGCCTCGTCGCACTCGGACGCGTCGATCGCCCCGTCGGTCTCCTCGCCGCGCCCGGCGGCCCGGTGCAGCAGCCGGACGGCGAGCGGGGCGTCGAGCACGTCGATGCGGATCGGCCGCATGCCCTCGTGCCAGCCGTCGGCGCGGCGGCTGGTGACCAGGTGGTGCCCGCGTCCGAGCAGCCTTCCCAGATAGGGCGTCAGGTGGACCGGGTCCTCGACGTTGTCGAACACCAGCAGCCACCGCTCGTGCGCCCGGAGCCAGGCCAGCGCCCAGGCGACCTGCCGGTTGGGCGACTCGGCGAGCGCCCAGTCCCGGTGCAGGTGGACGGCGAGGTCGGCGAAGGCCTCGGCGAGCTGCTCGGGCGACTCGGCGGTGATCCACCACACCAGGTCGTAGTCGTCCAGGTGCGCGTAGGCGTAGTGCAGGGCCAGGGCCGTCTTCCCGACGCCGCCGAGCCCGTGCAGGGTCGTCGCCTGGGTGACGAGTCCTCCGCCGCCGTCCAGTGCGGCGCCGACCGCCGCCAACGCTTCGGTGCGGCCGACCAGTTCGGCGGTCGGGGCGGGCGGGAGGCGGTGCGATCCGGCCGGGGCCGCGGTGCGCCGGGCGGCCGCTTCCTCCTCGGCGGTGAGCACGACCGTCCGCTGCTCGGTGTGCGGGTTGCCTCCGCCGGCCACCGGCGAGGCCTTCTGGGGGCGCTGGGCGAAGGGCTCCTGCTCCGGCATTCCGGCGTCCGGACGGGCGTTCACCGTCATGGACATACTCATGGCCATGTCCCACCCCCCGGGTCGTCCGACTGCCCGACCGACCGTAGCCGCCCGGTGGCGTGTTGTCCCCGTCTTCGGCCGATTGCGGCGATCGGTGTCGCAACGGTGACCTTCCGGCGGCGCCGCCCTTCCGGCCGCACGGCCCCGCCGCACGCGTGCGCGACGGGCGAACGGTCGTGCCGCCGGGGGGTCGTCCACCGAATGGGGCGGCCGGCGCGGACCCGCCCGCCCCACCCGGCTCGCTGGTCATGCCCGCTCGCAGGCGGGCGGGCGCCGCCCGTCCCTCCACCGCGAGCGGGTGGCCGTCCGCGAACCCGGCCTCCCGGCCTGCGCGGAAGCCGACCATCGGGCCGCAGCCAATCACGCCGCGGCGCCCACCCGCAACTTGCCGGCCGCGGCGCTGGACGATCTGTCATATGCGTGTCGTTCCTTCGGTGTTCGCCGGAGAGTCGGCGCCCGCCCGCCGTGGGCGCCCCCTCAGCCGACCACGGGGAGGTCGAGGTACGACGCGCTGATGCCGCCGTGGGCGATCAGGTAGGCGGGGGTACCGGTGGCGGGGCGGGTTTCGAAGGAGGACGGGTTGGCGGGGGCGAGGGTGAGGCGGATCCGGTCGCCGGGGCGCAGCAGGACGGAGGTGGGCAGCAGGTCGATGGTGAGGCGCTGGGGGGTGTCCCGGGGGAAGGGGGTGGCGACGGGGGCGGCGTAGCTGCGGGGGGTGCGCAGACGGCGCCAGTCGGGGCCGGTGGAGGCGACGGCGCGGTCGGTGAGGGCGAGTTGGCCCTCGGTGAGGTAGGTGGAGCGGCCGTCCGGGGCGACGTGCTCCAGGTAGGCGTGGAGGGCGCCGTCGGCGGTGCCGGACAGGCCGGTGACGTCGAGGGTGACGCGGCCGAGGCCGGTGATGCGGGTGTCCCGGGTGACGGGCTCGCCCGTGTAGCCGAGCAGGGCGCGGTCGGCGGCGGCCCGGTCGGGGTAGCTGACCGGGTCGCCGGTCAGGTTGGTGTTCCAGCGGTCGAGCGCCCCGGTGCCGGGGACCGTGGCGGGGTCGGCGGACAGGAGGTCGGTGGCGGGGGTGGGCGAAGGCCGGGCGGCGAGGGTGCCGCCGGGGCCGAGGTGGAGGCGCCGGGTCCGGGTGCCGGGGACGGGCCAGCGGGTGGTGGTGCGCCAGGTGCCCTCGTTGAACGTGTAGTAGTGCAGCCGGCGGGTGCCGTCCGGGCGGCCGGGGTGTTTGACGTAACGGTCGAAGAACGCGTAGGAGCGCTCGGCGAGTTCGCGGCGTTCGTCGCCGGTGAGCGGGCGGCTGGGGAGGAACGGGTCGGCGAGGTGGAGGCGGCCGTGGCTCCACGGGCCGATCCAGTCGTCCTGCGTGTTGGTGAGGCCCGCGAACTGGGAGAGCACGCCGTTCGCCGTGCCCGCGTCGAGCCAGCCGGCCTCGGTGAGGACGGGGACGCCGCCGGCGGAGATCGCGGCGGCGTGGTCGCCGACGCTGCCGGCCGTCCAGCTCTGCGCGCCGTCCGTCCAGTCGCGGTGGACGCCGGCGCGGCCCTGGTCGACCAGGTTGACGTTGGCGTCGTGTTCGGCGCGGGCGGCGGCGAGCAGGGCCGGTCCGTCGGGGCCGTCGACGGGCTTCGGCGAGGCGCCGGTGAGCCCGGCCTCGGCGCACAGCGCCCGGGTCTCCTCGTCGGTGTCGCAGGTGGTGCCGCCGGCCGCGTCGAGGATGCGCAGCAGCTGGGCGTAGGGGGCGAGCCGGGGCTCGATGAGCAGGCCGCCGGGGCGGACCAGGTCCTCGTAGGGGTCGAAGTCGTAGGAGAGCGGGATCGCGGCGGTGATGTGGGGGTTGCGCAGGCCGAGCGCGAGCATCGCGGTGTCGCCGCCGTAGGAGACGCCGGTGGTGCCGATCCGGCCGTTGGACCAGGGGCGGGCGGCGATCCAGTCGGCGAGGGCGCCGCTGTCGGCGATCAGGTCGGCGGCCAACTCGCCGCGCAGGGTGCCGAAGGAGGCGCCGGTGCCGCGCAGGTCGGCGAGGACGAGGGCGTAGCCGTGCTCGTTCCAGGCGGTGGCGCTGCCGTAGCGGGGGTCGTTCTCGATGCCGCCGGAGTGGTCCCGGGAGCGCCAGTAGCGCTCGGTCTCCAGGACGGTGGGCAGCCGGTCGCCGGCCCGGGTGCCGGCCGGGAGCCAGACGTCGACGGCGAGCCGGACGCCGTCGGGCATCGGCACGTACAGCGACTGCAGGCGGGGCAGCACGGGGCCGCGGCCGGCGGCCACCGCGGCCGGCGCCAGGGCGCTGCCGAGGACGGCGAGGACGGTCAGCAGCACGGCGAGCAGGGCGCGCCGGGGGCGTGGTGGCATCCGGGACCTCCGGGGGCGGACGGGAGTCGGTGTCCCCATGGCTGCCCCGGCCCCCGACGGTTCATGCCCGGACCATTTCCGCCCGCGGCCCGGCACGGCACGCCCGCCGGGCACATTCCGACAAACGGGCGGTATCGTTCCACTTCTTCAAATTGACTTCATACAGCCGCAACAGCACACGCTTTCTTCGCGGCCGACCGGATGCTAGCCTCACTTCAATCTCGGCCGTTTGAACCGTCCTTTACCCGGGCGATTCACCGCCGCAAAAATCCCGGACCGTCATGCACGCCACCCCGTTTCGGTAATCCTGAAAGGGTTCAGCATGTCCGCTTCCGCCAGCACCCCCGCCCCGTCCACCGGCCCCGGCCTGCTCGCCGCCCGGCCGATCGTCGGGCTGCTCACCGACTTCGGACTCGTCGACGACGCCGTCGGCATCTGCAAGGGCATGGTGCTCAGCATCGCCCCCCACGCCAACATCGTCGACGTCACGCACGACGTCACCCCGTTCGACATCTACGAGGCCGGCCTGTACATCCGCGACTCGTTCCGCTACTTCCCGGCGGACGCGGTCTTCGCCTGCGTCACCTTCCCGCACACCGGCGTCCAGGACAACGCGATCGGGCTGCGCACCCCCCAGGGGCACACCTACTTCGCCCCCAACAACGGCCTGCTGACCCGGATCGTCAAGGAGGCGGGCGTCGCCGAGGTCCGCCGGATCACCGCCGACAAGGTCCGCCGGCCCGTCATCGACCCGACGTTCTACGGGCGCGACATCGTGATTTCGGCGGCCGCGCACATCGCCAACGGAGTACCTTTCAGCGAAATCGGTGAGGAAATCGAGGCGGCCGACATCGTCCTTCTCGACGTCGCCCAGCCGGTCGTCGAGGGCGACTGGATAATCGGCGAGGTGGCGATTCTCGACAAGAACTACGGGAACGTCTGGACGAGCATCACCCGGGAATTCCTGGACGCCCGGGGCATCGCGTTCGACGCCGAGCTGGAGATCGAGATCGGCGGCACCCGGCTCACCACCCCGCTGCGCCGCACCTTCGGCGAGACCGGCGAGGGCGAGCCGCTCGCCTACATCGCCAGCCGCGACCAGCTCGGACTCGCCCTCAACCAGGGCGACTTCGCCGCCCGGTACGGGGTCGAGCGCGGGCACGCGGTCCGCGTGAAGGCGCGCTGAGCCCACCGTGCGCACGCAGGGGTACGCGTTCGCGCTGCTGACCGCCGCCTTCTTCGGCGCCGGCGCCGTGCTGGCCAACCGGGTCACCCGCGAGATCGACCCGCTGCTGACCACCGAGCTCAACCTGTCGATCGGCGCCGTGCTGCTGGCCGGACGGCTTGCGGTGCGGCGCCGGCCGCTGGTCCCGTCCGGGCTCGGCGGGCGGGACTGGCTGCGGCTGGGCTTCGTCTCGGTGGTCGGCACCGGTCTCTCGCTCGCCCTGGTGATCAGCGGGCTGAGCCGGACCAGCCCGGTCAACGGCGGCTTCCTCATCCAGCTCCAGGGCCCGACGGCCGTGCTGGCCTCGGTGCTGCTGCTCGGCGACCGGCTGCGCGCACGGCAGTCGGCCGGGCTCGCGGTGACCCTGGCCGGCGGGGTGCTGGTGGTGCTGCGCGACCCCGGTGCGGGCTTCACCGGGGTCGGCAGCGGGGACGCGCTGGTGCTGGCGGGCGCGGTGCTGGCCGGTCTCGCCTTCCTGCCCGCCAAGGCCCTGATGGCCACGGTGCCGGCGCCGCTCCTGGCGCTGTGGCGGCTGGTCCCGGCGGCGGTGGTGCTGCTGCCGGTCCTGCTGCTGGCGCCCGGCCCGCTGCGCTGGCACCCGACGGCCGGCACCCTCGGCCTCCAACTCCTGCTCGCCGTCACCAACTTCTGCCTCGCCTACGTCACCCTGCACCTGGCGCTGGAGCGGCTGCGGCCGTGGGAGACCGCGAGCGTGCTCCAGCTGGAACCGGCCTTCACGGTGCTCGTCGCCCTGCTGGCGCTCGGCCTCGCGCCGACGGCGCTGCAACTGCTGGGCGGGGCACTGATGATCGGCGGCGGCCTGCTCGCCAACCGGCCGGCGCCGGCGGCGGCGACGGCAGCACCACCGGCCGCGACACCGGCCCCGGCCGCGACACCGGCCCCGGCGCCCGCACCGGCCCAAGACCCGGGCGGCGGCACCCCGTCGCCGCCCGTTCCCACCCGACCCGCCTACCAGAACAGCCGAGGTACCACCCCATGAAGGCGATCCGCGTCCACGCCCCCGGCGGCCCCGAGCAGCTCCAGGTCGACGACGTGCCGGTGACCGAACCCGCCGCGGGCGAGATCCGCATCCGCACCGAGGTCATCGGCGTCAACTACGTCGACGTCTACCACCGCCAGGGCGTCTTCCCGGTCGCCCTGCCCTTCGTCCCGGGCATGGACGCCGTCGGCACGGTCGACGCGGTCGGCCCCGGCGTCACCGAACTCTCCGTCGGCGACCGCGTCGCCTACGGCGAACTCCCGGGCGCCTACGCCGAGTTCGTCACCGTCCCGGTGCGGCTGGCGACCACCGTGCCGGACGGCCTGGACTCCGGCACGGCCGCTGCCGCGATGCTCCAGGGCCTCACCGCGCACTACCTGGCGCACGACTCGCACCCGGTCGCCAAGGGCCAGGTGGTCGTGGTGCACGCCGCCGCCGGCGGGGTCGGGCAGTTCCTGGTCCAGTTCGCCAAGCGGGCCGGGGCGTACGTCATCGGCACCGTCTCCACCGACGAGAAGGCCGCGCTGGTCCACGAGTTGGGCGCCGACGCGGTCGTCCGCTACGACCGGGAGAACTTCCGCGAGGCGGTCCGCCGGATCACCGACGGCGCGGGCGCCGACGCCGTCTACGACTCGGTCGGCAAGGACACCTTCGCCGACAGCCTCGATTCGCTGCGCCCGCGCGGCACCCTGGTCGTCTACGGCCGTGCCAGCGGCAAGCCCGACCCGATCGACCCGTTCACGCTGGTCCAGAAGGGCTCGCTGAAGCTCACCTGGCCCAGCCTCACCCACCACGTGCTCACCCGTGAGGAGTTCACCGCCCGCACCGGCGCGCTCTTCGCCGGACTGCTCGACGGCACCCTGCGGGCCAGGATCGACCGCACCTACGACTTCGCCGACGCCCCCGCCGCGCACGCCCGGCTGGAGGGCCGGCAGAGCCTGGGCAAGATCCTGCTGCGCCACCCGTAGCGTCCACGACCCGCACCGTCCACGACCCGCAACGCCCCCCGGCCGACGCCCCGCCGGACTCCGCCTTCGTCCGGCGGGGCGTCACTCCGACGAACGGCCCCGACGGCCCGAACGGCCCGCGGGGCCCGAAGCACGGGAGGACATCACCCATGGCTCCCCACTCCCCCGGCCCGACCACCGCCCGCCACCGCCGGATCGCCGTGGTCGGCGCCGGCCCGCGCGGTCTGTCCGTCCTCGAACGGCTGCTGGCCAACGAGCGCTCCCGCCCGTCGGCCGCCGCCCTCACCGTCCACCTCGTCGACCCCTACCCGCCCGGCGCCGGCCGGGTCTGGCGCACCAACCAGTCCCGGCTGCTGCTGATGAACACCGTGGCCTCCCAGGTCACCGTCTACACCGATCCGAGCGTCACCATCGACGGCCCGGTCGAGGAGGGCCCCAGCCTCTACGAATGGGCCAAGTCGGCCGTCCCGCAGGGCGCTCCGGGCGAGTACGACGAGCAGGTGCGGGCCGAGGCCCGCGCGCTCACCCCCGACACCTACCCGAGCCGCGCCTTCTACGGCCGCTACCTGCGCGACGTCCACCGCCGGGTGCGCGCCACTGCCCCGGCCCACTGCCGGATCGTCGAGCACCGCACCCGCGCCGTGCGGCTGACCGACACCGACCCGCTGCCCGGCGCCGCCCAGGTGCTGGTCCTCGCCAACGGCCGCCGGATCGCCGACCTGGACGCGGTGGTGCTGGCACTCGGCCACCTGGCGACCGGCCCGACCGCCGCCGAACGCACCCTGGCCCGCAGCGCCGCCACGCACGGCCTGGTCCACCTGCCGCCCGCCAACCCGGCCGACCTCGACCTCGCCGCCGTGCTGCCCGGCCGCCCGGTCCTGGTCCGCGGCCTCGGCCTCAACTTCTTCGACCACCTCGCCCTGCTCACCCGCGGCCGCGGCGGCCGGTTCGCCGAGCGCGGCGGCCGGCTGGTCTACCACCCGTCCGGGCAGGAGCCGCTGATCCTGGCCGGCTCCCGGCGCGGCGTGCCGTACCACGCACGCGGCGAGAACGAGAAGGGCGCGCACGGCCGCCACCACCCCCGGCTGCTCACCGAGTCGTACGCGGCCCGGCTGCGCGAACGGGCCGCCGCCGGCGAGCCGGTGCGCTTCGCCCGCGACCTGTGGCCGCTGGTCGCCCGCGAGGTCGAGGCCGTCTACTACGCCGCCCTGCTCGCCGCCGCCGGCCGCCCGGAGGACGGCGAGCGGCTCGCCGAGGAGTACCTGGCCGCCCCCGGCCCCGGCCGCGCCACCGGCCTCCTCGACCGCTACGGGGTCCGCGCCGCACAGCGCTGGGACTGGAACGCGCTCGCCCACCCCTACGCGGGCCGGCGCTTCACCTCGCGCGCCGAGCACCGGGAGTGGATCGTCGAGCGCCTGGAGCGCGACGTGCGCGACGCCCGGGCCGGGAACGTCAACGGCCCGCTGAAGGCCGCCCTGGACGTGCTGCGCGACCTGCGCAACGAGATCCGGCTCGCCGTCGACCACGGCGGCATCGAGGGCTCCTCCTACCGCGACGACCTGGAGTCCTGGTACACCCCGCTGAACGCCTTCCTGTCCATCGGCCCGCCGGCCTCCCGGATCGACGAACTGCGCGCCCTGATCGAGGCCGGGGTGGTCGACCTGCTCGGCCCGGATGTGCGGATCACCCTCGACCCGCGGGGCGGCCGCCCCGCCTTCACCGCCCACTCCCCCGCGATCGACGCACCGCCGCTGCGCGCCGCCGTCCTGGTCGAGGCCCGGCTGCCCGAGCCCGACCTGCGGCGCACCGGCGACCGTCTGCTGCGCGGGCTGCTGGACGACGGACAGGCCCGCACCTACCGGATCCCGGACGCCACCGGTCCCGGGTACGAGACGGGCGGGCTGGCGGTCACCGAGCGCCCCTACCGCCTGCTGGACGCCGCCGGGCGGGCGCACCCGCGCCGCTTCGCCTACGGCGTCCCCACCGAGGCGGTGCACTGGGTCACCGCGGCCGGCATCCGCCCGGGCGTCAACTCGGTGACCCTGGGCGACTCCGACGCCATCGCCCGGGCCGTCCTCGCCCTGCGTCCGCTGCGCCCGGCCGTCACCGTCGTCCCCGCACCGCGCCGCCCCGCCCCCCGCACCCCGGTCCGCCCCGGCTGACCGGGCCGTGCCCCGCCCGGTCCCGGCCGGCGGCACGGCGATCGCGGCCCCGCCCTCCTCCGTCTCCCCCAGAGCGGAGGAGGGCGGGGCTTCGCCGTTCCCGGGCGGGCGCCGCCGGGGTGCGGCGGCGGGAGACGGCGACGGGAGACGCACCGGCGGAGGTGCGCTGGCGGGACGGTGACGGTGCGCTGTGGGCCAACTCGGCCCCGGGCGCCCGGCCTACCGTCGGGGAGTCGGTGGGAGGAGCGGGCCCGGCCCCCCGGGCCCGTTCGGCCGCCCACCCCGCCGCCGCCCGCTCCGGACGGCGGCCGCACCCCAGCACAGGAGGCTTTCGAGGTGTCTGTCATGCCGGTCGGCGGGATCGTCCCCCGCACGGGGGAGGACGCGGCCGCGAACGCCGCCGACGTCGTCGTCCGCAACGCGAAGATCCACACCGGGGACGCCCGCCGTCCGCAGGCCGGCGCCCTCGCGATCCGGGACGGCGTGATCACCGCCGTCGGGGACGACGCCGACGTCGCCCCGTTCGTCGGACCGTCCACCACCGTCGTCGACGCGCTCGGCCGGCGCGTGGTGCCCGGCCTCAACGACGCGCACCTGCACGTCATCCGGGGCGGCCTCAGCTACGTGCTGGAGCTGCGCTGGGACGGCGTGCGCTCGCTGCGCCAGGCGCTGGCGATGCTGCGCGAACAGGCCGCCCGCACGCCCCGGGGCCAGTGGGTGCGCGTGGTCGGCGGCTGGTCGGCCGAGCAGTTCGCCGAGCGCCGGCTGCCGACGCCCGCCGAACTGAACGAGGCCGCGCCGGACACCCCGGTGTTCGTCCTCCACCTCTACCAGTCGGCGATCCTCAACCGCGCCGCGCTGAAGGCCGTCGGCTACGACGCCACCACCCCCGACCCCAGGGGCGGCCAGATCGTCCGGGGCCGCAACGGCGAGCCCAACGGCATGCTGCTGGCCGCCCCCAGCGCCCTGGTCCTCTACTCCACCCTCGCCAAGGCCCCCGCCCTGCCGCCCGAGGACCGCAAGTCCTCCACCCGGCACTTCCTGCGCGAGCTGAACCGCTTCGGCCTGACCTCCGCGATCGACGCCGCCGGCGGGTTCCAGAACTTCCCGGAGAACTACGCGACGGTCACCGAACTCGCCCGGGAGGGCCTGCTCTCGCTGCGCATCGCCTACCACCTGTTCCCGCAGACCGGCGGGCAGGAGCTGGACGACCTCAAGCGCTGGATCGAGATGGTCCGCCCCGAGGACGGCGATGCGTGGCTGCGGCTCAACGGCGCCGGCGAGAACCTCACCTGGGCCGCCGCGGACTTCGAGAACTTCGCCGAGCCGCGCCCCGAACTCGGCTCCTACGAGGGCGAGTTCGAGAAGGCCGTCCGGCTGCTCATGGAGAACGGCTGGGGCTTCCGGCTGCACGCCACCTACGACGAGACGATCCGCCGCGACCTCGCCGTCTTCGAGAAGCTCGCCGCCGAGGGCCTCTTCCCGCAGGGCAACCGCTGGCTGTTCGACCACGCCGAGACCGTCTCCGGGGAGAGCCTGGACCGGATCGCCCGGCTCGGCGGCGCGCTCTCCGTGCAGAACCGCCTCTCTTTCCAGGGCGAGACCTTCACCCGCCGCTACGGCGCCGGCGCCGCCGCCGAGGCGCCGCCGATCCGCGCGATGCTGGACCGCGGCCTGAACGTCGCCGCCGGCACCGACGCCACCCGGGTCTCCTCCTACAACCCGTGGGTCGCCCTGCACTGGCTGGTCTCCGGCCGCACGGTCGGCGGCCTGGCGATGCGCCCGCCGCAGAACCGGGTGGACCGGGCGACCGCGCTCGCGATGTACACCTCGGCGGGCGCCGCCCTCACCGGCGAGCAGGACGTCAAGGGCGTGCTGCGGCCCGGGTACTACGGCGACCTCGCGGTGCTGTCCGCCGACTTCCTCACCGTGCCCGAGCCGGAGATCCCGGACATCGAGTCCGTGCTGACCGTCGTCGGCGGCCGGATCGTGCACGCCGCCGCCGAGTACGAGGGCCTGGACGAGGAGCTCCCGCCGGTCAGCCCCGCGTGGAGCCCGGTCGCCCGCTTCGGCGGCTACCAGTCCGCCGGCGCCCGCCAGGCGGAGCTGCTCGGCGAGGTCGTCGCCGAGTCCGAGCTGCACCGCGCCTGGCGCGTCTCGCGCGGCCGGGACGTCGAGCGGGAGCTGCCGTTCGACCCCTGCTTCGTCCTCTGACGCCCCGCCGGCCCCGGCCCGCACACCGCGGGCCGGGGCCGGGGCGCCTTCGACCGACCACGGGCCGGCCACGCACCGGCCACGGACACCATGACCACGACCACGACCAGGGACAGGAACAGAACACAATGGATACCGGACTGCTGATCATCCGGGTGGTGGTGGGCCTGCTCATCGCCGGGCACGGCGTGCAGAAGGTGAGCCACCGCCTCGGCGGCAACGGCCTCGCCGGCGGGACGGCGGAGTTCCGGCACGACGGGTTCCGGGGCGGGACGCTCACCGCGCTCGCCGCGGGCGCCGGGCAGATCGGCTCGGGCCTGTTCCTGGCGCTGGGCGCGCTCACCCCGCTGGCGGCGATGGTCGCCATGGGCGTGATGACGGTGGCGATCACCGTCAAGGTGCCGCACGGGCTCTGGGTGCAGAACGACGGCTACGAGTATCCGCTGGTGCTGGTCGTGGTCACCGGCTCGCTCGCGCTCACCGGCGCGGGCCGCTGGTCCGTCGACCACGCCGTCGGACTGACCTCCTGGCCGCTCTGGCTGGTGCTCGCCGCCGTGGCGTCCGGGCCGGTCAGCGGCCTGCTCACGCGGGCCGTCCTGCACCGCGAGGATCCCACGGCGGGAGCGGCGGCCGGTGCGCGCGCTGCTGGCTGACGCCCTGCGGACGCTGGCCCCGCCGCGCACCGACCGGCACGGACCGCTGCCGCCGCTGATGCTGCTGCTGACGGTCACCACCGGGGTGGTCGACGCGGTCAGCTACCTCGCGCTCGGGCACGTGTTCGTGGCGAACATGACCGGCAACGTGGTCTTCCTGGGGTTCGCCCTCGCGGGCGCCCCGGGCCTGTCCGCCACCGCCTCGCTGGTGTCGCTGGCGGCCTTCCTGGCCGGCGCGCTCGCCGGCGGACGGCTGGCGGCCCGCCCGGCGGCCCACCGCGGGCGGCTGCTGGCCCTGGCCACCGGCGTCCAGAGCGTCCTCACGGCCGCGGCGGCGGTCACCGCCGCGGCCGTCGACGGCGGCGCCGCCCGGTACCCGCTGATCGTGCTGCTGGGCCTGGGCATGGGCCTGCAGAACGCCGTGGCCCGCCGGCTCGGCGTGCCCGACCTCACCACCACCGTGCTCACCCTCACCCTGACCGGCCTGGCCGCCGACTCCCCGGCGGCCGGGGGCACCGGGCCCCGCCCGGGCCGCCGGATCCTGTCGGCGCTCGCGATGCTGCTCGGCGGCCTGGCCGGGGCGGTCCTGGTGCTTCACGGCCGGCTAGCCCTCGCCCTGGCCCTGGCCACGCTGCTCCTGCTGGTCACCGCCCTGGCCGCCCGCCGGCTCTCCGCCCCGGACGCCCCCTGGGCGCCGCCGACGGCCTGAGCGGACGCCCCGACGCGGACGCCCCGACGCGGGCGCCCCAACGCGGGCGCCCGGGCCGGGGCGTCCGACGTCACCAGGCCCGGCGGTGCAGGGCGACGTGCACGGTGTCGACGACCTGGATCAGCGCGGCGCGCGCCGTCCCGGTCGGGCAGCACGCGTCGAGCAGCAGGAAGCCGTGCACGGTGCCCTGGTAGCGCGTCGCCACCACCGGCACCCCGGCCGCCCGCAGCCGCCCCGCGTAGGCCTCGCCCTCGTCGCGCAGCACATCGGCCTCGGCGGTGACCACCAGCGCCGGGGGCAGCCCGGCGAGCTGCTCCGGGGTGGCGCGCAGCGGTGCGGCGGTGGCCTCCCGGCGCCGCCGCTCGTCCGGCAGGTAGGCGTCCCAGTACCGGCGCATGTGGTCGCGGTGCAGGAAGTACCCGGTGGCGAAGCGGTGGTAGGACGGGGTGTCGAAGTCCGCGTCGGTCACCGGGCAGACCAGCACCTGCTGGACCAGCCGGACGTCCCCGCGCTCGCGGGCCAGCAGGGTCAGGGCCGCCACCAGATTGGCCCCCGCGGAGTCGCCGACGGCGGCCATCCGGTCCCCCGCCAGCCCGACCTCGTGGCCGTGCGCCTGGATCCACCGCGCCACGGCGTGGCACTGCTCGACCGCCACCGGGTAGCGCGCGGCGGGCGCCCGCGCGTAGTCGACGAACACCACGGCGGCGTCGGCGCCCAGGGCGAACTCCCGGACCAGCCGGCGGTAGCCGGCGGCCTCGCCGGGCGACCAGCCGAGGCCGGGCAGGAACAGCACCACGGGGCACGGCTCGGCGGCGCCGGCCGGTCTGGTCACCTGGACGGACACCCGGCCGGTGGGGCCGCAGGGCAGGGCGAGCCACTCGGTGGTGGTCGCGTAGGGGTCGTCCGGGTCCGGCTCGCCCCCGCCGTCGGGCTCCCCGTCGGCGGCCAGCAGCGCGAGCAGCTCCGTCGGCTCCCCCGCCGGGCGGTCGGCCGCCCGGGCGGCCAGGAACTCCCGGAGCGCCCGGTCGAGCACCGGTCCGCGGTCGGGAAAGGGGGTGGGGTCGGACACTCTTCGCTCCTGGCTTCCGTTCGGTGGTGCGCGCCGGCTCATCGGCCGGTCCCTCCTCCTAACCCCCGCGCCCGCCATTCGCGCGGCGGCACGCCGTAGGCGGCGCGGAAGGCCCGGCTGAAGTGTGCCGGGTTGACGAAGCCCCAGCGCTGGGCGACGGCCGAGACCGTCGGCGCCGTGGGGCCGCGCCGGGTCAGCTCCCGGGCGCACGCCTCCAGACGGCGCTGCTGGATCAGCCTGCTCACCGTCACCCCTTCGCCCTCGAACAACCGGTGAAGGTACCGCACCGAGATGTGGTGGGCCTTCGCGATCGGCTCGGGCGCGAGCGCCGGATCGCCCAGGTGCCGTTCGATGTACTCCCGGATCCGGCGGACCAGGTGCGCGTTCGGGGTGTCCGGCCCGTCCGCCGCGCGGGTCAGGGTGAGCTGGGCGACCAGCGCGCTGAGCAGGTCGGCGACGCTGCCGGCCAGCCGGTCGCCGACCTGCGCGGGGTAGGAGTCCGCCGAGGCGGCGAGACCGCCGAGGAAGGACAGCAGGACCGGCCCGCAGCCGTCCGCGGGGCCGACGGCCGTCGCCGAGGCCCGCCGCAGGTCGCGCTCCGGCACGCCCAGCAGCCGGCGGGGCAGGTGGAAGAGGTGGGTGCGGAAGCGCTCGGGGTAGTCGAAGGCGTACGGGCGGGCGGTGTCGTACAGCACGAGCCCGCCGGCCGCCACCTCCGCCCGGCGCCCGTCCTGCTCCAGCACCGCCCGGCCCGACACCTGCAGACCGACCCCGACCTGCGGTTCACCGCGCGGGGCCCGGGCGATCAGCGCCGCCGTACGGGAGAACCGGGCGGCGTCCGCCTCCAGCGTGGAGACCCGCACGTAGCCGAGCCGGTGCGAGACCAGCTGCCCGTCGAACGGCCGCCCGGTGAGCGGGCGCAGCTCCACCGGCACCAGCGTCCGGGACACCGCCCCGCCCAGGTAGGCCGCCTTCTCGCCGTCCGGCACCACCGCGGTCGTCACCCGTACGCCCATCTGACCGCCCTTCCTCGAATCCCTGCCCGTTCAGCCTGACCGAAGGGGCAGGCGGCGGGTTAGGTCATCTGACTGCCGTCCTCGACGGCGGCCCGGGCGACGGGCGGGTCAGCGCGGTGCGGCGCTCTGGGCGAGGGCGTGGGCGAGGGCGGCCCGGGAGGTGATGCCGAGCTTGGGGAAGATCTTGTAGAGGTGCGCGGCGACCGTGCGCGGCGACAGCTGGAGGCGCTGGCCGATCTCCTTGTTGGTGAGGCCGGTCGCGGCGAGCCGGGCGATCCGCAGCTCCTGGCCGGTCAGCAGGGCGGGGGCGGACGGGGCGGTGGACGGACCGCGCTGCGGCGGGACCACCTGGTCGCCCGCGGCGCGCAGCTCCGCCTCGCACTGGGCCGCCCAGGGTCCGGCCTGCAGCCGGCGGAACACGTGGTGGGCCACCCGCAGCGCCTCGCGGGCTCCCGGGCGGTGGCGACGGCGCAGCCAGGAGCCGTGGGCGAGCCGCAGCCGGGCGAGGTCGAAGGCCCACCGCTCGGCGCCGGGCACCTCGAACGCGGCGCGGTAGGCGTCCTCGGCGTCGTCGTCCTCGGCGGCCACCGCGGCGGCGGCCGCGACCAGGAAGGCGTGCCGGCCGGAGAGATCGGCGGAGCGGGCCGCCCGGGCGGCCGCGAGGTGGGCCGCCGCCTCGTCGCGGCGGCCGGTGTGCACGGCGGCGGCGACCAGGTCGAAGACCAGGGCGTGGTGCCAGGGCCGGCCGCCGGGCAGACGGCCCGGCGGGAGGAGCTCGCAGAAGTGCGTGTACGCCTCCTCGTGGCGCTGGTGGGCGAGCGCGGCCAGCCCGCGCAGATGGGTCATCCGGTCGAGCACGGAGCGCATCCGGGCGCGGGTGGCGGTGGGCCGCACGGCCCGGTCGAGCGCCTCCAGCCCGGCCTCGTCGCCGCGGCCGGCCAGGAAGGCGGCGTGGTACTGGCGGAACAGCAGGGCGTTGGTGCGGTAGCCGAGCTCGTCGGCGATCTCCGCCTCGCGCCGGCAGTCCTCGGCCCGGTCCCAGTCGCCGAGCAGGAAGTCCTGGTGACACTTGGCCTTCGCGACCGAACCCTCGCTGGCGTAGCCGTGCAGCCCGGTGAAGCGCCGCCACAGGTCGATCTCGGGGCAGTCGAGGGCGGAGCTGGTCCAGAGCAGCAGCCAGGCCGCGCCGGCCTCCTGCTCCTCGGTCAGGTCGGCGGCCACCGCGCGCAGCTCGTCGGCGATGCCCGGGCCCGGCTCGGTCCAGGCCCGCAGGCAGATCCGGCCCACCTCGGAGACGGCGTCGCGGTGCCGGTGCAGCGCCTGCCAGGCCCAGGGGTCGTCGGTGTAGGTGGCGGCCAGCAGGAGTTTGAAGAAGACCTGTTCGGTCAGCCCGCCGGAGGTGTCGGCCTCCGGGGCGGTCAGGGTGTCGAGGGCGCCCGGCAGCAGGGCGGCCGAGGACGCGAAGTCGACGTGGTGGCTCTGGTCGGCGTAGACCACCGCGTAGGCGAACAGCGGAGCGACGTCCGGCGGGACGGCCGCGGTCTTGAGCTCCTCCACCAGGGCGGCGGTGTGCCGCAGCTGCCCGCCGTGGGCGGCCATCACGGCGGCCCGGGTGAGCCGGTGGACGCGGTCGCGGGGGTCGGGGCTGAGCACGGCGGCGCGTTCGACCAGCAGCGCGCCCTCGGCGTGGCCGCCGCGCCGGGCGAGGTCGAGGCCGGCCGTCTCCAGGCGGTGCGCGAGGTCGCCGTCGGGCAGCAGCGCGGCGGCGGCCTCGTGGTTCAGCCGCCGGGGGTCGCCCGGCGCGAGGGTGCCGGCCAGCACCCGGTGGGCCTCGCGGCGGGCGGTGTCGGAGGCCGCGGAGAGCACGGCGGTGCGGGCCAGGGGGTGGCGGAACACCAGCTGCCCGGTGGCGTCGAGCCGGGCCAGGCCGTCCGCCTCGATCCGCTCCAGGGTCTCCCCCGCCGTGCCGTCCGGGAGGGCGCGCAGCCAGCTGCCGCTGCTGAGGTCCGGGCCGGTGGCCAGGGCACCGAGCAGCAGCAGCCGGCCGACCTCCGGGGTCATCGCGTCCAGCCGCTCGGCGAACATCCGCTCCAGCCGGCGCCCCAGCGGCAGCCGGTCGGGCAACGGGGCGACCCCGCGCTGCTGGGCGGCGGCGAGCTGGCGGGGCAGCTCCACCAGGGCCAGCGGGTTGCCGTCCGCCTCCGCGAGCACCCGGTCGCGGGTGCCGACGGCCAGCTCGGGGTAGCGGCTGCCGAGCAGCGCGGCGGCGTCCGCCCGGGGCAGCGCCCGGACGTCGACGGGCTCGGCGGCCCAGGCCTGGGCGGCCTGGCCGTCCGGGCGGGTGGCGCCGAGGATCACCACCGGCAGTTCGGCGCAGCGCCGGTGCAGGAAGCCGAAGACGGTGGCGCTGGAGGAGTCGATCCAGTGCAGGTCGTCCAGGACCAGCAGGACCGGGGCGGTGCGGACCGCGTCGTCGAGCAGGGCGAGGGCGGCGGCGCCGACGGCGAAGCCGCTCGGGGTGCCGGAGCGGGCGCCGAACGCGCTCTCCAGGGCGTCCCGCTGGTGGGCGGAGAGCGCGCCGGAGCGCTGGAGCAGCGACCAGAGGGCCTGGTGCAGGGCGCCGAAGGCGAGGTCGGTCTCGGCCTCCGTGCCGGTGGCGCGCAGCACGGTGAAGCCGCGATCGCGTGCGGCGCGTTCGGTCCAGGCGAGCAGGGTGCTCTTGCCGACGCCCGCGTCGCCGCGCAGCAGCACCGTGGCCCCGCCCGCGCGGGTGCCGGCCCGGTCCAGGGCAGCGGCCAGCAGGCCGGTCTCGCGCTGCCGTCCGATCAGGGCCGGGTCCTGCCTGTCGTGCGCCACGCTGCTTTCCTCTTGGGTCGGTCGGCCCGCCTCCGGGCACCCAAGGTTATCCCCTGTCGCGGCCCGTTCCGCCCGTCGCCGCTGCTCCGGGTGCCGGGGCGGACCATCCGCCACCGGCCTCCTTCACCGGTTCGTGGGGGAACCGACGCTCGGCGTACTCCTTCTCGCCGGCCGGGCGGACGGCGGGGCAGCAGGCCGCCCTGCGGCCCGGCTCGAAGGCGAGGCTCGGCCCCATCGGGGCGTTCCCGGCGCCGGTGGCCCGGCCGCGGAAGCCGGCCATGGACCCGCGGTCGCTCGGCGCCCGTGGACGGCCTCCGCACGCTTGTCGGTTCACTTGTCGAACCAGCCCGGCGGTCGGTCCACGCACGGGGAGTTCGCAACCAGGACCGACCTGTCGGGACCCTTGTTCGGCCCACCGGGACCAACGGCCCGCAGACCCGCCCGGTGCGGGCGCGGCAGGCTGTACCGCAGATGAACCGCACCGCCGCTCCGCCGCACGGCCGGCCCGACGCCCGTCGGACCGCACCGGTCCCGCCCGAGGACCCACCCCCACCGAGGAGCCCCGCCATGGCCGTTCAGCACGCCTCCGCCGCCCGCAGCGCCCGCGCCCCCCGCACCCACCTGCACCGCACCGCCTCCGCGTCCGCCGCCGCCGTCCCGGCCCGGGTCACCGCGGGCGGCGCCGCGCTCGCCACCGCCCGGATCGCCCTCGGCGCCGTGTTCCTCTGGGCCTTCGCCGACAAGACCTTCGGCCTCGGCTACTCCACCACCGACGGCCGCGCCTGGATCGACGGCGCGTCGCCGGCCAAGGGCTTCCTCTCCCACGTCGCCGTCGGCCCGCTCCGCGGGACCTTCCACGCCATGGCCGGCCAGGCCTGGGCGGACTGGCTGTTCATGCTCGGCCTGCTGGGCATCGGGCTCGCCCTGGCCGGAGGCGTCGCCCTGCGGATCGCCGCCGCCGGCGGGACCGTCCTGCTCGCCCTGATGTGGGCCGCCGAGTGGCCGCCCGCCCGGCACCTCGCCGACGGCACCGCGAGCGGGTCGACCAACCCACTGCTCGACTACCACGTCGTCTACGCCCTGCTGCTCATCGCCCTCGCCGTCACCGGTGCCGGCCGCACCTGGGGCCTCGCCCGCCGCTGGGCCGCCCTCCCGGTCGTCCGCGACCACGCCTGGCTCCGCTGAGCCCGCCCGTCTCCCCCGACAGCCGGGGCCGGTCGCGATCTCCCCCCGCGACCGGCCCCGACCCGTGTCCGCCCCGGCGCGCCCGGTGAAGCCGGGCCCCCTGCCGAAGCGGCGCCCGCACACCGCCACCCCGGCCGGGGCCCGCCTTCAAGCCCCCGCCGTCCAACCCGTACACCGCAAGACGGAGGCAGGGCACCTCCCGACCGAAGGACTGAGGGCTCGCCGCCCGGCAGGCCGGGGCTCGAAGGCCGGTCCTAAGCCCCGGCCCGGTCGGACTCCTCCACCACGACCAGGGTCCCCGTGCTGCCCGGCCGCACGGCGTGCCGGGCCCCTGCGGCCACCCGGTGGAGCTCGCCCGGGCCGACCGTCAGCTCGACACCCTCGACGAGCAGTTCGAGCTTCCCGTCGAGGACGAGCAACAGCTCCGCCGCCTCGTGCACCTCGGGCGGAAGCGGCCGCCCGTCCATCCGCAGGACCTTCACGACGGCCGTCCCCACCCGCCCCAGCGCACGGGAGTTCCACGGCGTCGGCAGCGCGGACGCCGCCTCGTACAGATCGACCGGGTTCATGGCACACCTCTCGGCGGTTTCGACGGGGAACGGAGCTGGACGCTACCCGGGTCCGCGGGCCGATTGGTCGACCGTTCGGCAAAATCTCACGGCCGCGGCCGCGCCCGCGGCGGTCAGCGCGAGAGACCCGCGTGGTGGGCGAGGACGGCCAGGCGCACTCGGTCGCGGGCGGCGAGCTTGTGGAGCAGGCGGCCGATGTGGGTCTTGGCGGTCCCCTCGGTGATGCGCAGAACGGCGGCGATCTCCGGATTGGTGAGGCCGTCGCCGACCAGGGCGAGGACCTCGCGCTCCCGGGGGGTGAGGACGGCGACGGCCTCGCGGGCCCGGGTGCGGGCCGGGTCCGCCGGGGCGGCGGCCGGTGCGCCGGCGAGCAGTCCGGCGATCAGCCGGCGGGTGATGCTGGGCGCGAGCGCCGCCTCCCCGGCCGCCACCGCCCGGGTGGCGGCAAGGAGTTCGGCCGGTTCCGCGTCCTTGAGCAGGAAGCCGCCGGCCCCGGCGTGCAGCGCTGCGCGCACGTAGTCGTCGAGTTCGAAGGTGCTGAGGATCAGCACCCGGCTGCCGGACGGCCCGGCGGTGATCCGGCGGGTGGCCTCGATGCCGTCCAGGCCCGGCATCCGGATGTCCATCAGGACGACGTCCGGCCGCTCCCGCCGGGCGAGTTCGACGGCCTGGGCGCCGTCGGCCGCCTCGCCCGCCACCGCGAAGCCGGGCGCCAGGCGCAGGATCCCGGCGAACCCGGCCCGCACCAGGGCCTGGTCGTCGGCGACCACCACGCGGATCGTCACGAGCGGACCGCCGCGTCGTCCAGCGGCAGGACCGCCGTGACGCGGAACCCTCCGGCCGGCGTCGGTCCGGCCTCGCACCAGCCGCCGTACGGGGCGACCCGCTCGCGCATCCCGGCCAGGCCGGTGCCGCCGGACGGCGCCGGTACGACGGCGCGGGGGCGGCCGTCGGCGGGGCCGTCGTCCGTGACCTCCAGCCACAACCCGCCGTCCCGGTACTCCACTTCCACCCGAGCCAGGGCCGCGCCCGAGTGGCGGACCACATTGGCGAGCGCCTCCTGCACCACCCGGTGGCCGGACAGGCCGACGCCGGGCGGCAGGGCGCGTTCCCGGCCGCGGATCCGCAGCCGCACGGCGACGCCCGCGGCGCCCGTCCGCTCCGCCAGCCGCGTCAGGTCCGCCGCCGTCAGACCGGGCACGGGGGCGGGCGGCGCCCCCGGCCCGGTGTCCTCGCGCAGCACGGCCAGCAGCGCCCGGGTCTCGCGCAGCGCCTCCGCACTCACCGCCCGGATCGCCGCGAGCGCGGTGCCGGCCGGGCCGTCCTGCTGCGCGGCGCGCTCCAGCGCGTACCGCCCGAAGCCCGCCTGGACGCTCACCACGCCCAGGCTGTGCGCCACCACATCGTGCAACTCACGTGCGAGGCGCAGCCGTTCCTCCGAGCGGGCGGCACGCTCCAGGGCCGCCGCCCGGGCGGCGAGCGCGGCGCTGTGCGCACGGTGGCGGCGCACCGCGTCCCCCGCCGCCCAGCCGGCCGTCTGCCCGATCACCGCGAGCAGCAGGTTGCCGCCCACCTCGCCGGGCGCGGCCAGGGTGACCGCCCAGCCGAGGACGGCCGCGCCGAGCGCCGTCCGCGCGGTCCGCCGGTCCCGGGCCGCCGCCGTGTACGCCACCAGCACCCCGGCCGTCACCGCCCAGAACCCGACGACCAGCCCGATCGCCGGCTGCCGGCAGCCCGCCACCGTGCCCGCCCAGGCGAGCGCGGCGAGCCCGCACGCCCCGGCCGGGTGCCGCCGCCGGGCGGCCAGGGCCAGGCCGAGCAGCGCGGTGGCGAGCAGCGCCACGGCCACCGCGGCGGGGCCGTCCGGCGGCGGGTTGCCGCGCCCGTGCGGGTCGAAGTCCCGGGCGGCGCCGAGCACCCGGGCGGCGGTCACGGCCGTGCCGGCCAGTGCGGCGAGCGGGTCCGTCCACGCCCGGTGCACCGGCGCCAGCCGTTTCGTCCACGGGACGGGCGCGAGGCACTGGTCGTTCTGCACCCGGCCAGGCTAGCCACGGGCGGACGGACCGGCATCCGACCACGGTCGTACGCCCGCGGCGGGACGCGCCGGGCCCGGTCCGGGCGCCACGGTGGGCGGGAGACCACCCCCTGACGCGAAGGAACTCCCGGATGCCGCACCACCGTCACCGGCCGGCCGCCGCCGCGCTCGCCGTCCTGCTCGCCACCGGCGCCCTCGCCGCGACCGCCCCCACCGCCGCGGCGGCCACCACCGTGAGCAGCACCAGCACCGTGAGCAGCACCAGCACCGTGAGCAGCACCAGCACCGCCCCGGTCCCGCTCACCCTCCCGGCGCCGACCGGCCCGCTGCCGGTCGGCACCACCAGCCTCCACCTCGTCGACCCGCAGCGCCCCGACCGCTGGGCGCCCACCCCGCGTCCGCGCGAACTGATGGCGCAGCTCTGGTACCCGGCCGCCGCCTGCGGCGCGCCCGCCCACCGGCTCGCGCCCTGGACGGGACCGGCCGAACAGGCCCACCTGGAGGCCGACTACCTCGGCGTCGCCCCCGGGCAACTCGCCTGGCCCACCACCCGTTCCCGCCTCGACGCGCCCGCCGACCGCACCTCCCGCCACCCGGTGGTCCTCTACTCCCCCGGCTCGCGCGCCGACCGCTCCTTCGCCACCCTCGCCGCCGAGGACCTCGCCTCCCGCGGCTATGCGGTGGCCGTCCTCGACCACACCTTCGACGCGGGCGAAGTCGCCTTCCCGGACGGCCGGTTGGAGGTGCGCAACAAACCCGCCGTGTTCGCCATGACGGACGAGGAGATCGTCGCCCACCGGACGGCGGACACCCGCTTCGTGCTCGACCGCCTCACCGAACTCGCCGCGGGCGGCAACCCCGACGCCGAGCGACGCCCCCTCCCGCCCGGCCTCGGCGCGGCCCTCGACCTGACCGCCGTCGGCGTGGCCGGCCACTCGATGGGCGGCGCGACGGCCGTCCAGACGCTGCACGACGACCCGCGCGTGCTGGCCGGCGCCTCCCTCGACGGCCCGGTGTTCGGCACCGTGGCCACCGACGGCCTGGACCGGCCGCTGCTGCTGTTCGGCGCCGCGGACGTCCGCCCGGTGCGCGACGCCATGTGGGACGCGCTGTGGCCGCGCCTGTCCTCCTGGCGCCGCCAGATCCTGCTGGAGGGCTCCGGGCACGGCAGCTTCGCCGACCTGGAGGTGCTGCTGACCGCCGCCCGGCCCGTCCTGCCCTGGCCCGCCGACGAGGTCGACCACCTGCTCGGCACGATCGACCCGGCCCGCGCCGTCGCCGCCCAACGCGCCTATCTGGCCGCCTTCTTCGACCTCCACCTGCGCCACCGCCCGACGCCCCTGTTCACCGCGCCCTCCCCCGCCCACCCGGAGGTCCGGCTGATCCGCTGACCCCCGGCGGCCCGCCCCCGCGACGGTCGGCGCGACGGGTGCCCGCCGGTACGGACGTCTCCGTACCGGCGGGCCCCGGCGGGCCTCCGGCGCTTACGCGCGGCAGGACAGGTCGCGGGCCGGCAGCACCCCGGTCGCCAGGAACCGGTCGGCGGCGTCGACCGCGCAGGACGGGACCGACCGGTCGTACGCACCGTGGTTGCCGCCGTCCACGGTGACCATCCGGGCCCGCTTGCCGAGCGCCGCCCGCATGCCCAGCGCGCCGACCAGCGGGGTGGCCGGGTCCCGTTCGGTCTGCAGCAGCAGGATGTTGGCGGGACCCCGGTCGGTGACCCGGACCGCGGGCTCCACCGGGGCCGGCCAGAAGGCGCAGGGCCAGACGTTGGCGCCCATGCCGTTCAGGACCGGGTTGCGCTGCCGGCTCGCGGTGACGTTCCGCTGGTACCGGCCGAGGTCGCGCGGCGCCGGGGTGTCGCCGCAGAGCACCGCGACCAGTGCGGCCACGTCGTTGTCGTCCGGGATGCCCGGGGTGCCCTTCGCCAGCCACCAGTACGGCACCGGTCCGGCGCCGTCGTCGGCGAGGTAGCGCCACCAGTCGGCGATCTCCTGGAACAGCGCGGTGTGGTAGGAGTCCAGGCGGTAGAGCGTGCGCCAGAGGTTGCCGTTGACCGGCCCGGCCACCGGGTGGTTCACCGGCGCGCGGTCCAGCTTCGCCGCCAGGGCGAAGTAGTTGGCGCGCACGGCCGCCGGGGTGGCGCCGAACCGCAGGGTGGTGTCGCGCTCGGCCGCCCAGGCGGCGAAGTCCGCGAAGCGCAGCTCGCTCGCCGCGTCCCAGGTGGCCAGCCGGTCCTGCCAGGTGACGTTGGGGCTGACGTTGCCGTCCAGCACGAAGCGGTCCGTGCGGCCGGGGAACAGCTCGGCGTAGACCGCGCCCAGGTAGGTGCCGTACGACGCGGCGCGGTAGGAGATCCGCGGCTCGCCGAGGGCCGCCCGGATGCGGTCCATGTCCCGTGCCGTGTTGGCGGTGGTGAGGTGACGGATCCACTCGCCGTTGCGGGCCAGGCAGTCGCGCGCCAGGTCACGGGCGAAGCGCACGTTCGGGGCGATCGAGCCGTCGGGGGCCGGGAACGGGAAGACCAGTTCGTAGGGCACCTCGGCGGCCGTCCGGCCGCAGCTCACCGGCGCGCTGCGGCCGACCCCGCGCGGGTCGAAGCTCACCAGGTCGTACTGGTCCAGCACGTCCTTCGGGTAGCCGGGCTCCTGGGCGGTGGGCAGGTGCAGGCTGGCCATCCCGGGCCCGCCGGCGTTGTGCACCAGGATGCCGCGCCGTGACCCCGGCGCGGCGGTCGCGAGCTTCGAGACGGCGATCTCGATGGTCCGCCCGCCGGGGTCCCGGTAGTCCAGCGGCACCCGCACGGTGGTGCACCGCAGCCGCGGGTCCACCGGCGCCCCGGACGGGTCGGCGGGGCAGTCCGTCCAGACCGGCGGCCGGGGCCGCTCCTGCGGGGCGGCCTCCGCCACCCCGGTACCGGCCGCGGCGAGCAGCAGGGCGAGGGCGGCGCCGGCGGTTCTCAGTGGTCCTCGTAATCTCATAGGTCTGGACCATAGGGACGACCCCGCAGGGTGTCGTCCTCCTTCGGGGGTACTACTTCGCCTGCCCGGCCGCGCACAGGGCGGCGTCCACGGCGGCCTCCAGGTGCCGCGCCGTCGCCACGTCGCCCGGTTGCACGGTGATGGTGATGTTCGCGGCGCGCCCGTCCGCGGTGGCGCCGCCGCGCGTCTCGTACCCCGGGATGCTGCCGCCGTGGCCCCAGTGGACGCCCCCGCAGGACAGCGGCGTCCTCACCAGACCCAGCCCGTAGCCGGTGCCCGGGGCGAAGGGCTCCCCGGCGTCGACGGTCCGCTGCATCTCGGCGAGCTGCTCGGGCCGGAGCAGCTCGCCGTCCACCAGGGCGCCGAAGAACCGGTTGAGGTCCGCGGCCGTGGACACCAACTGCCCGGCCGCCCAGGCCCAGGACGGGTCCATCTCCGTGATGTCGGTCAGCGGCCCGTCCGCCGTCTCCCGGTAGTAGCCGTGCGGGTGGGCCTCGCGGATCGTCGCGTCGCCGGGCGCCGGGAAGTAGGTGTGCCGCAGGCCGAGGCGGCGGACGACGCGCCGGTCGATCTCGTCCGCGAGGGGGCGGTGGGTGACCTCCTGGACGATCAGGCCGGCCAGCACGTAGTTGGTGTTGCTGTACGCCCACGACTCGCCGGGCGCGAAGTCGGCCGGGTGGCGCAGCGCGATGTCGACCAGCTCGCGCGGGCGGTAGCGGCGGACGTCGTCGCCGAGGTAGCGGGTGTAGTTGGGCAACCCGCTGGTGTGCTGGAGGAGTTGGCGAACGGTGATGGCGTTGCCGTCGATGCGCTCGCCGCGCACGACGCCCGGCAGGTACCGCTCCACCGGCGCGTCGAGCTCGATCCTCTCCTCGCCGACGAGCTGGAGCACGACGACGGCGGTGAACGTCTTGGTGTTGCTGCCGATCCGCACCTGCCCGTCCCGGGGCACCCGCTCGCCGGTGCGCACATCGCCCACCCCGGCGGTGTAGCTGCGGGTCCGGCCGTCCGCGAACCGGACGGTCCCGAGCGCCCCCGGCGCACCGTCCTCCGCCACCAGCGCGTCGAGCCTCTGCCGGACGGCGTCCGGCCGGGGGGCGCCCGCGGCGGACGGGGCGGCGACGGCGGACGGGGCGGTGACGGCCAGGGTCCCGGCGACGACGGCGATCGTCATCAGGCGGAAGGGCTGCGGCTTCACGGGGTTCCTCTCGGTTCGGCGTCCTCCCACGACATCACCGGGCCCGGCGCACCGTCGTCAGCTCCCCGGACGAGCACGGCCCCCCGGGCATGATCCCCAGGGCCCGCACCGCGTCGTCCTGCGGGCGTACGCGGTCCGGGCACGTGGTCCGGCCCGCAGGCCGGCGCGGGCCGGGTCGCGGCGGACTCCGCACCCGCGCGTCACCGCCGGGCCCACCACCGAAAGTCCGGAAACCGTCGCCGTGGCCGATTGTCTCCGCTCGGCGGGTAACACCAGGGACCGGTGGGACGGCTGACCGTTTTGTCACGTCCGATACGTGCGGCCTGGTAATGATTGGTCAAAGAGTTCCGGATTCTTCGGATAAATCTGATCGTGATCGAAATTCCAGAGTTGGTAATCGCTTTACTTCCCCCGACATCGATAGTTAACGTTCCGACCATCGCGATCGCGATACGAGTTCCGAGTCAATTCGAGGGGAAACTATGGGAATGAAGCTCAAGGCCTCGGGCGTGCTCCTGGCGGTCGGCATGGCGGCCGGCGGCGTCCTCGTCGCGGCCCCCACCGCGTCGGCGAGCACCGCCTGCAACGCGACCACCATCACGATCAACAAGGGCGCCGGCGCCGAGCCTCCGAGCCAGGCCCAGGGCCACAGCCACAACACCGGGCGGCACTACGTCGGCGCGATCGACTCCAGCAAGATCTGGTACTGGTACGCCGACAACGACGGCGGCAGCGACGGCGACACCTGGGACACCTTCTACGGCATCAAGCAGTGCTAGTCGCTTCCGATGGAGCGTGAACGATTCGGGATATGACGGCGAAACGCCTGCCGGCAGGCCCCGAATCACCTAGGGTGTGAAAGGTTCGGGGCGCAGGGGCGAAACGACCACCCTGCGCCCCGGACCTTCTTCCGGTGCGGCCAGGTCGTCAAGTGGGGTGAGTTGTGAATCTTTTGAAAAAGAGCCACCGTGGAGTTCTCGTCTGTGCATCGGGGCTCCTCGTGGCGGCGCTGTCCGCCTGCTCGGGAGGGGACTCGGAACAGGCCGCGGCACCGGTGGCCGACACGATGCCCTACGCCACCGCCACCGCCACCGCGGAACCGCAGATCGTCGCCTGGTACGACCTCAAGCCCGGCCAGTGCTTCTCGGGCGAGGAGCTCAAGGACGGCAAGGACGTCGCCACCGTGCCGTGCGACACCCCCCACATGTACGAGGTCCTCTCCCCCGCCCTCACCTACCTGCCGCCCGGCGGGGCCTACCCGGGCAAGCAGGACACGATGGTCAAGACGCTGGTGCCCTTCTGCGGCGACAAGCTCGCCAAGGCCGCCTTCAAGGACAAGCGCCCCACCGGACGCCTGAGCCTGTTCCCGGTCACGCCGGTGGGAGAGGAGGCCTGGAACTCCGGCGAGCGGCGGGTGGTGTGCGCGGTCTTCAGCGGGGACCGCCGGCTCCTCGGCGCCCCGCTCTTCGACGCGCAGGCGCAGACCGCGGGCGCCGGAGCGACTGGATGACGGTCGAACTCCACGGGCTCACCAAGTTCTACGGCCGCGGCAGGCGCCGACGGGCGGCCCTCGACGGCCTCGGCATGACGGCGCGGGCGGGCGAGGTCCTGGGCCTGCTCGGCCCGAACGGCAGCGGCAAGACCACGGCCCTGCGCTGCCTGCTCGGCATGACCCGCGCCGACAGCGGGACGATCACGGTGCTCGGCCGGACGGTGCCGCACCAACTGCCGGAGATCTCCTGCTCGGTGGGAGCGCTGATCGAGGCCTCGCCGGTACCGCGGGGGCTGACCGCCCGCCACTTCCTGCACCAGGTGACCGCGCTGGCGGGCCTGCCCCGGAGCCGGGTGGACGCCACCCTGGAGCTCGTGGGCCTGGCCGGCCGGGCGGACGAGGCCGTCACGGGCTACTCCCTGGGAATGCGCCAGCGGCTGGGCATCGCCCTCGCCCTGGTGCACGACCCCGCCCTGGTCGTCCTCGACGAGCCCGCCAACGGCCTCGACCCCCAGGGCATCCGCTGGCTCCGTTCCCTGCTCGGGCAGCTCAGGGACGAGGGGCGCACCGTGATCCTCTCCTCCCATCTGCTCTCCGAGGCGCAGCTGGTGTGCGACAGCGTCGTCGTCGTGGAGGCCGGCCGGACCCTCCTGGCGGGCCGCGTCGACGAGCTCATCACCCCGCAGGCCGACCGGGCGCTGATCACCTGCTCCGACCCGGACTCCGGAGCGGGCGTCCTGCGGAATTCCGGCGCGACCGCCGAGGCCGTCGAAGCCGGCGAGGCCGGTGTCCTGGACGTCCGGGGCATTCCCGTGGAGAAGGCCGTCGAGGCCCTCGTCCACGCCGGGCAGACGCCGCTGGAAGTCCGGCGGCACCGCCCGAGTCTCGAAGAACTGTTCCTCGCCAGCGTTTCCGGTGACGGGACGAAGCCGGAAAGCGGAGCATGACGATGACCCACCCGAGCCCCCCCTCCCCGGCGGTCGTCCGCGGCGCGCCGTCGGCCGGCCGACTCCTCTCGGTTTCCGTCCAATGGCTGCGCAGCGCCAGGGTCTTCGGAATCACCGCCGTGATCGCGCCGTTGCTGGCCCTCTGCTACGGCTGCTTCCTGTGGCTCACGCACAACACGGACCTGGCGGCCGCGCACGCGGCGGCCGAGCGCCGGCGCGGTGATCTGATAGCCCGGATGGGCGTGGACGCGTCCCTGGTCGACCCGGACCAGTTCTACACCGACCCGCGCTACCTGCTGACCGACGCGCTGCCCGACGACCTGACCGTCGCCACCTCGGTGACCGCCTGCATCCTGTTCATCCTGGGGGCCTCCCTCGGCGGCGCGGACTGGCAGAGCCGCTCGGCGAACGTCTGGATCCTCGCCGAACCGCGCCGGCACCGGCTGCTGGTCGCCCGGGTGGCCGTCATCGCCCTGGCCGGTGTGCTGCTGTCCGTGGTGGTGCTGGCGATCGTGGGCGGCGCCGCACTCGTGACCGCGGCCACCCGTGGAACCGCCGACGGCGTCACCGCCGCCTGGCTCGCGGACATCCTCCAGGCCGCGCTGCGCGGAACCCTGGTCGTGGCCGCCCTCGGCGCGCTCGGCACCTCGTTCGGATGGGCGGCACGCAGCGCCGTCGTCCCCTTCGCCACGGTCTTCGTCTACGTCCTGTTCGCGGAGGCCGTCGTCCGCAACAGCCTGACGGCCCTGCGGCCCTGGACGCTGACCGTGCTGATCCCCTCCGCGACCGAGCTGAAGCCGCCCGCTCCGGCGACGTGCACCGCCGACGGCCTGTGCGAGGACGCCTCGGCGGTCCTCGCGCCCTGGCCGGCCGCGCTCGCCGTCACGGCCCTCGCCGTGGTGCTGCTGGCCGTGGCCTGGCTCCTGGTCCGCAGACGCGAGGTCCGCTGAGCGCCTGAACGCCCGAGCGCCCGAGCGCCCCGCGCCGCGGGCGTCCGCCGCCCCGGTGCACCGCCCCGGCTCCGGGCGGTGCACCGGGGCCGGCGCCCGTCGGCCGACGTCCCCCTCGGCGGGCTCCGACCGACACGATGCGATCTAGCCATCCAAGGTCATTTTCCAGCCTGACACACCATTCCAAATGCCAAGAATCCATCTGACATTCGAAGCTCATACACACTCATGCCATTGCACACGTGAGGTTTCACATGTGAAATAGCACTACCGCCCCGAGAGCACACCCCCGGGCGGACACCACACCGAGTGAAGGAGTACCTCGCCATGAACCGTTCGCTGAAGGGTCTGACCCTGCTCGCGGCCACCACGGCCGCCGCCGGCACGCTGATGGCCGCGCCCGCCCAGGCCGCGACCACCAGTACCTCGACCACGACCGCGACCTTCGAGACCTGTAGCGCCTGGTCGCTGCAGGCCGGTCTGATGACCCAGGTCTGTGCCGCCGTCAACGGCACCAATGTCCAGTTCCTCGGCCGCGTCGCCCTGGCCGGCCCGCCGTCCCCCGACTTCCCGCCGCAGCCGCAGCAGCTCTCCACCACGATCTCCGGCCAGGTCGTCGGCGGCGCCTCGCTCGGCACCGTCAACCAGGGCGTGAACTTCCTCGCGAGCACGGTCACCGTCAACGGCCCGAGCAGCACCGTCCCGTGCAACAACGTCGTCAGCGGCACCTTCAGCGTGTCCAAGTTCGGCTGGTACCCGTCGCCGGTCTCCGTGAGCACCCCCATCCCCTGCTGAACCGGGCAGCCGTGAACCCGGGGCCGGGAGCCGCACGGCTCCCGGCCCCGGGCCGCTCCGCCCCGGCCGCGGCCCCGCACACGGGCGCGGGGCGTCTGCCCCGGCCCGGCGGCCCGCCGTCGTCACGCGGCGAGGTGCTCCAGCGTGAACAGGCTCGCCCGGTAGGTGTACTGCGCCACGGCCGAACCCGTGGAGCCGGCCGGGTCGGCGACGGCGGCGAAGCTGCCGCTGTGCCGCAGGATGATCAGCACCTCGTTGGAGCCGGGCGTGGGGAACAGGAACTGGAAGGCCTGGTTGGCGTGGATGTACCCCGAGCAGTCGAAGACGTTCAGGTTGGCGCCGTCGGCCAGCCCTTCGGACGCGTCGTTCGGGTTCTGCTTCCAGACGCCCAGGCAGGTGTTCTCGTTCGACCGGTTGCGCAGGATCAGGTACTGGTTGTCGGCGTTGTAGTGGCACAGCTTCCACTGCTGGTTGTAGCCGCCGGTGTCGGAGTTCTGGACGGCCTGCCCCCAGGGGCTGTTCGGGTTCCGCTCCACCAGCTTCCCGAACGGCGTCCTGATCCGGTAGAAGCCGTCGTCGCAGACGTAGCCGTGCCACTCGGTCGACGCGAGCCCCTGGGGCGCGGCCGACGCGGGGCCCGCGAGCAGGGTGAGGCCGGCCAGCGAGGCGAGGGCGGCGGCGCCGAGGGCGCGCAGCGCCGGGCCCCGGCGGGAGGCGGTGCGGTGCGGCTGGTTCGTCACGGTGTCCTCCGTGGTCATGGGGTCGGTGGGGGCGGTCAGCAGCTGCTGATGAGGAGCTGGGCGGCCCGGCGCACGGTGCCGGCCGGCTGGACGGGGGCGCAGCCGACGGAGCCGATCTCCGGGGACTCGTAGGTGGTGAAGCTCCCGGGGCTCGCCGACGTGGTGACCCAGATGCCGGTGGTGGCGCCGGTCTGGGCACAGACGCGGTTGACGTACTGGCCGGTGACGACCCTGGTGCCGCGGTAGAGGCCGTACCGCCCGGGCGTGTTGAGCGTCCAGGTGTCGCTGACGGTCTGGCTGGTGGTGCTGGAGGTGGTCTTCTGGACCGAGAAGCCGACCTTGACCTCGACCTTGGCGAACAACGCGCTCGCACTGGCGCTGATCTCGGTCCTGTTGTCGACCGTGGTGCTCACCGAGGTGACCCGGCTCAGGGTGTCGGTGTGCTGTCCGACGGTGCCCGGGGTGACGTTGTAGATCAGGAAGTCGGTGACGACGGGCGTGATCTGCAGGTTGAAGGGCTCCGTGGTGGTGCGGTCCACGGCGGGGTTGCAGAGGGCCGGGAGGGTGTCAGCGTGGGCGGCCGGGGCCGCGGCGAAGGCCGACAGACCCACGGCCACGGCGGTGCCGACCGAGGCGGCCAGGGTGCGCCGGCGGGTCCTGCGGGTGGTGTTCACGTGTTCCTCCAGCGGTTGCGGATGCAGGGAGGAGGCGCGCGTCGACGGATGCGCGCACGCCTCGTGCAGGTGGGACGGGGTTCGACGCCGGCCGACGGCCGGTACGCGCCCGGAGCGCGGTGGCCGCCGCGGTCCGGGCGGACCGCGGGGCTTCCCGGGACCGGTGCGGTCCGGGTGGTGAAGAGTCTCGCCGGGGCGCGGCACCCGCCAGTAGTGGCCGGTGCCACCGGCCGGCCGGGCCGAGTCACGGACGGCGTATGACAGTTGTCATGCGTTTGGCTGGTTCGGCAACAGACAACGGGCCGCGGCGGACCCTAGGGTGGCGTTCGATGATCACCTCAATCATGGGGTCCGGGGCGGCCGATCCGGGGCGTCTGGGCCGCCTGACCTCCTGGCTGCTGCTCGCCCTGGGCCCCGCGTGGCTGGTCCTGGCCGCGCACGATCTCGCGGTCAACCCGTATCCCGGACGCATGGTCCTGGCCGCCCCTCCGGTGTTCGTGGCCATCGCGGTCCAGCACACCCGGCTGATCCGCCAGGCGGTCCGGGACGGCCGCGCGGGCCGGGCCCCGCTCCACGGCTCCGCCGTCGCCGGCGGGCGGTGGAACCACCTGCTGCTGGTCGCGGCGATCGCGGTGTGGGGCGACATGGCGGACCGTCCGCATACCGCGATCGACTGGGCCATGCTGCCGGGGGCCACGGTGGCGGCGATGGCTCTGTCGCTGTCCTCCCGGGCGCGCCGGCGGCTGGTGGCGGCGGTCGCGGTGGGCTGCGGAGTGCTGGGTGAGGCGGTGACGCAGTGGCGTCACCAGCTCCCCGGCCTGCTGCCCGGGCAGCAGGGGGTGATCGGCGCGGGAATGGTGCTGTTCATCGCCGGCGGGGAGTTGATGCTGGTCCGGCTCTGGTGGGCGGTGCGCGAGGCCGAACAGGTCCGCGAGACCACGGCCTCGCTGGCCGTGGCCGAGGAGCGGCTGCGGTTCGCCGCCGATCTGCACGACGTCCAGGGCCACCGGCTCCAGGTCATCACGCTCAAGGGCGAACTGGCCGAGAAGCTGATCGGCCGCAGCGACCACGAGGCGCGCACGCACGTGCGGGAGATGACCGACCTGGCCCGCGCCGCGCTCGACGAGTCCCGGGCCGTGGTCCACGGCTACCGGCGCGCCAGCCTGAGTACCGAACTGGCCAACGCCGTGGAGATCCTGGAGGCCGCCGGGATCCGGACCACCGTCGACGGCGAGGCCGCCGGCATCCCCCACCAGCTCCAGCCGGCCTTCGCCGCCCTGGTCCGCGAGGGCGTCACCAACATCCTGCGCCACAGCCGGGCCCGCCACTGCCGGATCACCATCACCACCGGCGCGGGTGAGGCCCGCGTCCTGCTGCGCAACGACGGCGCCCCGTCGGGCCCCGCGGAACCCGGCAGCGGCCTGGCCGGACTGCGGGAACGCTTCCACACCCTCGGCGGGCGCGTCCGCGCCGCCACCCATCCGGGCGGTCACTTCGAACTGACCGGCCACGCCCGCGGGAAGGTCCCCTCGTGATCCGCATCCTGCTCGCCGACGACGAGGACCTCACCCGCGGCGCGCTCGCCGCACTCCTCGGCCTCGAACCCGACCTGACCGTCGTCGCCCAGGCCCGCGACGGCTCCGCCGCGGTCGAGGCCGCCGCCCGGCACCCGGTCGACATCGCCCTGCTGGACCTGGAGATGCCCCGCCTCGACGGCATCTCGGCCGCCCAGGCGATCCGCCGTCACCGCCCCGTCCCCACCGTCCTGGTCACCCGCCACGCCCGGCCCGGCGTGCTGCGCCGCGCGCTGGCCGCGGGCGTCCAGGGCTTCGTCCCCAAGACCACTCCCGCCGACCGGCTGGCCGAGATCCTGCGCGACGTGCACGCCGGCGGGCGCTACATCGACCACCGGCTCGCCACCTACGCCCTCACCGAGACCTCCTGTCCGCTCACCCCGCGCGAGCTCGACGTCCTGCGCGGCGTCCACCGCGGCCAGGCCATCGGCGACCTCGCCGCCCAGCACCACCTCGCCCCCGGCACCGTCCGCAACTACCTCTCCGGTGCCATCACCAAGCTCGCCGTCCGCACCCGCCACGAGGCGGCGCGCCGGGCCTGGGAAGAGGGGTGGATCTGATCCTCGCCGCGCCGGGTTCGGCCGCTGTTCAGCGGCGCGTGGCTCCGACGATGATCTCCGACCAGACCCGCTCCCTACCGTCGGGGCCCACACCACTTCGGGAGCGAACATGCACGACATCCACGAGTCCGGGCACGCCTGCGAGTGCCCGCGGACCGCCGATCTCGACGGGGACGGTCCGGCCGCGGCCGGCCGGCGACGGTTCCTGCGCGGGGCCGGCCTGCTGGGCGCCGGGATCGGGACGGCGGGGCTCGGACTGCTCGGCGCGGAGCCCGCGCAGGCGGCCGGTTCCGCCCCGGCCGAGGGCGGCGGCGGCGCGGCGCGCGGGAAGGCGAAGAAGGGGCGCTGGCAGCCGGACCCGGACGCCCGGCGGTTCACCGTCGTCGTCATGCCGGACACCCAGTACCTCTTCGACCAGGACCGGATCCACCCGGCGCCCGTGGAGGCCTCGATCCGCTACGTGCTCGACGGCGGCGTCAACCGGGAGGACGGCACGGACGACAACATCGTCTTCCTGGCCCACCTCGGCGACGTCACCGAGAACGGGCTGGCCGTCGAGTACGCCGCTGTCAGCAAGGTGTTCGGACTGCTGGACGACGCCGGCGCGGCCTACGGCGTACTCGCCGGCAACCACGACGTCCGCTCCTCGACCGACGACCGGCGCGGCAGCACCCCGTACCTGGAGACCTTCGGCAAGGCCCGGGCCGCCCGCACCTCCGGCTACCACAGCTCCAGCCCGGACGGGTACAACACCTGCCACGTCTTCACGGCGGGCGGCCGCCCGTGGATGCTGCTCTCGCTGGACTGGCGGCTCTCGGACGCCGGCTTCGCGTGGGCCAACGCGGTGATCGCCGCCAACCCGAAGGTCCCGGTGATCCTGACCACCCACGAGCTGGCGTACGCCGACGCCGCCGGGCGGGCCGAGCTGTCCGACTACGGCCACAAGCTCTGGGACCGGCTGATCAGCGGCAACGACCAGATCTTCCTCACCGTCAACGGCCACTACTGGCCGCCCGGGCGCACCGTGCTGAAGAACCGGGCCGGCCACGACGTCCACGTCCACATCACCAACTACCAGGACCGCTACTACGGCGGCGCCGCGATGATCCGGGCGTACCGCTTCGACCTCGACCGCAACACCGTCGACGTCTCCACTTTCTCCCCGTGGATCCAGGAGATCGCGGCCGAGGAGCGCAACCCGCTGGCGGCGCAGCAGGTCGAGCTCACCTCGGAGGTGGACCGCTTCTCGCTCGCGATCGACTTCGACCGGCGCTTCGCCGGCTTCGCGCCCGTCCCCCCGCGCCCGGCCCGCCGCCCCGCCGAGCTGCTGGTGCGGGACACCGTGGCGTACTGGCGCTTCGACGACGGCGGCCGCGACGGCACGGCGGTCCCGCCGCAGCAGGTCGTCAAGGACCTCACGGGCCAGGGCAACGACCTGCTCCGGCGCAGCGCCCCCGGCACCCTCGACGACGCGCTCACCTGGTCCGCCGACCACCACCCCGACCAGCCGGGCCACGGCAGCCTGCTGTTCAGGGGCGCCCGCTCACCGCTGCGCGGCACCTACCTGGAGACCGTGCCCACCGCTCCGCTGAACCGCGAGACCTTCGAACGCGGCTTCACCGTCGAGGCGTTCTGCAAGCTGCCCGCCGACTGGGACTCCGGACAGAGCCGCTGGTCGGCCCTGCTTAGCCGCTGGGGCATGGCGGGCGAGGCCGGCCGGAGCGGCCCCGGCACGGACCCCGAGGAGCCCGTGGTGACGCTCAGCCTCTCCGAGGCCCCCGCCCTGCAGTGGTGCGTCTACCCCCTCAACCAGACCGGCGCCTCCACCTGCTGGGGCCACCAGCTGCCCCTGGACACCTGGTGGCACGTCGCGGTGGTCAACGACGGCAAGCTCAGCCGGATGTACGTGGACGGCTGCGAGGTCGCCCGCAACCCGTCCACCCCCGCCGTGGGCCTCACCACCCTCGGCCGCCCGTGGATGCTGGGCGGCTACTCCTACGCGGGGCTGCTGGACAAGGTCTTCCACGGCCACATCGGCGACGTCCGCATCACGAGGCGCCCCCTGCGCCCCCGCGAGTTCATGACCACCTGACCCCGCCGCCCCGCCTCCGGGAGGTGCCGGACCCACGCACCACCCCGGGGGCGGCTCACGGGGACCGCCGGCCCCGCACACCACCCGGGAGCCGACGGCCTCCGCCTCGTCAGACGGCCCCTGCGTCGCATCGGCGAGTTCATGACCGCCCGACGCCCCTGCGCGCCCTCGGGAAGCCCTGAACCCACTCGCCCGCCCACAGCGCGAGACGGCGCGGCGCAGCGGGACCGCCGCCCCGGAACCGATGCCATCGGCCCGCCCCAGCGGTACCGGGCCACACACCCGCCCACAGCGCGGGTCGACGCGCAGCGGAACCGCCGCCCCGGAGCCGACGGCCTCCACCTCACCAGACGGCCCCCGCATCGCATCGGCGAGTTCATGACCGCCCGACGCCACCACCCGCCCCCCGGAGGCCCCGAACCCGCACACCCACCCACGACACGGGTCGACGCGCAGCGGAACCGCCGCCCCGGAGCCGACGGCCTCCGCCTGCCCCGCCGGTGCTGGGCGGCCGAGGCCGGAGCGTGGGGGGCGGTGGGTGCGTTCGGGGTGGCGATCACGGGGCGGCTCGCCGGTGGCGAGGGCCGGCCCCGGGCGGGTCGTCCTCGCGCCCGCCGGGGGGCGGGCGGGCCCGTTTGCGGGGCCGGGGGCGGTGTGGTGCATTGGGAGGGACACCACAACGGCCCGTGAGGCCGTCGCTGAGGAGGTGGTGGGCGATGGCCGAGTTCGACCGGGGGCCGGCGGACGCGTTCGCGGAGCTGTTCGCGCGAGTGCCCGATCCGCCCGACGAGCAGGCGTTCTGGTTCGACTGGGGGCCGGTCTTCTACCGGGGGCGGCTCGACGGCTCGGCCCGGGTGCTGGTGGTGGCCTCGGATCCGGGGCCGACCGAGCGGATCGCCGGCCGCACCCTGGTCGGCGACGCCGGGCAGCGGGTGCAGGGCTTCCTGGGGAAGCTGGGACTGACCCGCTCCTACGTCTGCCTCAACGGCTGGGCGTACGCGGTGCACCCCGCACAGGCCGAGGCGATGAAGGAGCGGCTCGGCGACGACGCCCAACTCCAGTGGCGCAACGAGGTGTTCAGCACGGCCGTGGGCCCCGCCCTGCAAGCCGTCGTCGCGATGGGGTTCATGGCGCAGGAGGCCGTGCGGCTCTGGGACGGCCGCCCGCAGCAGGCGGTGCTGGTGAAGGTGCCGCACCCGTCGAGCCACGACCCGGTGGCGCTGCTGGACGGCTGGCGCGCGGCCGTCACGACGCTGCGCGTCGTGGTCGGGCCGGACGAGGACGGCGACAACACCGGGCCCAACTACGGTGACACGTTCGAGGAGAGCGACTACCGCCCGATCCCGCGCCGCGATCTGCCGTTCGGCGTGCCGGCGTTCCTGGGGGACGACGCCTGGGTGCGCGCCAAGGGGACGGGGCAGCCGAGCTCGGTGAGCCGCCCGTCGCCCGACGACGGGCACACGCTGGTCTGGAAGGCGCGGGACTGATGGCGCTCGTCCTGCGCGGCACCGTGGTCACCTTCGACGCCGGGCACACCGTCCTCGACCCCGGCGCGGTGTACGTCGGCGACGACGGCCGGCTGGACGCGGTGCTGCCGGCCGACCGGCCGCCGCCCGTCGGGTTCGCCGCCGCCCCGGTCGTCGACCTCACGGCCACCGGCGCCCTCGTGCTGCCCGGTCTGGTCGACCTGCACGGCCACCTCCAGTACCACACCCTGCCGCTCTGGGAGGCGGTCGGCGTGCCGTACCTGCACCACGACCGCTGGGTCGACGAGCGGCACGCGCCCGACTACGCGACCACCGTCACCTGGCCCGCCAAGGTGCTCGGCCACGCCGCGCCCGAGGCGCTGCTCGCGTACGTCGAGGTGAAGGCGCTGGTCGGCGGCACCACCTCGGTCCAGGGCGCGCCGCGCTCCACCCGCCCGCTCGACGGCGGGCTGCTGCGGATCGTCGACACCGAGAAGCTCCCGGCGGGGCGGGACACGGTGCTGACCTCCGCGCTCCAGCAGGACGCCGACGTGCTGCGCGAGGAGACGGCGCCGAAGCTCGACGGCACCCGGGTGCTGATCTACCACGTCGCGGAGGGGCGGCGCGCCGCGGAGCCGGACCCGGCGAAGCCGGTCTCGCACGTCCACCGCGAGTTCGCCGACCTCGCGCCGTGCCTGAAGCCGGGCCTGGTCTGCGTGCACGGCACCGCGCTCACCGCCGCCGAGTTCGCGGCCTGGCAGGGCGCCGTGGCGGCGGCCGACCCCGCCGAGCGGGGCACCGTCGTGTGGTCGCCGTTCTCCAACCTCTGGCTCTACCGCGAGACGACGGACGTCGTCGCGGCGCGGGCGCAGGGCCTGCGGATCGCGCTCGGCTCCGACTGGTCGCCGTCGGGGACCAAGCACGTGCTGGGCGAGCTCAAGGTGGCCGACGGCCTCAACCAGCACGAGCTGGCCGGCCACTTCGACGACCGGAGCCTGTGCGACCTGGTCACCGCGAACCCCGGCGACGCGCTGGCGACCGCCTGGGGACCGCAGGTGGGGCGGCTGGCGGCCGGCAGCGCCGCCGACCTGCTGGTGCTCGACCGCCCCGACCCCGGCAAGGACGTCTACCGCACCCTCGTCGACGCGACCGAGCGTCACGTCCTGCTGGTGGTCGCCCGCGGCCGGCCGCGCTACGGCACAGCGGCGCTGATGACCGCCGCGGGGGCGGGCACCGGCAGCGCGATCGAGCCCGCGCCCGGGCTGCGCCGCCGGGTGGCCCTGGACGGGCTCGACTGGCCGGCCGTCGGACGGGCGCTGGCGAAGGTCCGCCGGGACCCGCAGGCCGCCTGGCGCGACGCCCAGGACGCGCTGGCGGCGTGGGGCGGCCCGCTCGACGACCCCGACGCGCCGCTCGCGCTCTTCGGCGACATGCCCGAGGGCGAGGCGGCCGCCCTGGCCGGCACCGACGACGTCCCGGCCGGCCTGGTCGTCCCGGAGCCGGACGCGCTGACCCACGACGCCGCCTTCTTCGCGGCCGTCGACCGCAGCGGGATCCCGGAGCTGCAACGCCTGAAGGCCCGCTACCCGTGAGCCCGCGGCTCACCGCCCCGGCCCGCGCCCTGCCGGACTCCACCGGGCTCGACGCCTTCCTCGCCGGGGCCGCCGCCGACCCGCTGCCGCTCGCCGACCGCTACCGCCTGCTGACCGCCGCCCGCGTCCTGGTCGAGGAGCTGTACGTCCACCTCCCGCTCAAACGGGCCCGCTACGCCACCGACCCGGTGCAGCGGCTGCGGCTGCTGGAGCGCCGGGTACCCGCCCTCAGCGAGTTGCAGTTCCACGCCGAACTGGCCGCCGTCTTCCGGGACCTGCGCGATCTGCACACCGTCTACCAGCTGCCCTCCCCGTACCGGGGACAGGTCGCCGTGCTCGGCTTCCTGGTGGAGTGCTACCACGACGAGGACGGCACGCCGCACTACCCGGTCTCCCGGATCGACGACTCGCTGCGGCACGCGGACTTCGACGCGGGCGTCGAGCTGGAGCTGTGGAACGGGGTCCCGGTCGAGCGGGCCGTCGAACGCAGCGCGGCCGCCCAGGTGGGCTGCAGTCCCGACGCCCGGCTGGCGCGCGGGCTGGAGTCGCTGACACTGCGCCCGCTGCGGACCGCTCCCCCGCCGGACGAGCGCTGGGTCCTGCTCACCTACCGCACCCCCGGCGGGCGGCTGCGCGAGACCCGGGTGCCGTGGCGGGTGCGCTCCGCCGGCCGGCACAACGGGCGGGACCAGGACCCGGTGCCCACGCTCGTCACCCACCTCGGCATCGACGCCGGCAACGAGGCCGCCCGCCAGGCCAAACGCGCGCTGTTCGCCCCGGCCCCGGCCCGCCGCTCGGCCGCCCGGGCGCCCCGGGACGTCCTCGCGTACCGCAGGACGCGCGGCCGCCGCCCGTACGGCTACCTGCGGATCTACTCGTTCAACGTGGCGAGCGCGCGGCGGTTCGCCGAGCGGGTGGCGGCGCTCGCGGCGGGCGCGCCGGCCGACGGCCTGGTCGTCGACGTCCGCGGCAATCCGGGCGGGAACATCCTGGCCGCCGAGGCCGCCCTGCGGGTGCTGGGCACGGGCCCGGTCACGCCGGTCCGGTTCTCCCTGCCGACCACCCGCACCGCGCTGGCGCTGGCCCGCGCCAACCCGGCCTTCCGTCCGTGGGCGCCGTCGATCCGCGACGCGGTGGAGAGCGGCGAGCCGTACTCGCAGGGGTTCCCGCTCACCGACCCGGACGCGGTCGCCGAGGGACTGCCGCGCTACCCGGGGCCCACGGTGCTGATCGTCGACGCCCTCACCTACTCGGCGGCGGACATCTTCGCCGCCGGCTTCGCGGACAACGGGCTGGGACCGGTCCTCGGCACCGCCGCGACCACCGGCGCGGGCGGCGCCAACGTGTGGACGTACGAGCTGCTCGGCGTCTGGCTGCCCGAGCTGCTGGTGCCGCTGCCGCGCGGAGCCGGATTCCGGGTCGCCCTGCGCCGGGCCACCCGGGCCGGCGGCAACACCGGTGTCCCGCTGGAGGACTTCGGTGTGGCCGCGGACCCGCTGCACCGGCTGACCCGGCGCGACGTCCTCGGCCACAACCAGGACCTGCTGGCGGCGGCAGCGCTGCTGCTCAAGCACTGAACCGGCATTCCCTTCCGCCTGTTTGAGGCATCGTCAGGTCCGCGTGACGCTTTCTCCCCGAAGGGGTGGTTTGACGCCGCGCGCCGCACGGATTCCGGGAATCGGGCACCACGATGATTCCGGCGCTTCGCTCCCGAAGCACCGCATCACCGAACCGGTTCCCGGATTCCCCTGCGAGGAACGATGAAGCTTCTGCGTGCCCTGTCGACGACGGCCTCGGTCGCCGTGCTGAGCACCCTCTCCCTGGCCGGACAGACGGCGCCGGCGTCCGCCGCCGGCTCCTTCGTGGTCAGCGAGTCCCAGTTCAACCAGCTGTTCCCGGCCAGGAACGCCTTCTACACCTACCGCGGCCTGGTCGACGCGCTGGGCGCCTACCCGAAGTTCGCGACCAGCGGCGACACCGCCACCCGCAAGCGCGAGGCGGCGGCCCTCCTCGCCAACGTCAGCCACGAGACCGCCGGGCTGAAGTACGTCGTCGAGCAGAACACCGCGAACTACCCGCACTACTGCGACAGTTCGCAGCCGTACGGATGCCCGGCCGGACAGGCCGCGTACTACGGGCGCGGCCCGCTGCAGCTGAGCTGGAACTTCAACTACAAGGCCGCGGGCGACGCCCTGCACCTCGACCTGCTGCACAACCCCAACCTGGTGCAGAACGACCCGGCGGTGTCCTGGAAGACCGCCCTGTGGTTCTGGAACACCCAGACCGGCGCCGGCCGGATGACCTCCCACGACGCCATCGTCAACAACAGGGGCTTCGGCGAGACCATCCGCACCATCAACGGCGCCCTGGAGTGCGACGGCAGGAACCCCGCCCAGCGCGACGACCGGATCAGCCTGTACCGGAAGTTCACCGCCGCCCTGGGCACCGACGTCGGCGGCGGCAACCTGTCCTGCTGACAGGGAGACCCCCCGTCGGGGCCGGCCCCGCCCGGCTCCGACGGGGAGCGCGGGGCCGGGCCGGGGGAGGCCGTATTCCGTTGACGGACGGACGATCCGTCGGCGTCCGATCGTGGCTCCGGCGGCGGGCCCGGCGTCAATTCCCGGGCGAATGACAGCCCTTGCCCGCCGGGCCCGCGAGCAGCGGGAACACCCGGACGGCCGCGGCCCCGGGCCGCGGAACCGCGGCGGGCGGGCCGGCGGATTCCCGAACGGCGGGAAACAGCCCAGCAGTTGGATGGTGTGCGATCTGCGCGGAAATCGGCACCGCCGGGCCGGTGCGGCGCGTGATCGCAGTGCCACCGTCCGCAGTCACTCGGACCCCAGGAGCCCGCCCAGATAGAGCCAGTCCCGTTCACATGTCAACCACACGTCCTTGAAGCGACATCCTCAACAACCATTGTGGCTGCGCAGTCCCGGCGGGTAGAGTCCCGGTCCGCCGAGCACCGAACACGTGCTCGCACGGCATTCTTTGGGGCGGGCATGACAAATAACCGCAACATCAACGGGGCCACTTCCGATCTGATTGACGCGTTCACGGAAACCGTGCGCCGATATCCCGGACGACCGGCGATCGTCCACCACGGACAGCACATCAGTTATCGCCAACTGCACCGATCGGCCATGGATTTGGCCGATCGTCTCGGCACCGGTCCGGGCGTGGTGGCGGTGTCGGCGGTGCACACGCCGGACACCGTCGTCGGGCTGCTCGGCGTCCTGGCGGCCGGCGGCGCGTACTGCCCGGTCGACCCGGCGTTCCCGCCGCAACGGCAGCGGGACATGCTCGCGGCGGCCGGCTGCCGGACGACCCTCGGCCTGGACCACCGGCCCGGCCCGCAGGGCACCGGGTCACCGCGATTAGCCGCGGCACCCGAGGACGACGCGCAGCGTCCCGCCTATCTGCTCTTCACGTCGGGTTCGACCGGGCAGCCGAAACCCGTCGTCACGCCGCGCGGGGCGATCTCCGCCGCCGTGGACTCGCTGCGCACCCTGTTCGGCCTCACCGCCGAGGACCGGGTGCTCCAGTTCGCCTCGCTGAACTGGGACACCTGCTTCGAGGAGATCCTCCCGGCGCTGACCGGCGGCGCCGCGCTCGTCCTGGACCGCGAGGCCCACTGCGGGTCGTTCCCGCGCTTCCTGCGGATGGTCGAGCGCGAGCGGATCACCGTGCTCGACCTGCCCACCGCCTTCTGGCACGAACTGGTCCTCCACCTCGCCGAGGAGGGCACCGCACTGCCCGGCTGCGTCCGGCTGACGGTGATCGGCGGCGAGGCCGCCAACCCGGCGCGGCTCGCCGACTGGGCCGCCCTCGACACCGGCCGGATCCGGCTGCTCAACACCTACGGGTCCACCGAGACCACCCTGATCACCCATGCCGTGGACCTGCACGGGCCGCTGGCCGCCGACCGGGCGACGCCCTGGGCGGCCGGCGACCGGGTGCCGATCGGCCGGGCGCTGCCGCATGTGCGCGAACGGATCGACGACCGGGGCGAGTTGCTGATCGGCGGGCCGGCCGTGGCGCTCGGCTACCTCGGCCTGCCGGAGGCCACCGCGGCCCGCTTCGGCGAGGACGGCCTGGGCGTGCGCTGGTTCCGCACCGGTGACCGGGTGAGCCGCGCACCGGACGGCGTGCTGACCCACCAGGGCCGGATGGACGGCGAGTTCAAGATCCGCGGGATCCGGGTCGACCCGGCCGAGGTGGAGGCGCACCTCGGCGCCCACCCCGGGGTGCAGGCCGTGGCGGTGACGGGGGTGACCGAGGCCGGCCGCTCCGTCCTGGTCGCGTACGTGGTCCCGCGCGCCGGGGTCGCGACGGGAACGCTGGCCGCCGAGGTCCGCGCGTACCTGCGCGACCGGGTGCCCGGCCACCTCGTGCCCGGCCGGATCACCGTCGTGCCCGGGCTGGTGCTCACCGCCAGCGGCAAGGTCGACCGGGCCGCCACGCACCGCCGCCACGGCGCACCGGCCACCGCCCCCGCGCCCGCGCCCGCCCAGGCCGCACCGGCCCCGGCCCACCCGTAGCCCCGATCCACCCGTAGCCCGCTCCCCCGTGGCGCCCGCGCGCCCGGGCCCGCGCGGACGAACGGCCCCCTCACCCGGCGCCGCCCCGGCGACGCCGCACCCCCGACGGTCCTAGGAGCCACGTTGAGCAGCACAGACACCACCCCCGCCGACACCGAGGGCGTGACGGCGATCTTCCGTCGCGTCCTGGAGACGGACGACGTCGCCGCGGACTCGGACTTCTTCCTCCTGGGCGGCGACTCCCTCGTCGCCACCCGCGTGCTGAGCGCCCTCGCCCGGACGTACGGCGTCGAGCTGTCCTTCGAGGACTTCGTGCTCGCGCCCACCCCGGCGGGCCTCGTCGAGCTGATCGCGAACGCCGGATGAGAGGCCGCAGAGTGCGCTCCGCCGTCGTCGTCGGCGCCGGAGCGGCGGGGCTGACCGCCGCCGAGGGGCTGGCCGCCCGCGGGGTGGACGTCACCGTGCTGGAGGCGCGCGAACGGGTCGGCGGACGGACCCACGGGATCGAGGTCGCCCCCGGCGCCTGGGTCGACGCGGGAGCCGCCTACCTCGGCGCCCGGCACACCGCGCTCCTGGACCTCATCAAGGAGCTGGACCTCCGCACCACTCCCACCACCATGCTCGGCGCGAGCCGCTTCGCCCTCGGGATCGAGGAGGACGGCGCGGAGGGCGCGGACGGCGGCACCGGCGAGCCGTGCGAACACGCCACCCGGGACGGCCGGTTCCCGCCGCTCAACGCGGTGGCGCTCGGCGACCTCTTCGACCACCTCGCCGAACTGACCGCCGCCATCCGGCCGGAGGCGCCCTGGCTCACCCCGGACGCCGCGCGGCTGGACACCGTCACCGCCGCCGAGTGGGCGGAGCAGTACCTCACCCACCCGCACGCCCGGCTGTTCTTCCCGCTCTTCCTGGGCGAGATGATGGCCGCCGACCCGGCCGACGTCTCGGTCCTGCACATGGCCTTCTACCTGCGGTCGGGCGGCGGCCTGCGCTACCTCAACGCCTTCGAGGGCGGCGCCCAGCAGGACCGGATCGCGGGCGGCGCGCACCTGCTCTGCGAGCGGCTGGCGGCCCGGCTGACCGGACGCCACCACGGCACCCTGCGGCTCGGCGAGGCGGTGCGGTCCGTCGAGCAGGACGCCGACGGGGTCACCGTGCGCACCGGAGGGGGCACGGCGTACCGGGCCGACGTCGCGGTGGTGGCGCTGCCGCCGCTGCTCGCCGACGCCCTCGACCTGGGGCCCGAGCCCCCGGCCCGCCGGGCGGGCGCGCGCACCGGACGCGGCTGCGCGGTCAAGGTCAACCTCGTCTATCCGTCGCCGGTCTGGCGCGAGCACGGCCTGTCCGGCTGGTCGGTCAACGCGGAGGGCCCGCTGCTCTCCACGGTGGACGACTCCCCGGCCGGCTCGGCGGTCGGGGTGCTCACCGGCTTCGTCACCGGCGCCGAGGCGCACCGCTACGGCGCACTGGGGCCGCGTGAGCAGCGCGCGGCCGCGGTCGCGCAGGCCGCCCGGCTCTTCCCGATGCTCCCCGAACCGGTCGGCTTCCACGTCACCGACTGGGTCGGCGACCCCTACAGCAAGGGCTGTTACGCGGCGCTCTTCGGGCCCGGCGACTGGCTGCGGCTCGGTCCGGCGCTGACCGCGCCGCACGGCCGGCTGCACTGGGCCGGCACCGAGACCAGCACGGAGTTCTTCGGCCTGCTGGAGGGCGCGATCCGCTCCGGCCACCGGGTCGTCGCGGAGATCCTCGACGGCGCGGCCTGATCCGCCGCCCCGGCGGCAGCACCACCCGGCACCGTTCCCCCCTTCAGCCCGTGCTCCCGTTCCACAAGAACCGCGGGCCACCCCCCTCAGGAGACGCCATGAGCGACCCGAGTTCCCCCCTGAGCAGCACCGCGCCGACCCCGGTCGCGCCGCTCGCCGCCCGCGAGCGGCTGATGGCCGAGCCCGGCCTGGGGGCCGGCAACTTCCTCGACCACGCGATCGCCGTGAACCCCAACCGCGCGGTCCCGTTCGCCTACAGCCACCACACCGACCACCGTGGCGCCGTCGTGCTGCGCGGCCACAGCCTGCTCGACCTGGCCGCGCTGCGCGACCGCTACGCCGCCTGGTACCACGCCAACGGGGTGCGCCCCGGCGAGCCGGTGGCGGTGGTGATCGCCGAGGGCCTGGAGCCGCTGCTGCACTTCCTCGCGCTCACCGCGCTGGGCGCGGTCCCGGCGCTGGTCAACGACGCCATGCGGCACGACGTGATGGTCCGCTACCTCCATCACGTCGGCGTGGTCGGCGTGGTCGCCGACGACACCACCCGGCTCGCCGCCGCCTACCGCCAGGACCCGCAACGCCGGCCCCGCTTCCTCGCGCTCGCCGCCGAGGTCCAGGCCTTCGACGCGGAGGCCTCCGGCGCCCTGCCCGCCGGCTACCCGTACCGGCACGCGCCGGACGACGTGGTCGCGCTGATCCACTCCTCCGGGACCACCGGCACGCCGAAGTCCACCATGCTGGGGCACCGCCAGTTCTGGGACGGCAAGCAGCCGCGCATGGTGCGCTTCCCGGCCGAGCCGTACGACCGGCTGATGTCCCTGATGCCGCACACCCACGCGGGCGGCCTGAGCTACTTCCTCACCGCCACCCTGCTCGGCCTGCCGACCGTGGTGATGGCCGACTGGCGCCGGCCGGTGGTCGAGCCGGTCATGGAGGCCTTCCAGCCGACCATGGTCGCCTCCTTCCCCCGCACCTTCGTCGAACTCGCCACCGGCGAGGCGCCGGTGAGGGCCGCCGCCAGGGTGCACTCCTGGTTCAACACCGGCGACAGCGCGCACTACGGCCACATCCGCCGTCTGGTGCGCCTCGGCGAGCGCCCGGCCGGGCTGATCCGGCCCTGGCTGCTGCCGCAGGAGCGCGCCGAGCAACCCGCCCTGCCCGGTTCGCAGTTCGTCGACGGCCTGGGCTCCTCCGAGATGGGCATGGCGCTGTTCGGGCAGGTCACCACGCCGGAGTCGGAGCGCGACGACCGCTGCGTCGGCAAGCCGCTGGAGGTGGTGCGCCGGGCCGCGGTGCTGGACCAGGACGGCCACGAGGTGCCGGACGGCACGGTCGGGCTGCTGGCGATCGACTCGCCGTCGCGCACCCCGGGCTACTGGAACAACGAGCGGCTGACCAGCAGCTTCGAACTGGCCGGGTACTGGCTGACGGGGGACGTCGCCCGGCGCGACGCCGAGGGCCGGTTCTACCACCTGGACCGGACCGTGGACGTCATCGACACCGCGGCCGGCCCCGTCTACAGCCTGCCGATCGAGGAGGTGCTGCTGGCCGACTGCGCCGACCTGGTCCGGGACTGCTCGGTGGTCGGCGTCCCGGGAGCCGCCGGGGAGGGCCAACGCCCCATCGCCGTCGTCCAGTTGCAGCAGGAGGCGGCGCACGCCACGGAGGCGGACGTGCAGGAGGCCGCCAACAAGGCGCTCGCCGGGGCGGGCCTGGCCGCGCTCGCCGCCGTCCGGATCGCCCGCACGGCGGAGGAGTTCCCGCTCGGGCCCACCGGCAAGGTGCTCAAGCGCGAACTGCGCACCCGCTTCGCCACCCTCTTCACCGGCCAGTAGCCCCCGGATGGCCGACCACCGCGCGACCGCCGCCCACCCCGCGCCGTCGCAGCCCTACCAGTACGTCCGCACCCCCCTGGTGGAACCGGACTGGCGCCGGCTGCCCGGCTGGCGCGACGTGACCGAGGCCCAGTGGCGCGACGCCCAGTGGCAGCGCGCCCACTGCGTCAAGAACACCCGTCAACTGCGCTCCGTCGCGGGCGACCTGCTCTCCGCCGAGGTCTATGCCCAACTCGACGCCGACCAGGCCGAGTTCGCGACGATGCCACTACTGGTGCCGCCGCAGCTGCTCAACACCGTGGCCTCGCACGCCCCGGTCACCCCCGCGGCGTACACCGCCGCCTTCCTGACCGACCCGCTGCGCCGCTACCTGCTGCCGATGCACGCCGACCGGCTCCCGCACTGGCCCAGCCACCCCAAGGCCGAGCGCGACTCGCTGCACGAGGCCGAGATGTGGGTGACCGAGGGCCTCACCCACCGCTACCCCACCAAGGTGCTGGCCGAACTGACCGCCACCTGCCCGCAGTACTGCGGCCACTGCACCCGGATGGACCTGGTCGGCACCTCCACCCCGCAGGTCGCCAAGACCCGGCTCGCCCTGCGCCCGGAACACCGCCAGGAGCAGATGCTCGACTACCTCAAGCGCACCCCGGCCGTGCGCGACGTGGTGGTCTCCGGCGGCGACCTCGCCAATGTGCCCTGGCCGCAGCTGGAGACCTTCCTGCGCCGGCTGCTGGAACTGGAGTCGGTGCGCGACATCCGGCTCGCCAGCAAGGCCGTGGTGGGCCTGCCGCAGCACTGGCTGCAGCCCCGGGTGCTGGAGGGGGTGCACCGGGTGGCCGCGCTCGCCGCGAGCCGGGCCGTCAACCTCGCCGTGCACACCCACGCCAACCACGTCCGCTCGGTGACCCCGCTGGTCGCCGAGGCGGCCCGGGCGCTGCTCGACGCGGGCGTGCGGGACGTGCGCAACCAGGGCGTGCTGCTTCGGCGGGTCAACGACACCCCCGAGGACCTGCTGGACCTCTGCTTCGCCCTCCAGGGCGAGGCCAACATCCTGCCGTACTACTTCTACCTCTGCGACATGATCCCCAACGCCGAGCACTGGCGCACCAGCCTCCACCAGGCGCAGCGCCTCCAGGAGGCGATCATGGGCTACCTGCCCGGCTACGCCACCCCGCGCCTGGTCTGCGACGTGCCGCGGCTCGGCAAGCGCTGGGTGCACCAGGTGGTGGCCTACGACCGCGAGCGCGGCATCTCGTACTGGTCGAAGAACTACCGCACCGGCCCGGAGGCCCGCGAGTCCGGCGCCGGACCGGCCGGACGCGACGCGCTGGACCGCCTCCACCCCTACTACGACCCGGTGGACACCCTCCCCGAAGCCGGCCGCCGCTGGTGGGCGGAGCGGGCCGGGCACCCCGCACCCCAGGAAGGAGCAGCACGGTGAACCCCGCCACGCCAGACGACCCCGGCCCGCTGCGCCGGATGTGCTGGATCTTCCCCGACCGCGAGTCCACCCGGACCACCGCGACCTGGCGCCACTACTTCTGGGACCTCTACGCCGAGGTCGCCGAGGAGCTGGGCCTCACCTGGTGCCGGCACGCGCCGGACGCGGTCACCGTGGACGCCACCGACCCCGCGCACCCGCGGGTCTACGTCGACGAGGAGCCGGTCACCCCGCAGGACACCCTGTTCATCACCGCGCTCTACTCGCTGCCGTACCAGTCGATGGACGTGTTCAACCAGTACGCGCTGTACGCGGTGCTGGAGCAGGCCGGCTTCTACCTGCCGTTCCCGCCGCACGTCTCGCTGATCGGCAACGACAAGCTGGCCACCGTGCTCCACCTGGCCGGCTCGCCGGTGCCGCCGATCCCCTCGATCCGGATCGGCACCGGCCGCGACGTCGCCAAGCACCACTACGAGGTGGCGCTCGGCGCCCTGACCTACCCGGCGATCGTCAAGCCGGCCGGCTGGTGCGGCGGCGGCGGGATCAACCTGGCGCGCGGACCGGAGGACGTCCGGGGCCTGGCCAGCCTCGCCCAGGGCGGCGACACCACGCTCGTCGCCCAGCCCTACCTCGGCGACGGCACGGTGGACTACCGCGTCTACGTGATCGACGGCAAGCCGTACGCGGCGCTGCGGCGGGTGCCCGAGCCCGGCTCGCCGGTGGCCAACGCCAGCCGCGGCGGCTCGATGGAGTTCCCGCCGGTGCCGCCCGAACTGGCAGAGGCCACCGCGTACTTCGCCGAGAAGCTGGCGATCCCGTTCTTCTGCGTGGACTTCCTGTACGACGGCGAGCGGTACTGGTTCTCCGAGCTGGAGCCGGACGGCGTGATCGCCCCGGACTTCGACGACCCGGGGCGCACGCTGCAACGGGACATCACCCGGGCCCGGTTCGCCGCCTACCGGAACGCCCACGCCACGTGGCTCGCGAACCGCCCCCTGACCGCCACCCCCCGATCGGACCTCCGATGACCGACGCCTTCTCCCTGCCGCCCGACGCGGCCGGGCCGCGCCTGCACGTCCCCGCCAGGACGCTGGAGCTGCTGCGGACGGTGCCCGCGCTCGCCCCGCGCTACGCCGCCCACCCGGGCGCCGTGCGCACCCTCGACGACCTGGCCGCCCTGCCGCCGCTGCTCAAGGACGACCTCAACACCGCCCTCGCCCATCTGGAGCCGCGCTCGGACACCGCCGCCACCTGGCTGTTCCAGAGCGGCGGCTCCACCGGCGCCCCCAAGGTCGGCTACGCGCCCACCGGCTTCTACATGGCCGGTGTGCACGCCCACTGGCAGGCGCTGGACCGTGACGACGTGTTCGCCAACGCCTGGGGCGCCGGCCGGATGTGGGGCGCGCACTTCCTGGCCGCCGCGCTCGCCGACCGGGCGGGCTGCCGGGTGATCGCGCTGGGCTCGATCACCCGGGAGGAGTACCCGGACTGGCTGGCCTTCCTCGCCGGCCGCGGCGTCACCGCGATCGGCGGCACCCCGAGCGTGCTGAGGCTGTGGTTCGCGCACGCCCGCGCCGCCGGGATCAAGCTGCCGACGCTGCGCAAGGTGCTCTGGCTCGGCGAGGCCTGGCAGCCGCAGCTGGAGGAGGACCTCGCGGCGGTCGCGCCGCAGGCCCGCCGCTGGGGCATGTTCGGCTCCACCGAGACCTGGGTGGTCGGCACCAACACGCCCGACTGCCCCGCCGACACCTTCCACCCGCTGCCCGCGCAGCTGGTGCACGCCGGCCCGGACGGGCTGCTGGACTTCACCACCCTCGACCCGGAGGTGCTCAACCCGGTGCTGCGCTACCGCACCGGCGACGCGGGCGAGTTGACCACCTGCCCGTGCGGCCGGGCGGGCCGCTCGTTCCGGGTGCTGGGGCGGCGCGACAACGTCGTCCAGGTGCGCGGCCTGGGCCTGCACGTGGACGAGCTGGTCACCCGGGCGGAGCGGCAGCCCGGCGTCTCCCGGGCCCAGGTGGTGATCACCGAGGACGGCGGACGGGCCACCGGCGTGGACGTCCTGCTGCTGGCCGGACCGGGCGCCGCGGTGGACGCGGCGGCGCTGCGTGCCGAACTGCTGTCCGGCACCTTCACCCTGAGCACCGCCTTCCAGCACGACCCGGAGCACGTCACGGTGCGGGTCACGGACGCGCTGGTCAGCAACGGGCGCACCGGCAAGACCGCCTCCTTCGTGGTCCGCGAGGCCGGCGCGGCCGCCGGGGAGGCCTCGTGAGGCTGCGGCGCCCCGAGGACCTGGGGCGCGGCTTCAACCTGTTCTGGGCCGGCCAGACGGTCAGCGTGGTCGGCGACCGGATCACCGTGTTCGTCGTCCCCACCCTGATGATCTTCGTGCTGCACGCCTCCGCCCTCCAGGTCGGCGTGGTGGCGATGGCCCAGTACCTCGGCATCCCGCTGCTCGGCCCGGTCGCGGGCGTGCTGGTCGACCGCTGGGACAAGCGCCGCACGATGCTCGTCTGCGACCTGCTGCGGCTGGCCGCCGTGCTGGTGATCCCGCTCGCGTACTGGCTGGACTTCCTCTCCACCGCGCTGCTGTTCGGCTGCGTCGCGGTGATCAGCGGCGCGACCATCTTCTTCAACGTCGGCTACCTGATCGCCGTGCCCGCCGTGGTGCCGGAGGACCGGATGGTGCGCGCCTACTCCCGGCTGGAGGGCAGCAACTCGGTCTCCGAGGTGGCCGGGCCGTCGATCGCCGCCGGGCTGTACAGCGCGCTCGGGGTGGGCGCGCTGCTGGTGGACGCAGCCAGCTACCTGGTGTCCGCCGCCTGCTTCCGCTCCATGCCGCGGTGGGGCGAGCGCACGGTCGTCGAGGGCACCGTGTGGGAGCGGCTGACCGCGGGCTTCCGGATGAACTGGGCCGACCCGGTGCTGCGCCGGGTGGTGCTGGCGGCCGTCACGCTCAACTCCGGCGGGCCGGTCTTCGTCACGGTGCTGCCGGTGCTCGCCTACCGGGGGCTCGGCGTGTCGGTCGGCGTGCTGGGCGCGGCCATGTCGGTCGGCGCGGTCGGCGCGCTGATCGGCGCCGTGGTCGCCCCGCGGATCAGCGGGCGGCTCGGCCTGGGCCGGACGCTGGCCTGGTCGCTGCTGCTGCACTGCCTGGTCGGACTGGGCGTGCTGGCCGCGCCCGCGCTGCCCGCCGGGCCGGTGATCGCGGTGACCATGGGCTGCTACGGCTTCTTCATGTCCTGCATCAACGTGTGCAGCGCGCCCACCCGCCAGTCGCGGATGTCCGCCGAGCACCAGGGCGTGATGCACGCGGCGTTCCGCACCGTCACCTGGGGCGTGATCCCGCTCGCCGCGCTGGTCGGCGGCCTGGCCGTGTCGGCGCTCACCGAGCCGCTGGGCATCCGGGACGCGGCGCGCTGGGTGATGGCCGGCGGCACCCTGCTGGCCGCCTGCTCCTTCCTGCCGGCGCTCGGCATCCAGGCCCGGCTGGACGCCGCCGCCCGCGAACAGCGGCCGGAGCCCGCCGACGCCGCGCCGGAGCTGTCGGAGAGCGCGTCATGACGGCGGACGACGTCCTGCTGGTCACCGGCTGCTCCTCCGGCATCGGCCTGGCCACCGCCGTGGCCGCCGCCCGCGCCGGGTTCACCACCGTCGCCACCCTGCGCGACCCGGCCCGTGCCGACGCCCTGCGCAAGGCCGCCGAGCAGGCCGGCGTCACCCTGGACGTCCGGCGGCTGGACGTCACCGACGCCGCGTCCGTCACCGCCTGCGTCGACGGCGTGGCCGAGGCGTACGGGCGGCTGGACGCGGTGGTCAACAACGCCGGCGTCTCCAACTCCGATCCCACCCTGGAGATGTCCACCGACGCCGCGCTGCGGGCGAACCTGGAGGTGAACTTCTTCGGCGTGATCGCCGTCAGCCGGGCCGCGCTGCCGCTGCTGCGCGCCGCCGGCGGCCGGCTGCTGACCGTCGGCAGCGTGCACGGCGTGGTCGGCCAGCCGTTCAACGAGGCCTACTGCGCCGCCAAGTTCGCGGTCGAGGGCTTCATGGAGAGCCTGGCCCCGGTGGCCGCCGCGCACGGCGTACGGGTCTCCGTCGTGGTGCCCGGCTTCGTGCCCGACACCGCCTTCGGGGTCTTCCCCGACATCGACCGCCGCACCATCGAGGCCGCCTCCGGCCCGTACGCGCCGACCTTCGCCGACTACCTGGCCTGGGTCGGCGGGCAGGGCTGGGAGGCCGCCGGCCAGCCGGCCCGCGAGGTGGCCGAGGTGGTGGTGCGCACGCTGCGCGCCGAGCGGCCCGCCTTCCGCGTCCCCACCAACGCCTGGGCCGCCCGCTACCTGGAGCAGAAGCTCGCCGACCCGGACGGCTCGGCCGTCCAGACCCTCGCCCGCACCTGGATCGGCCGCTCCGGCCGACCGGACTGATCGATCGTCAGGAGCCACCCGTGCCCGCCAAGCCACTTCCCGAGCTGGTCGACTTCGCCCGCCGCAACTCCCCCTTCTACGCCGAGCTCTACCGGGACCTCCCGCCGCGCGTCGACCACCTCGGCCAGCTGCCGCTGATCGAGCAGAGCGCCTTCTGGGCCGCCAACTCCTGGCCGGACAACCGCCTGCTCACCGGCCCGCTGACGGACGCCGGCGTCTACAAGACCGGCGGCACCACCGGCGTGCCCAAGTTCTCGCCCTGGACCCGCACCGAGCACGCCGACTCGGTGACCGCCTTCGGCGCGGGCCTGGTCCAGGCCGGCCTCAGGCCCGGGCACCGGGTCGCCAACCTGTTCTGGGCCGGCCAGCTGTACGGCGGCTTCCTCTACATCGAGAACGCCCTGCACCACGCGCCGGTCGACAACGTCCGGCTGCCGGTCGGCGCCGCGCCCGAGGCGTACATCGCCGACCTGATCGACGACTTCGGCGTGGACGTGCTGGCCGGCGAGCCGATGAAGCTCAGTTCCGTCGCCGAGCACCTGGTCAAGGAGGGCAGGACCGCCGAGCGGATCGAACTGCTGCTGTTCGGCGGGGACCTGCTCTTCGCCGACCTGCGTCCGATCCTCTCCCGGGCCTTCCCCAACGCCGCCGTCGCCTCGATCGGCTACGCCTCGGTGGACGCCGGCCTGGTCGGCGCGCCGGTGCCCGGCGACGACGTCCGGGTGCACGAGGCGTTCCCCCACCGGACCGTGGTGGAGCTGGTCGACGACACCACCGGCGAGCCGATCACCGAACCGGGGGTGCCCGGGCGGGTCGTGGTCACCAACCTGTTCCGCACCCTGATGCCGATCCTGCGCTACCCGACCGGCGACCGCGCCGAATGGGTCGACGTGGAGCGCGGGCGGTTCCGCCTGGTCGGCCGGTCCGCCGAGGGCGCCCGGGTCGGCACGGTGGCGATGCCGACCGAGGAGATCCGCGCCGTGCTGCTCGCCCACGACCCGGAGCGGATCATCTCCGGCCTGCAGATGGTGCAGCGGCGCTGGGACGGCAAGGACGGGCTCACCCTGCGCCTCGGCTGCACCGAGCAGCCGCCGGCCGGCCTCACCGAGCGGCTGATCGAGGCGGTGTACGAGGCGCGCCCGCTCTACCCGGACGACGTGGCGGCCGGGGTGATCCACGACCTGGTGATCGAGTGGGTGCCGCGCTCGGAGCTGGTCACCAACCCGCGCACCGGCAAGCTCCAGCAGGTCATCGACGAACGCCCGCCGGCCTGACCGGGGCCGGGGGCGCCCGCCCGGGCGGGCGCCCCCGGCTCAGTCGGTGTGCGGCGCTCCGGCCAGCATCACGCTCTGGCCGCGGAACTCCGCGATCACCTTCCCCGTCGTGTTCCGCACCGTCACGTCGTAGACGCCGGTGCGCCCGGAGCGGGTGCGCTCCACCGCCTCGGCGGTCAGCTCGTCGCCCACCGCCGCCGGCGCCAGGAACGTCACCTGCGCGCCCTGGGCGACCGTCACCGGGCCGTAGCTGTTGCAGGCGTAGGAGAACGCCGCGTCGGCCAGCAGGAACAGGAATCCGCCGTGGGCGATGCCGTGCCCGTTCACCATCGCCGGGCCGACCGTCATCCGCATCACCGCGTGCCCGGTGGACACCCGGTCGAGCGCGATGCCGAGCCCCTGGCAGGTCCGGTCGCGCTGGTAGAGGGCGGCCATCCGGGACTGCGGCACGGCCGTCTCCGCCGACGTCCCGGAATCCGCGACGGCCTCGGTGTCCACGCTCATGACGCCCTGCTTCCCCGGGAACAGCCCGAAACGATCGGTGTGCCGTACGTGCGAATCGCACCCGCATTACACCGAGGCCCGCTCCGGGCTGTCAACGGACATCCGGCGGGAGGGGGAAGTCCGTCGGGGGAACTCAGAGCAGCCGCTTGATGTCCCCGCGGGCGCGGTAGAACGAGCCGCTGCCGGACTCCAGCACCTCCGCCACCAGGTACCGCGCGCCCGGCACCCGGATGTCCTTGGGGAACTGCACCCGGCGGGCCGGATCGAAGCCCGGCGACACCACCCGCACCCGCAGCCGGGTGCCGTCCTGCACGCACTCCACCTCGATGCCGCCCGTCGCGCCCACCGAACCGACGGCCACCGACTCGATCGCGGCGCCGGCCACCGCCGCCGTCCAGCCGCTGCCGTCCACCTCGGCGGCCTGCGGCAGCCGGCCGTCCTCGGCCGCGCGCACCGCCTCCTCGCTCGCGTCCAGGCAGACCAGCGAACCGTCCGTGGTCACCAGGTAGAGCCGGCCGTCGCGGTACTGCATGCTGTACGCCGAGCCGCAGCCGGTGCCCAGCTTCCACAGCCGGGTGCCGTCGGCCGCGAAGCAGTACACCGAGGAGTGGTTGTCGCCCGCGAACACGTACCGGCCGTCGGGCGAGGCCGCGCAGGAGAACACCGAGGCGTCGCAGCGGTAGCGGGCCACCTCGGAGCCGTCCGCCTTGCGCAGCCGGTGCACCGAGCCGCGCGAGGTGCCGGCGAACACCTCGTCCCGCTCCTGCCAGCCGAACAGCACCGCGCCGTCGGTGGCGGTGTGCCAGACCGGCGCGCCGCCGCGCGCCGCGAACCGGGCCACGCCGCGGGAGTGGCCGTGATAGACGCCGTCGTCGTCGCAGCGCACCATCCAGCCGTGGCTGCCCTCGGCCGAGCGGCGCCACTGGAACTCGTCCTCGTGGTCGACGGTGGTGATCCCGCCGCGCGCGTCGGCCACGCCGAGCACGCCGTCGTGGATGTCCAGCCAGTAGATGTCGACGTCCTCGGCTATCTCGTACGCCACCCGCGGCACCTTGCCGCCCAGGTCGTACACCTTGCCGTCGTCGCAGCCGGCGTAGATCCACCAGTCGTCGGCGACGATGCACTTGACGCCGTCCGGCAGGCCGTAGCGGCCGGTCACCTCGCCGTCGTGGGTGAGGGTGTAGACGTCGCCGCGCTCGTTGCCGACCCAGGCGTGCTCCTCGCCGACGAAGATGCCGAACGCCGCCGCCCCGGAGCGGAACCGCCACAGCACCGGCGCCTGGCGGGCCGTCGAGCGGCTGCTGACGATCGCCCGGCGGGTCACCGCGCGCCGCTGGCGCACCCCGCGCACCGCCGGGGCGTAGCCCTTGCGGACCTTCTCGCCGATCTTCTTGGCGGCCGCCGAGGCGGCCTTCTCCGGCGAGGGGTAGCAGGTGGTCTTGGTCTGGCCGCTCTCGCCGATCCGCCCGTAGGTGATGGTGACGTCCGCCCCGTTGACCAGGACCTCGTAGAACTTGTGCGCGCTGCCGCTGTCCTCGGACAGCTCCAGGTAGGTCGACTGGGCGTCGGTGGCGGTGGCTGACATGGCGTGGGCCCCTTCCGGGCACGGCGTACGTGAGCTTCGGGCCGCTGCGGGCGCGGTGCCCGGCGACACCTCAGAACCTAGCCTCCGGCACCGACAACGACGCGCCCGGGCCCGGCCCTCGATCTGTCCGCCCTGCTCGGCACCCCCGTGCCGCGGGGACTGCCGCCGCGCCCCGCCGCCGTCCTGCCGCCGGCCCTCGGCCTCACCGCCCTGGTCGCGGCCGGCGTCCTCGCCGAGGCCCTGCTGACCGGCCGCCGCCGGATCGCCACCGCCCTGCGGATCGGCGACGCACCCTGACGGCGGCCGGGTGTCTCAGCCGACCGTGGCGAGGTACGCGCCGACCAGCTCGGGTGTGGCGAGCCAGGCGGCGTAGTCGACGGGATCGGCATAGGTGTTGGCGAGCCGGCGGGCCACCGACTCGTGCTCGCCGGCGGCCGCGAACACGGCTTGGAGGTGGTCGGGCATCGTCAGCAGCGCGGCCGTCAGCTCCACGCCGTGACAGGCGTGGCACTCCCAGAACTCCTCGAACACACCGGCCATCCACTCCGCGGTGAACGGCCGCTCCCCGCGCTCGACGATCGCCCGCAGGTAGGCGTCCGCCGCCCGCGCCGCGCTGTTCGCGCCCTGGCCGGTGATCGGGTCGTTCACCACCACCGCGTCCGCGATCCCCAGCACCGCGATCCCGCCGCCCAGTTCCGCCACCGGCCGCCGCACCACCGGCGTCAGCGCGCCGTACAGCGAGCCGCCGGGGTCGGTGGGCTCGGCGCCGGCCCACAACTCCGCCTCCCAGGGCAGGTAGTGCGCCATCAACTCGTGCATCCTCCTCAGCTGTTCGCCCGCATCCGGCCGGTCCGCGAAACAGTCGAACGGGCTCCCCGGCAGCGCCTCCCAGAGCAGGATGTCGCACGGGCCGGACAGCGTCAGCGCCGGCTGGAGGTACAACTCCCCCACCCCGGGCACCGCGTGCATCCGCGCCCGCGGCCCGGCCGCCGGGTCGGGCGCGCCCACCCCGTGCGCGTACAGCGCCGACAACCGCCGCTGCGGCGCGTCGAACGGCGAACGGGCGGCGTCCCGTTCGAAGATCCCGGCCAACTCGCCCCGCCCCGCGGCAACCACCGTCAGGTCGTTCGCCGCCGCCAACTCCCGCAGCCCGGCGAGGTCCAGCTCCCGGTACTCCACCCGCCCGCCGCGCTCCTCCAGCAGCTCCAGCCAGCGCGCCATCTTCACCCGCTGGTCCACCGACTGCGCCGGCTCGTCCAGCGTCATCGTGAACTCCAGTGCCCGGACCCCCGGTTCGGGCACCAGCGCCGCGTCCACCGACCGCACCCCGGGCGCCTCCCCCTCCCACAGATCCAGCCCCGCCGCCCGCTCCACCCGCAACGCCGGCCCGAACATCGCCTGCGTCGACGTCACCCGGCCACCCCGCACCTCCCCCGGCCGCCGCGCCGCCACCACCGTCACCGCGTACCCGCCCGCCGCCACCAGCCCCAGCCCCAGCTGCAACCCCGCCTGCCCCGCCCCCACCACCGCGATCCGCCGCACAGCACGCACCTCCATGTCGGTCACCGGGCGAGCAGCTTCCGCCGGACACTCCCCCCATGTCCAGCCCCCGGCATGCCCGCACCGTCCGACCCACCCGGCACACCGCCACCCGTGGGCGGACGGCCACCGTCGAAGAAACCTGTCACAGTTGGGTCAAGTGGTCCCCCGCCGGAGAGAGCGTGGAAACACTGGCAGCCATGCATCCCTCATTCGGGCGCAGGGCGGGCACCGTCCTGCGCGGACCCACCCGCCCGGCGGCTGTCCTGCTCGTCCTGGCGGCCGTCACCGCGTGCTCCGGTCAGGGCGCCACGAAGACCACCGCCACCGGCGCCACCACACGGACCGCCGTCACCCTCACCGCGGGTGCCACCGCCACCAAGGAGAACCTGGAACAGAGCGCCTCCCAGCTCCGCGCGCGGGCGGCCGCCCTGGGCCTGACCGACGTCACGACCACGATCCAGGGCACCACCATCACCGTGACCGCACCCGGCGACGCGGGCGAGAAGCTCACCGCCGTCACCAAGCCCGGGCGGCTGCTCATCCGCCCCGTCCTGGCGCTGGCACCGTGCCCGACGGCGCCCGCTCCCTCCGACCCGACGGACGCGCTCCCCCAAGGCACCGTCCCGCCCGAACTGGCCGCCCGGTTCGCCGCCCTCGACTGCGCCGGCGACCGGAACCTCCCGGACCTCCGGGTCGCCGCCTCCGCACCCGCCCTCGCCTTCGGCTCCGCAGCGGAACACGATGTCCGGTACAAGTTCGCGCTGGGTCCCGCCTCCGTGAACAGTGCCGACATCGTCGGCGCGGAAGCGGCTTTCGCCCCGCAGGAATCCGCCAGCTGGCAGGTGCGGCTGTCCTTCAACGACGCGGGCACCAAGGAATTCGCCGCCAGCACCGGCCGGCTCGCCGCCCTGCCCGGCCCCGGCAACGAGTTCGCGATCGTGGTGGACGGGGAGGTGGTGTCCCACCCCTACGTGAGAGAGGCCATCACCGGGGGCGAGGCGGTCATCAGCGGCTCCTTGACCCGCGAGGTCGCCGAGCAGCTCGCTTCGGCGCTGGCCCATCAGCTGCCGATCGAACTCGACCGATCGACCGTCACCACGCTGCCGCCCGCCGGAGCGACTCCGTAGGACCTCGCCGCGGCCGCGCCGGGCCCGTTCCGTCGGCCGGGCACCGGCACCGGCTCCGCCGAGCGCCGATCGCGGCGAACGGACGGCAGGACGCGCACGCTCCGCATGACGGTGCGGAGGCCGGGTGGACGTCACCCGGCCTCCGGCACCGGGATCTTCACCGGTGCGGCCCGCGCTCGGCCCGGCACCTGCCCGGCCGCCGGAGCCCGCGGCTCCCCTTCCAGGACCGGGACCTTCCCGCCCGGAGGGGGAACCGCGGGCTACGAGACCGTCCTGCCGGCGTACGCCGCCGTCGGCCGGGCGGTCGGCGCTTCCGGCCCCGCGCGGACCGTCGCCATGACGAGGCGCCCCCTGTGCGGGGACGCGCCCCACGCCCACCGGCACCCGGCCGCCGTGTGCGACACCCGGCGGCCGGACGAACGGGCAGGGAGTCCATGCGGCCGGGGCCCCTCCCGGCCGCCGGGCCGGGGGCCATCGGCGACCGACGACAAGCCGTCGCGGCACGTGCTCCGGGGATCGGGTCAGGGGGACGGCGGGTGGTGGGCGGAGCTGGGGCGGACGACGAGCTCCGCGGGGAGTTCGAGGCCGTGCGCGGGGGTGGGGTCGCCGCGGAGTTGGGCGAGGAGACGGGTGACCAGGGCGGTGGCGATGGGGCGCAGGGGGAGGCGCAGGGAGGTGAGGGGTGGGCGGAGATGGCGGGCGAGCGGGGTGTCGTGGAAGCCGGTGACGGCGAGGTCGCGGCCGACGTGGAGGCCCTCGGTGCGGGCGGCCTCGTAGATGTCGAGGGCGGCGAGGTCGTTGTCGGTGGCGAGGGCGGTGGGGCGGTCGGGGGAACGCAGCAGGGTGCGGAGGTCGCCGTCGGCGGGCGGGGGGACGAGGGTGAGGCCGAGGCGGGCGGCCTCGCGGTGGAAGCCCTCGCGGCGGGCGGCGAGCCACGGCATGGGCGAGGCGGAGCCGACGAAGGCGACCCGGCGGTGGCCGCGTTCGGCGAGGTGGCGGGCGGCCTCGGCGGTGGCGGCGGCGTTGTCGATGTCGGCCCAGTGCTGCGGGAGCCCGGGGCCGGTGCGGCCGAAGGCGGCGAAGGGGATGCCGAGGCGGGCGGCGTGGTCGGCGCGCGGGTCGTCGGGGAGGACGTCGGCGAGGACGAGTCCGTCGACCTGCCGGGCCGCCACCACCGCGTCGATCGCCGCCCGGGCGTGCTGCTCCCCCGCCGCCGGGCGCAGCAGCAGCACGTGGTGGCCCTCGGCCCCGGCGGCGTCGACGAGGGCTTCGAGGAAGCCGGCCATCAGCGGGTTGGGGTCGTGCGGGTCGTCGACCGGGGCGAGGTAGCCGATGGTGCGGCGTTCGCCGGTGCGCAGCGAGCGGGCGGACTGGTCGGGCCGGTAGCCGAGCCGGTCGATGGCGGCGGTGACCCGGGCGAGGGTGTCGGGGTGGACGCGGTGCGGGGCGTTGAGCGTGTTGGAGACGGTCTGCCGGGACACCCCGGCCTCGCGGGCGACGTCCGCGACGGTGGTGGCGCGGCGGGCCGGACGCGGTGCCGGGGTGGTCATCGGCGCTCCTCGGGCGGGGGCGGGGCCCTCAGACCCGGCGCAGGGTCAGCAGGCCGCCCCGGGGGACGTGGACGGTGGCCCCGCCGTCGAGGCGGACCGTCGTGGTGCCGACGGTGCGGCCCCGGGCGTCCTGGACGGTGACCTCCACGATGCCGAGCCCGCCGGCCAGGCGGACGTCCGGGTCGGCGTCGGCGTTGGCGACCAGCAGGGTACGCCACTGCCCCGCCGCGGCGACCGGCAGCGCCGCGTAGCGGGCGACGATCACCTCGTCGTCGCCGATCGCGGTCACCATCGGGTAGCCGAGGTCGGGCCGGGCCGGGAGCAGCGCGCCGAGCTGCAGGGTGTCGAGGTGGGTGCGGGCGATGCCCAGCCAGAAGGCGAGCGCCTCCCGCTGCCCGGGGTTCTGCGCGGCGAGGTCGACGGAGATCTGCGGCACGCCGAACAGGACGTTGATCAGGTGGCAGGCGACCTGTTCGGCCGGTTCGGCGGGGTGCCACATCAGCATGTCGGCGTGGACCGCGAGCGGTCCGGCGGTCAGCCGGGTGTCCACGATCCGCTGCCGGTTCTCGTGCGGGCTGAGCGGGCAGTCGGTGGCCCGGACCATGGTGGCGTAGGGCCACAGGCCGGGGCTGACGTAGGGCTGGCGGTGTTCGATCATCGCCTCGGGGCGCGCGGCGTCGATCCGGCGGCGGATCTCGCCGAGCAGCAGGTGCACGCCCTCGTCGACGGTGGCGCAGTCGGCCTCGGGGCCGGGTGCGGGCGGGTCCTGGACGCCGAACCAGTCGACGAAGTCGACCTTCAGCCCGTCCATGCCCCACTCCTCGGCGGCGCGGGCGAGCCGGTCGGCGAGGTGGGCGCGGACCTGCGGGTAGCGGGGGTCGACGACGACGGCGCCGAGGTGGCCGGCGTCGGCGAGCGCGAACCGGGAGAGGGTGTCCCAGGCGGCGCTGTCCTTGCCGACGAAGGGCAGGGCGTACCAGAGGAGGTAGCGCACGCCGAGGTCGTGGACGCGGGCGACGTGGGCGGCGGTGTCGGGCAGCGAGTGGGGTTCCCAGTCGCCGCAGTGGGCGTAGCCGCGGGTGCGGTCGGTGGTCATCCAGCCGTCGTCGACGATGATCGTGTCGAGGCCGAGGTCCTTGCCGAGCGCGGCCTGGCGTTCGACGGCCTCGGGGGTGATGTTCTGGTGGAGCGCGTACCAGGTGGAGTAGGCGGGCAGGCGGGCGGCGTCGGGGACGCGTGCCGGGCGTCCGGCGAGGGCGGCCCACCAGTCGGCGAGGTCGGCGAGACTGTGCGCGAAGTGCCGGCCGGAGGTGTCGATGCGCACGGTCAGCCGGCCGGCGGCCTGGACCCAGAAGCGGAACTCCCCGCTCTCCTCGACGACGCCGGCGCTGGCCAGGGCGTCCTCGCGGTCGGCGGCGAACGCGCAGAGCGTGGTGTCGCCGGTGCCGACCAGGGCGGCGACGGGGGCGCCGCGGGAGAGGGTGGTGCGGCGCGGGGCGCTCCAGGCGGCGGGCAGCCAGCCGGTGCCGCGCGGTTCGGGGGTCCAGAAGGAGGTGGCGTCGGTGCAGGGGACGCGCCATTCGATCCGGACGTCGCCGGTGCCGTCGGGGCCCGGGTCCTCGGCGGTGATCTCGACGACGTCCGCGGCGACGGCGCGCACGCCCGGGGTGCCGGCGACCAGCAGTTCCAGCCGGCCGGGGGCGAGGCCGGGCACGGCGAGCGGACGCGGGCGGTCGGTGGTGGCGGTGGCGGCGTGCGGCTCCCAGACCTCCGCGGCCGCCGCGGCTTCGGCGTTCTCCGTCATGGTTCGGTTCAGCCCTTCGTGGCGCCGGCCAGCAGGCCGGAGATGAACTGCCGTTGGAGGACCAGGAAGAGGACCATCATCGGCAGGGTGGACAGCGCGGTTCCGGCGAGGATCAGGCCGTAGTCGGTGTTGGTCTTCATGCCCTGGAGGGTGGCGAGGGCGACCGGCAGGGTGTGCATCGCGGGGGTGCGCAGGGCGATCAGCGGCCAGACGAAGTTGTTCCACGAGCCGAGGAACAGGAAGATCCCGAGCGCGGCGAGCACCGGCCGCATGACGGGGACCACCACGCCGAACAGCACCCGCAGTTCGCCGGCGCCGTCGACCCGGGCGGCGTCGAGCAGTTCGTCGGGCATGCTGCTGAGCGCCTGGCGCATCAGGAAGATGGCGAACGGCACGCACAGGCCGGGCAGGATCAGGCCCTGGTAGCTGTCGAGCAGGCCGAAGGACATCATCATCCGGAACAGCGGGACGAGCATCACCTGGTCGGGCACGACCAGGGTGGAGAGCAGCACGGCGAACAGCACCGTGCGGCCGCGGAAGCGGAACTTGGCGAAGGCGTAGCCGGCGAGCAGCGCCACGACGAGTGCGCCGACGGTCTGGATTCCGGACACCAGCAGGGAGTTGAGCACGACGCGGCCGAGGCCCACGCGTTCCTGGAGGTGCGAGAGGTTCTCGCCGAGGTGGGAGCCGGGCAGCAGGTGGGGCGGCCAGTCGAAGATCTCGGTGTCGCTGTGGGTGGCGGAGACCACCAGCCAGTAGAAGGGGGCGACGGACAGGCCGGTGACGGCGGCGAGCAGCAGGGTCATCGGCCAGCCGCGCAGCCGGCGGCGTCCCGTTCGGGCGGCGGGGGCGGCGGGGACACCGGGGGCCGTGGGCGTGACGGGCGTCATTCGCGTTCTCCCATCAGACGCATCTGGAGGGCCCCGAGCACCGCGACGATCAGGGTGAGCGCGTAGGCGATGGCGGAGGCGTAGCCGAAGTCGAAGTAGCGGAAACCGTTGTCGTACAGGTACATGGAGACCGTGAGGGTCGCGTTGTCGGGGCCGCCGCGGGTCAGCACATAGGGCTCGTCGAAGAGCTGGAGGGTGCCGATGGTGGAGAGCACCACGGTGAACAGCACCACCGGCCGCAGCGCGGGCAGGGTGACGGAGAGGAACCGGCGCACCGGTCCGGCGCCGTCGACCATCGCGGCCTCGTACAACTCCCGGGGGATTCCCTGGAGTCCGGCCAGGTAGATGACCGCGTTGTAGCCGGTGTAGTGCCAGGTCAGCACGAGGACGATCGCCATGCGGGACCAGAAGCCGCTGCCGAACCAGTCGACGGCGGGCAGGCCGATCGCCTGGAGCGCCTTGTTGACGGCGCCGTTGTCCGTGTTGAGCAGGAAGGAGAACAGGATGCCGGTGGCGACCAGGCCGGTGACGGTGGGCATGAAGACGCCGAGCCGCCACACGGCGCGCCAGCGGACCAGGGCCGTGTTGAGGCCGACCGCCAGCAGCAGGGCGAGCGCGAGCATCACCGGGACCTGCACGACGAGGATCCGGGCGGTGTTGCCGAGCGCCGTCCAGAACAGCGGATCGTCCAGCAGCCGGCGGTAGTTGGCGAGTCCGGTGCCGTGGGTGACGCTGCCCGAGCCGGGGGTCAGCGACAGCAGCATCGAGGAGACGACGGGATAGGCCTTGAAGAGTCCGAAGAGCGTCAGCGCGGGTGCCAGCAGCAGGTAGGGCACGGCCCGGCGGCGCAGCCGGGCGCGCCGGACCGGTCCGCCCGGTCGCGCGGGCCGGGCGGCCGCGCTCGCGGCGGGGGCCACCGAGGGGGCGGTGGTGGTCACTTGATCTTGCGCCCGGTCTGCTGGGCGAGCTGCTTGGCGGCCTCCTGGAGGGCGTCGGCCGGGTCGGCGCCCTTGGTGAGCACCCTGGCCTGGGCGTCGCTGACGAGCTTGAGCGCGCGGGCGTAGTCGCCGGAGTAGTTGGTGGCGTCGCCGCCCTCGGCGAGCAGGTCGGTGAAGGTCTTCAGGACCGGCTGGCCGCCGTAGTAGGCGCTCGGCTCGCTGTAGACCGGGTCCTGGTAGGCGGCGGTGAGCGCGGGGAAGACGCTGCCGGCCTTGAACATGGTGTTGACGGCGTCGGGCCGGGTGAGCGCGTACTCGACGAACTTCCAGGCGGCGGCGCGGCGCGGGCTGGAGGCGGAGACGGCGAGGTGGGTGGAGTTGACCAGGGCGGTGCGCTTGCCGCCGGGGGTGACCGCCGGGGGCCGGGTGAGCCGCCAGTTGCCGCTGAGGTCGGGGAACTTGCTCTCGATGAAGTGTGCGGCCCAGGAGGGCTGCGGTCCGGCGCCGAGCTTGCCCTCCTTCATCTGGGAACGCCAGACGGTGGCGCCGGGCGTCTCGACGACGACGCCCGCCTCGTCGAGGCGCTTGAGCAGGGTGAGGGCGCGCACGCACTCGGGGGAGGTGAGGGTGATGTCGCCCTGGAGGTCGAAGAAGAAGGCGCCCTGCTGCTGCATGAGGGACTGCAGGAAGTCCAGGTCGGGGCCGGGGGTGCCGGTCCGGTTGATGCCGACCAGGCCGACGCCGGGGTTGGCGGCCTTGAAGGCCCCGGCGGCGGCGATCACGTCGTCCCAGGTGGCGAAGGTGGTGGGGTCGAGCCCGGCCTTGTCGAACATGTCCTTGCGGTAGAAGAAGCCCTGGGCGTTGACCTCCCAGGGCAGGGCTCGGGCGCGTCCCGCCTTGTCGGTGACGACCGGCCACAGGCCGGGGGTGAACTGGTCCTTGTGGGCGTCGGCGCCGAGGGCGGAGAGGTCGGCGAAGCCGGAGGGGAACTTCTCCAGGTAGCCGGGCAGGTAGTCGCAGCCGATGTGGAGGACGTCGGCGAGGCCCTTGCCGCCGGCCGCGAGGCCCACGGTGATCTTGTCCCAGATGGCCGGGTTGCCGACGTCCTGGACGTCGACCTTGATGCCGGGGTTGTCCTTCTCGAAGACGGGGACCACCCCGCGCAGGGCCTCGGCGGCGTTGGTCCAGGACCAGACGGTGACGGTCCCGGTGGCGGCGTCCCCGCCGGAGGAGCCGGCGCCGTCGGAGCCGCCGCAGGCGGCGAGGGCGCCGCCCGCGGACAGCGCCAGCAGGCCGGCGCCGGAGGCGCGCAGCAGGTCGCGGCGGGTGAGGTGTGACATGGCAAGCCTTTCCGAGGGGGTGAAGGGCTGGACGGAGGATCGGCGCGGCGGTCCGCTCAGGCGGCGCGGACGCCCCGCCGGAGGTGGTCGAGGGCCTCGGCGAGCGGCTCTGCGGCCGAGGGGTCGGTGCTGGCGTGCGGCGACAGCCGGATCCAGCCGCCGCGCAGGGTGGTGGCCAGACCGGCGGCGGTCAGCGCCCGGTGGACGGCGGCGGGGTCGGCGCCGGGCAGCCGCAGCCGGCCGATGCCGCTGCCGGACGCTCCCGGCTCCCCCGGTCCGCCGGCGGTCTCGGCCCCGGCGGCGCGGGCCGCGGCGAGCAGCCCGCCGAGCACCTCCCCGATCCGGGCCTCGATCCGGGCGGCCCCGGTGTCGCGCACCAGACCGAGCGCCGCGCCCAGGGCGGCGACGGCGGGTCCGTCCGGGTTGGTGAGGGTGTGGGCGACGGCGCCGAGCCTGGGCGGGCACGGGTGGTCCGGTGCCTCCAGCGGGTCGAGGACGCCGGACCAGCCGCCGAGCCCGGGCCCGAGCCGCCCGGCGACCCGGTCACGGACCATCAGCACGGCCGCGCCCCAGCCCGCCCGCAGCCACTTCTGGCCGCCGGCGGCGAGCACGTCGGCCGCGTCGACGGCGAGGTCGACGGCGCCGAGGGCCTGGACGGCGTCGACCACCAGCACCCGGTCCGGGCCGATCAGCTCCTTGAGCGCGGCCAGCGGCGCCCGGTAGCCGGTCGCGGCGTCCACGGCGCAGACCGCGACGGCGCGCACCCGGTCGTCGAGGTGGGCCCGGACGGTGTCGGCGGTGAGCGGCCCGTCGAGCAGGCGGACGGCCAGTCCCCCGTGGTCCTCGGCGCGCAGCCACGGGTAGAGCGCGCCGGGGAAGTCCGTCCGCGCCATCAGCACGGTCCCGTCCGCGCGGTCGGCCCGGTGCGGGAACGCCGGGCCGGCCTGCCGCGCGGGAGCCCCGGCGGGCGGCCGTGCGAACGCGTGGGCGGCGGCGAAGAGCCCGTGCGAGGTGGAGCTCACGAAGGCGACCTCGTGCGGGGCGCAGCCCAGCAGGTCGCCCGCCGTCCGGGCGGCCGCGTCCGCCTCCGCGTCGAGGCGGTCGAGCGCGGCCCAGCCGCGCCGGTGGAGCCGGTCGGCCTCGCGGACGAGCACCCGGCGGACCGGGTCCGAGACCGGTCCGAACCGGGCGAAGTCCAGATAGCCGAACGGTTCGGCGAACTGCGCCAGGTAGTCATGCATGACCATCCCCCACCTCTGGGGCGATTTGAACGTTCAAATCACACACAAATCAACAGAAGGGATCAACATCGAACGAGCGGGAGCCAGCAAACGCCCCTGGTCGAGTGCGCGTCAAGACCCGTGCAGCCGGAAGGCCCGGTCGAGACCCTCTCGTTACCCGCGCCCGGAGCCCCGGGCGACCACCTCTTGCGCAATGCAATTTGACATTACTATTTTACTGAACGACGGGCCAGAGAACCCATGCCGGAAACCCACGCCGGTCCCGTCGCCCCCGCAACCGCCGTGCGACTCCGCGGTCCTGGCGCTCCCCCACGCCCTCGGCCGGCACCACGCCCAGCGCCGTGCACCCCCACACCCTCACTGGAGAACCGGTGTCAGCCACCCCACGTCTGCGCACAGTCCTGCTCTCGGCGGCCCTCGCCGTCACCCTCGCGGCCCCGCTCGTGCAGAGCGCCCAGGCCGCCACGCCCGGCCCGCTCCCCACCGCCCCGGCCGCCGCCCCCGCTTCCACGTTCGGCACCACCGGCGACGTCGCCCACGGCACCACCGGCGCCGGAATCCCCGGCCCCGAGGGCGCGCCGGGCAACGAGACCCGCCGGCCGACGACGACCGCCGGGCAGCCGGTCGCCGACCCGTCCGACCTCACCACCGCGACCGCGGCCCCGGCCCCGCCCGCCGCCGGCACCCACGCCGCGTGCTCCGTCGCCTCCTTCGCCGCCCTCTCCCCCACCGCGCTGGCCGACTTCCTCGCGGACGGCTCGCACGGCTACGAGAGCTGCCTGCTGCCGCTGCTGCGCACCTGGACCCCCGAACTCGCCAAGGTCCTCACCCCGGCCCACGTGCAGGCGGTCGCCGAGCGGATCACCGCCCTCGCGCCGCGCTTCGACAGCGCCAACACCCTCAACCAGCAGCAGCTCTGGTACTTCCTGCACGTCGCCGTCCTGTTCGACTTCGACCACTCCGAACTCGACCTCAACGACGACACCACCAAGGCCGCGATCGAGCGCGCGATCGCCGCGTACACCGCCAACCCCCGGGTCTTCGACCCCACCGAGGCGGCCGGCAACGCCATGGGCGAGCTGCTGCAGACCTCCACCGCCCCCCGGCTGCGCCCCGGCCGCCTCCCGCTCACCGAACGGGTGCTGCGCCAGTACGCCTCCGCCACCAGCCCGTACATCGGCAACCGCGGCTGGAACTGGGCGCTGCAGAGCGCGCTGCAGATCAACTTCCAGGGCGTCAACAACGTCAGCGAGGACGGCGGAGCCTTCCGGACCGCCGCCGTCGACAACCCGGGCTACCGCCACGCCATCCGCGACTTCGCCGGCTACACCCACCTCAAGGGCACCGACACCGAGTGGGCCGTCGGCGACGCCATGAACGAGTACGCCCGGCTGGCCACCGTCGAGGCGCTCAAGCCCGAGATGAAGGCCGAGGTCGGCGGGGTCATCACCACCCTCCGCGACAACTTCGGCCGGCTCAGCCGCCCGTGGATCAACGTGGCCGTCCCGGTGAACGACTTCGGCCTCTGCCAGGCCTACGAGGCCTGCCGGGCCGACCTGATCCGGCAGTACTTCCCCCACACCTTCAGCTACGACAACGGCACCCTGGTCATCCGCACCGCCCTCGACAAGGCCACCGCCGACCAGCTCTACTACGCCACCAAGCAGGTCAAGGCGCAGTTCTTCCGCACCATCGGCACCGACCAGCCGCTCGCCGACGACACCCACCCCGTCCTCACCGTGCAGCTGTACGACACCAAGACCAACTACAAGTGGCTGCAGTACCTGCTGTTCGGGATCGGCGACGTCGAGAACGGCGGCATGTTCATCGAGCAGGACTCCACCTTCTACACCTACCAGCGCACCAGCGCCGAGTCGTACTTCAGCCTGGAGGAGCTCTTCCGGCACGAGTACACCCACTACCTCAACGCCCGCTGGGCCATCCCGGAGACCGGGTACACCACGCGCTGGCCGAGCGACGCCACCTTCGCGATGAACGAGGGCACCGCCGAGTACTTCGCCGGCGCGACCGCCAAGGACGGCGTGAAGGCCCGCAAGTACATGGTCGGCCAGGTCGCCTCGGACGTCCGCGACGGCAACGCGCGGCTGACCGTCGACCAGATCCTGCACGCCACCTGGCGCGGCCTCGGCTTCCGGGCCTACCCGTACGCGGCCACCTTCTTCAACCTGCTCGGCGAGCGCCACCCCGACCAGCTCGCCGAGATGTACCGGCTGCTGCGCGCCGACGACCTCGACGGCTACAACGCCTGGCGGGACCGCCTCGGCCGGGACGCCGGACTCCAGCGCGAGTACGACGCCCACCTCGACGCCGAGATCCCGCGCGCCGAGGACCTCTACGTGCCGGTCACCACCTACACCCCCAACGGGCAGCTGCGCTTCGCCTACGCCCACGAGGTGCAGGACGCCTTCGCCCGCGCCACCCAGAACACCCCGGTCTGCAAGGACAACGCCGACTGGAACAACGCCGTGCGCTTCACCTGCACCGGCCGGATCACCGCCAACCTCACCAACTCCCTGAGCGCCGGGCAGGTGCGCGAGTCGATGGCCGACACCGTCGACTACTTCCTGCTCACCCGGGCCGGGGCCGCCGCCAACAACCTCGCCGACATGACCTGCTGGTTCGGCAAGGTCGACGTCTGGCCCGACGGCCGGGCCGGCAGCGCCGACTACACCTGCGAGGGGCCGCTGCGCCGCTGACCCCCTGCGGGCGGGAGGACCGGGCGGTACACCACCGGCCCGGTCCTCCCGCCCGGCGGGGTGCCCCGGGGCGCCCCGCCGGGCTCAGAGCGCGAGGCCCGTGGCCCACACCGAGACGCCGCAGCCGGGGGCCGGGAGCGGGAGGAACCCGCGGGCGACGGTCGCGGCCGGGTGGCCGCAGATCCAGCCGGAGGAGTTGAAGACGGAACGCAGCGCGACGCCGCGGCTGTTGGCGGCGGAGTAGTCGGCGGTGCGGAAGGCGTGCCAGAGCTGGTGGCCGTAGGCGGTGGCGACGAACGAGGAGCTGATGTTGTTCGAGGCGTCGACCGGCGCGATGCCGTCGATGCGGCGCAGGGCCAGCGGGCCGGGCGACTCCACCGCGGTGCCGTGGCCCCGGTACACCTGGTCGACGTAGAGGCCGACCGAGTACGGGAACACCACGTCGTCGTCGTTGAGCAGCGGGTCGGTGCCGCGGTCGCCGCGCGGGCCCGTGGTCACGCAGGCGCCCGGGGTGAGCAGCGCCGAACCGCCGCCGAGCGCCTTCAGGAAGGCGTGGCGGGAGTCCGAGGTCGCCTGCGGCAGCACGGGCTTGATGGTGGTGTTGGCCAGTGCCGGGTCGATCTGGTTCCACGTGGTGACCACGCACTGGTAGATGTCCCTGAGCTGCGCCGTGGTCAGGTTGGCGGGCGCGTGGCCGCCGGGCTTGGCCGCCCAGCTCACCGCGTCGCGCGCGAACGCCACGAAGGTGTACGGCTGGGGGTTGATGTTGGACACCGGCCCGCGCGAGGTGCGGGCGTAGTCCAGGGTCGCGGCGGTGGTGGCCACCAGTGCGTTGAAGCCGGCCAGGCTGCCGTCCGGCCGCGCGATGGGCGTCGCCCCGGTCTTGGTGGTGATCGGGCTGGCTCCGGTCGCGTCGATGCTGTAGAGCCGGGGCTGCGTCCCGATGATGGCAGCGTCGTAGTCGGCGGACGTCTGGTTCATGAATCCCTGCGTGGTGTCCGCCCCGGCCCCCACCAGGTCGGTGGCGGCCGGCATGGTCCCGGGCGGCGGATCGGCCGCCGCCGCCGGCGCCAGCAGTCCCGCCGCGCACACCGCGGCCGCGAGTCCCGTCGTCACACGGGCAGCCATCGAACGCATCGAAGATCCCTCCCGGGTATCAGCCCGCCCGGCCCCACCGGCCGACAGGCCCGCCCATCTTCACGGCCGGGCCACCGGCCGAACAGCCGCCGGGCCGTCAAGTCATGTCTCCCTTAAGCGCATTGGGGCGCACCACCAGCCGACATCCGGGCCTGCTCCCGCCTCCGACCCCAAGAGTTCTTCCCCCGGCCACCCCTCCCTTCCGGCGGCCCGGGCCGGCCGCCGGGGGGCAGTGAACTCCGGGCCCGCGACCGCCACCGCGTCTCCCGGACGCCTCAGATGCCGGAGAGCGCTTCCAGCAGGTCCTGGAGCAGGGTGTCGTCGAGGGGTGTGCGGTGGGCGAGCTTGTTGCGGGCCCGCCGGAGCGTGCGCAGCCGGCCGAACTGCTCCTCGGTCAAGGCAATGTCCCGGTGCACCGCCGCGGCGTAGAGCTCGCCCAGTTCCATCGAGGCCGGATCCGCAGCCGCACCCCTGGCCTCGCGCAGCGACTGCCGGACGTAGGTGTCGACGAGCCGGGTGACGCCGCGCACCGCTATCTGCGGAAGGATCTCGACGAAGCCGAGGCGGGCGTCGTCGATGAGGGGCAGCAGGATGCGGTTCTGGGCCTGCCAGACCAGCTTGTCGAGTTCGGGGCCCCCGGTCGGCCACCCACCGGAGCGGGGGCTGTGGCGGACCTGCCCCTCCCAGCTGTCGACCAGCCCGGCCGACCACGCCTCGCGCAGGCCGCTCTCGGGGAGCGGCGCGTACGCCGCACCGGGCGCGCCCCGGCCCTGGGAGCCCTGCGCGACGGCGGCGTCCACGGAACGGCACGCGTGCAGGGCGGACGCCAGCTCACCGACCCGGCCGCTCCAGACCCGGCCCAGTTCCACCGCGAGACCGAGGTCGGGCCCGGCCGTCTGCACCACGGTCTCGCGGCGCAGGGCGTGCCGGATGAGCTTCGTCGGCGTCATGCGGCTGTGGGCCTGCCCGAAGCCCGCCCGCGGCATCGCGTCGGCCACCACGGTCGCCGTGTCGAGGTGGCTCCAGACGCCCCACCACCAGTGCGGCCGCGACACCGTTCCGTCGAGGAGGCCCACGGTGTCGGCCTCCAGGTCCTGGAGGCGGGAGGCCACCAGCAACCGCGGACGGTCGCCCGGCCGGAGGCCGGCCTCCTTCACGGCCGCCTGGAAGCGGCGGACCAGCCGGGACACCGCGTGCGGGTCCGCCTCCGTCCAGGCGCGCACGACGAGCACGGGCGTGCGGCGCTCCGCGGCCCCGGTCAACTCGGCGACCAGGTCGCCGTCCAGGCCGAGACTGCGGGCCAGGCGTGCGGCGATGTCGCCGTCTCCGCCGTCCCGGCCGTCACCGTCCCCGCCGTCGCCGACCCGGCCCCCGGGGAACCGGGCGTCGGCGGCGGCTGCGAGCGACGGCCGCCCGGCCCCCGGGAAGCCCCCGTTGCCGGAGACGCCGAACGGGTCCCAGCCCCCGAAGCCGTCGTCGATCTCCAACGCGTCCTCGGAGCCGTGGACCACCGCCCCGCCCCCGCCGCCGGGTTGCTCCCAGAAGCCCCACACCTCCGGCGCGGCCCCGACCGGCACCGGCCGGTGAGCCGTCTCCTTGCCCGGCACCTCCACGGCGTCGTCCAGACCGTGGACCACCTCCGCGACGGCCCGGTCGGCACGGTCCGACTCCACCTCGGCGTCCGGGAACAGCCAGACGCAGCTCAACCCGGCACGCAGGTCGGCGAGCACCCCGGCGCAGTGGCGCCGGGCGCCCGGCAGGTGGCGGACCGCCTCCGGCGAGAGCACGCCCGCCGGATCGAGGATCTCGGTCACACCGCCCTGCCCTGCACGCCCGCCACGGTCCTGAGCGCCAGGAAGGTGACGCTGTCCACGGTGAGGACCTCGCCGTCGTCGTCGAGGACCCCGAGCGCCTCCAGGTCCGCCAGCAGCGCCTCGGCCTCGTCCAGGTCGTCGTCCAGCACCACGGCCAGGTCCTGGGGGACGGCGTGGGCCCTGCCCTGCCGGTGCTCCTCCGGACTGAACATGTCGGCCCAGCCGGCCATCTGCTCGACCCGGCGGTCGGACAGGCCGACCCGCCGCAGGTGCGCACGGGCGAACTCCGGGTCGTCCGTGCGGGACCGCAGCACCGCGAAGAGCCGCTCCCGGGGAGCGCCCTGGAGGTACTGGGCGATGGCCCGCTCGACGAAGCCGGGCCAGCCCCCGGTCGCCTCGATCAGGTTGCGGCGCTCCTGGACCGAGACGAAGGGCTGCTCCGGCCAGGCCCGCAGGCTGGTCGTGTTCCAGCGCTGCGGCTGCGCCCGGAACACCGCCGGGAAGTCGGGACGCAGCGCGGTCAGCGGGTCGACGACGACCAGCGCGCGCCGGCGCGGGATCTCCTTGCCCTCCTCCTCCGAGGCCGAGGTGTACTTGGCGAGCCGCTCGACGTCGGCCCGCACCTGCTCGGCGGGCACGCCCCGGAGGTCGGCGAGGAGCAGGTGCGGCGAGCGCTCCCGGGCCCACCGGGTGACCGTCTGGGTCAGCTCCGCGGGCGCCACGGGCACGACCTGGCGCGCCCGTCCGACGTGCTGCTCGGCCGCCTTGGCCAGGAGGTCGGCACCGAGCGCCGCCGTGGCCGTGATCACCGCCGTGCGCCGGGACAGCGCGTCGTGCCACTGCTCGTCGGTCAGCGGGCTCATCCGCATGACCCGTTCGCGGTCGACGCCGATGGAGCGACGGGCGACGCGCGGGTTGTAGTCGTACTTCTGGGTGAACTCGCTGGTGCGCAGCTCCGCCTTGAGTTCGTCGCGGGTGCCGAGCATGTTGACGAGGTTCGGGCTGCGCATGACGAAGCTGTTGCTCCGGCCCGGGAGCGGGAGGACCAGTCCGAGGCCCTCCATCTCCACCAGGTCGGTGCGGACCTCGTCCACGCCGTTCTGCTCCGGGAACCCGTCGGGCCAGATCCGGTGGGCCTCCTCCTGCAGTTCCTGGGGCGTGTAGCCGCGGGCGTAGCCGTCCGTGAGGCTGCGCAGGGCCAGGATCAGCGTCAGGACCCGGTAGCGGTCCTCCAGGTCGATGGTCAGGCGGAGCCGGTCGCGGATCTTGTCCCGGATGCCTCCGTTCTCGACGACCTTCTGCACGTCGGCGTTGGTGATCCGGGGGCGCCCGCCCTCCGGGGACAGGGCCCGGCCCTGCATCTCCTCGACCAGTCCCTCGCAGACGATCTGGACCAGGTTGGCCTGGTTGTTGGTCAGGGCCAGGATGCTCCAGACCAGGTCGGGGTTCTCGAAGAAGAGCCCGGTCGCGGCCAGCGGCTCGACGACCAGGTCGATCGCGGCCTTCGCCCGCAGCGGACCGACCAGGACCGGTTCGCCGCCGTGCCCGGTGATGGAGTTGGTCAGCCGGTTGTAGCGCTGCACCTGGTGCAGACCCGCGAACACGATCTTGAAGCGGCGTTCGGTGTCGGCCATCAGCTTCATCAGGCCGGTGAGGGTGCGGAAGGTCGACTGCGCCCCCGCCGTCTCGACCGGCCGGGCGTCCGCGTTGAGGAAGGCGTCCGCCTCGTCGGCGAGGAAGAGGATGCGGCGCTCCTCGCTCTCGTTCAGCCACTGCTGGACCTGGTCGCCGATGGCGGTGGCGCTGGCGTGCTCCGAGACGCTGCGGTCGAGCACCCCGGCGGCCTTCAGCTGCTGGGCCAGCACGCTCCAGATCTCCTGCGGGAGCCGGCTGAGCCCGATCTCGGCGAACCGCAGATCGGTGTAGACCGCGACCTGGTTGCCGCCGTGCCCGGTCCGGAAGCTGTCGGCCACCTGCTGGAGCAGCGAGGACTTGCCCAACTGCCGTCCGCCGTACAGGAAGAGGCCGCCCTCGCGGGCCATGATCGTGCGCTTCTCGTCGTCGCGGCCCTTGAACACCTCGGCGGCGACCTGGCCGGCCTGGAACGGCTCGTACGGCCGGTACGCGGCCCAGGGCAGCGTCACCCGCTGCACCGCGCGGAAGGAGCGGGCCTCACCGGCGGCGATCCAGCCGAACACCGCCGGGTCGACGACGATGGCCTGCTGCGGCTTCTGGTGGGAGGCCTGGGCGAGCCGCCGCCGCCCGGCGATGCCGAGCGGCTGCAGATAGAGGATGATGTTGGCCCCGAGCGCGGACTCGGGGAGGTGGCGCAGCAGGGCGTCCGGGCCGACCTCCTCGGTGCCGACGATGAGGACCCGGTAGACGCCCTTGGCGCGGGAGCCGATCCGGGACACGTAGCCCGGGACGTTGTCGCTGATCTCCGCGGTGATCGAGAGCGTCATCACCTGCCAGTCCTTGCGGTCCTGGTCCACCAGCCGGACCGGTCCCTTGACGCTCAGGCCGAGCATCCGCAGCACGCTGGGGACGTGCTTCTGGAAGGAGTTGCGGCGCTCGTTCAGCCGCCCGAGCGACTCCCAGGCGGCCAGGGCGACGGTGACCGCGTCGGTCTCCGCCTGACCGGAACGCCCGCGCGCGTAGTGGTCGAACCACCAGCGCGCGTCGGCCCCGGTGCTGCCGGCCCTGGGCGAGTCCGGGTGGCGCACGCCCTCCAGGAAGGCCGCCAGCTCGGTGCCGATCTCGACGACCTGTTCCGGAATGCGCTCGCCCTTGCGGGCGAAGGAGAGCAGTTCCTCGGCGGTGGCGACGTCGCCGCCGTCGATCAGGGCGCTGACCCGGACGAGGTCCGCCCCTTCGAGCTTCAGCTCGACCAGTTGCGCGCGGAGCTGGTCCGTCTTCTCCAGCATCCTGGCGTTCAGCTGGGCGACGACGCCCCGCACCTGCTCCAGGAGCGGGCGGAACCGCAGGCCGCGGTCCGAGGTCTTGAGGTCGAGGAGCTGGGCCGCCAGTTCGCTCTCCTGCTCGGGGGTGAGCAGGTTCTGCAGGCGGACCTGGGCGAAGAGGATGTCGGCCCGGTTCAGGGCCGTGCCGGCCTTCTCGCGCCAGTGGGCCTCGGCGTCGGCGAGCCTGCGCCGCCACGCGTCCAGCTGGTTCGCCTCGGGTGCGGGGGCGGAGCCCGGCCGGCCGGTGGCCACGAGGTCGAGCAGTCGCCCGGCGATGTGCAGGTCACCGCGGTCGAGGTGGGCGGCGAAGGCCGTCCCCGGGTCGGCCGGCTGCAGGACCTCCAGCAGGGCGTCCAGGGCATCCGGGGCGTCGAGGTCCGGCACGTCCTGGCCGTCGGCCGTCGCGGTCCAGGCCAGGCGCGGCAGGACGAGCAGCGGGTCGGTGCCGGGCGGACCGGCCGGCACCCTGGAGACGCCCGGGGCCGCCCCGTCGTCGATCCAGTCGAGCAGCAGCCGGACCGCCTCCCCGCCGGGGCCCGGGAGCAGCGCCTCCTGGCGCGCCGCCCGGCGGGCGGCGAGCAGTTCGCTCCCGAGGCGGCGGCTGTCGCCGCGCGGCGGCATCTCGGCGACCTGGACCGCCTCGCGCAGCAGCGTCATCACCTCGCCGATGCGCCCGCGCAGCTGGTCCAGGGCGGTGGCGATGATCTTGGTCTTCCGCTGGTTGGGCGAGCTGACCCGGCGCGTGGTCTCCCGGATGATCCGGTCGATCGCGTCGTCCTCCCCGTAGGTGTCCTCCAGGTCCTGGCGGAGCTGTTCCGCGGTGGCGAGGCCGGTCGACCAGGCCACGATCAGGTTGAGGCTGTGCCCGAGCTCGGCGTCGTCCTTGAGCATGGTCTGCAGGACGCGCGAGGCGAGCTGGTACGCCGTCTTGCTGGTCCCCAGCCGGGCCTTGAGCGCCTCCGCGCGGTCCCGCAGGTCCGCCGGGTCGACGGTGTCGTCCGGTCCGAGCCTGGCTTCGTCGCCCGGCTGGAAGGGGACCCCCTTGCGGATCTCCAGGGCCAGCGTCCGGAAGAGCTCGTTCCAGACCTCGGGCAGCCCGGGGAGCTGGGCGAAGTCGTTGACGATCGGGAGCGCCCACCCCGCCTGCAGCCCGCTGCGGACCGCGGCCGCCAGGGCGATGAGGTAGCCGTCCCGGTCGTCCGCGGCCGGCAGCGCCCGGTCCTCGACGCCGACCTGCAGGGATATCGCCGCCTGCTGCCCGGGGGCCAGCCCGAACGCCGACGAGGCGAAGGCCAGGGACCGGCACCGCTCCCGGCGGTCCCGAGCGGCGCGGGTCAGCCAGTACGCCTCGGTCAGCCTGCCCCCGGCGATCAGCTGCTCGACCGGCGAGGCCGTCGCGCCGGTCCGGGTCCAGACGTCGGTCGGCTCGACGGCGACCGGTGCTTCGACCGCCTCCACGGCCGCGGGCGCGGAGGCGGCGGGCGCGGAGGCGGCGGTCGCGGAGGCGGCCGACGGCTGCTTCGGGACGCCGGGCCGGTGGAGGGGCCGCGCCACCGGCTCCGGTGCGGCCGGCGGCCGGCCGGCCTCGACCGGGGCGACGGGCCGGCTCCGGCCGTCCGGCTCCTCGGCGGTCCGCAGGGACGCGCCCGGCTCCACCGGGGCTCCGGCCGCACCGGCGGGCCCCGGCCCGGGTCCGGTCGTGCCGTCGACCACGGCGGGCTCCGCCGGTCCGGCCTCCGGGGCCGCACACGCGCGCTCGGAAGACTCGGAGGGCTCGGAGGGCTCGGAGTCCTCGGAGACCGGCGCGCAGGGGGCGTCCTCGACGGGCGGCACGGGCGGCTCGACCGTGGCCTCCGGCGGCGGCACCTCCCGCCCGGCCACGGGCCGGGGGGCTTCCGCGGCCACCGGTCGCGGCCGCTCCTCCGGACGGGTGGCGTCGAGGGGGCCGCGTCCCGGCTGCCGCTCCTTCAGCGCCCGCAGCTCGCCGATCCGGGCGTTCTTGGCGTCGACCTCCACCTGCAGTGCGCTGCGCACCGCCGGGTAGCTCACCGCCGCGGCCGCCATGGCGACGAGTTCCTCGCGCTCGGCCTCGACCTTCGCGATCTCCTCGTCGACCTTGGCCGAGCGGACCTCCGCCAGGATGCGGTCGAGGTCGTCATGGGTCTGGGCGGGCTCCCACCGGACGTCACCGCCGAGGCCGAGCGCCAGCTCGGCCGTGGCGGTCCGCCGGCCGAACCAGGCGTCCACCGCGGCGGCCAGATCGGCGTCGCGTTGCCCGGCTCCTCGCCGGACGTCCGCCGCCAGGCCCTCCAGCCGGCCGGCCAGCACCTCGCCCTCGCTGCGCAGCCGGTGCGCGGCTGCTTCGAGCTGCTCCGCCAGGTCGTCGGACACCGAGTTCCCCCCGTCCGCGGCGTCGGGCCGCGTGCTGTGCTGATTTCCGTACGGAGCCTCCTGCGAGGCCGTGCCGAGCGCCGGTGCCTCCGCCCTGCTCCCCCGGAGGCGCCGCTTCGGCTCGGGCCAGTCCGCCGAGGTCGCGGCGGCCTCCCACAGGGAGTCCCAGTGCTCCAGGACCCGGCCGCGTTCGGGTGCGTCCTCACCGGCCAGCGGATACCAGTGGAGCGCGAGGCAGGCGAGCGAGGGCGGCAGGGTCGTCAACGCCCCCCGCAGGCACTCGGTGTCCGCGCCCTGCAGCCCCTGCTTCGCGGAGCCGTGCTGACGGGCCATCCGGTCGGCCACCTCGTGCCCGACCTCGGCGATGCGCAGCAGCATGTCCGAGGGTGCCCTGGCGACCCAGGAACGCATCCCGGCCGCACTGGCGCGGGCCTGCCTCGTCGGCTCGCCCTTGTAGGCGAAGGGGTGGCCGTGCACGACGGCCAGGAAGGCGAGCAGGTGCTGAAGGGCGTCCGGTGGCTGACTGGAGAGCCACCGGCGGAGTTCGGGAGCTGACGACACGCCGGACATCTTCACACGGCCCGGAACCCGCCCGCAGCGGAATCGACCAGTTCAGCAGCAGTTCCCGGATTTCAAACATCGAAATTGACAAGAGATCGAACGGAGCTTGACAACGGCCGCCGGGCGCCGGCCGCGCGCAGGTTCCGGGGCTCCGCGACAGGGAAAAATTGGTCTACTCCAATTCTGTCCGGAATACGTCGTCACAACAGGCGTTGGTGTGCCGTTCACTGTTGCCCCCGAGCGGCCGGGTTCACCGGCCGCACGACTGCAGGGTGGAGAAGTCATGCGAAGGGCCGTACGTGGTCTCATCGTTGGGATCGCGGCCGTGATCGGTGCCGGTGTGGTGACGGCCGTGCACGCCGGTGACGGGATGCCGCTGGTCCCCGCCCTGTGTGTGGACGGGTTCGTGCTGGTGAGCTGGTTGTCGATCGCCGCGATGGCCTTCCCGCGCCGGCAGCCGCCGGTCGACCCGGTGGACGACTGCGCGGCTCCGCCGCTGCTCGCCGCCCTCCCCTACCGGGCGGAGAACGAGCCGCGCATCGCCGCGCGCTGGAGAGGGCGCCACTGGCCCTGAGCCCGACGTCGGTAACCGGCCGAGATCACTCCGCGCCCTTCCGGCCGCGGGGCGGCGCCTGCCACGATGGCGCGAGACCCCAGAAGCGAGGGAGAGCCACGGTGCGTACGGTGCGCGTGAGTTCGGCGGTCATGACCCACCCGGTACGCCTGGTCCAGGCCCGTGAGCTGGCCGAGCGCCTCGGGCTGGACGGGCTGGCGCTCGACCCGGAGCCGGACGGTCCGCCCTCGGCCCTCCGGACGGCCCTGGTGGCCTGGGCGGCGGCGGAGACCGGCGGGAGCCACCACCTCGTCGTCCAGGACGACGTGTCCGCCCCGGAGAACCTGGTGGCGCTGGTCGGCCGCGCGGCCGCCCGGTTCCCCGACGAGGCCCTGGTGTTCTACACCAACTGGCACGCGCGCAACGGCGGCGCCTCCCGGCTCGCCGCGCTCGCCGGCGCCTCCTGGGTGCGGGCCGTGCCCGACGAGTTCACGCCGTCGCTGGCCGTCTGCCTGCCGCTCGGCACCGCCGAGGAGTTCCGCCGGTTCGCCACCGGCAGCGCCGAGCGCCACGACGACGAGCTCTTCTCCGTCTTCTTCCGCGCCCGCGGGCGGATGGCCCTGATCGCCGTGCCCAACGTGGTGGAGCACATCGGCACCAGCAGCATCAACGGCCACGCCACCCAGGGGATCCGGCTCGCCGTCTGCCCCACCGACGCCGCCGACGCCGAACCGCTCCTGGAGCACGGGCGCGTCCTGGAGGAGCCGGGCTGGATCCCGTACATGCGCTACGGCGAGGGCTACATCCGGCTGGTCGGCCAGGAGCACGGCGCGGACGGCGGGCGCGGCCACCACCGGTGGCGCGACGCGCTGCCGGCGACCGGCCTCACGGAGCGCGCGGTGCTCGACGCGGTGGCCGAGGACATGCCGGAGGACCTGGCGGCGCAGGTGGCCGGGCGGTTCGGCCGCGACTTCGCCGAGGAGCTGTGGATCCACTGCCTGCTGCTCGGCCGGCAGGCGGCCGAGGCCGCCCGCCGGCTGGGCGACGGCCCCGGCGACGTACCGCCGGCCGCCCTCGCCCGGCTGCGGGACGCGGCGGTGTCCACCGCCGGTCCCGCCGGCCTGCCGCCGGAGCGCCGCCCGGAGGCCGGGCCGGACGAGGTGCGGCTGATGTCGGCCTTCGCCTGGACCGCCGTCAGGGCCGGGGAGAAGTGGCCCCCCGCGTGACCCGGACGGCGGCCCCCGGGCGGCCCACCGGGTGGCCGCCGGCGCGGCCCACCCGGTGACCTCCGGCGTGACCTACCCGGTGACGTCCGGGGTGACCGGGTGGGTGATCCACACCGCGGGCTCCCAGTAGGAGCCGAGGTCCCGCTCGCGCTCGATCCGCAGGGTGGACAGGCCCGCCGGGAAGACGTAGTCGCCGTCCTCCGGGTAGGCGAGGCCGGTCCAGCGCTCCCATTCGGCCACCGTGCCGGTGATCCGCGAGGAACGCTCGGAGGCACCGGCGATCGCGCCGCCGGCGCCCACCTGGGTACGGATCCACGGGTCGAACGGAGCCCCGTCCTCACGCCGCCAGGCCGCGTAACGCTCGATCGGCACCAGCGGGTAGCGGTCCTTCCAGGTGGGCCGCACGGGCACCAGCACCGTCGACAGGCCGGCCCGCCGCGCGACCTCGCGCATCCCGCCGAGGAGCAGGCTGGACAGGCCCCGGCGCTGGTAGTCCTCCGCGACCTCGATGCCCAGCGCGCACAGGGCGCCGGGGGTCCGGCCCGCCTCGCGGTCCGCGAAGGCCCGGGCGATCGAGTCGTCCAGCCCGGGGCCGAGGTCGGCCCCGGTGCCGTCCCAGGTGCGCGGCAGCGAGCGGCCGGCGCCCGCCACCTCCTCGCGCTCGTCGTCGTACAGGACGAACTGGCACTCCGGGAAGTCCGCGAACAGCCGGTCCCAGTAGCCGTCGTTGACGTCGCCGTGCAGGTTGTACTCGGGCACGATGCCGGCGAACCGTTCCGGCATGCGGTCCCACAGTTCGGGCTTCTCCGCGTGGGTCACCACGACCAGGGCCATCTCGTCGTCCTCCTCTTCTCTTCTCGTGTTCCTAGGCCGGGACTTCGACGTCCCAGACGATGACGATCGGCAGCCCGTCCCAGGCCGCGCGGGCCGCGTCCGCGATGAACTCCTCGTAACCCCCGGGCGCCAGGCGGCCGTTGAAGAGCGGCTCATGACAGGCCCGGACCCGCAGCCCGGCCGAGGTGAACGCCTCCAGGTACGCCCCGGGCAGATGGACGTGGTTGCGCACGAACGCGAGCTGGTCGGAGCCGTGCACGAAGACGCACTGCCCCTGGAGGGCGATGACGAACGGGTGCAGGTCCGAGACCAGGATCCGCCCGCCCGGGCGGACCACCCGGGCCAGCTCGGCCACGCCCGCCGCGAGGTCCGGCAGATGGGTCATGGCCAGCGAGCAGACGGCCAGGTCGACCGAGTCGTCGTCGAGCGGCAGGCTCTCCAGGCGCCCGGTGCGGAACTCGGCCTGCGGGGCGCGCTCAGCGGCCTTGGCCAGCATCTCCGGCGACTGGTCCACGCCGATGGTGCGGTGTCCCCGCGCGACCAGCGCGCCGGTCTGGCGCCCGGTGCCGCAGGCGGCGTCCAGGGCTGTGCCCACGGGGAGGGTGTCGACGATCCCGTGCAGCACGGGCTCCTCGACCTCGATGAACGAGTTGGGCAGCGAGTCGTAGATCGTCGACCAGGACGCGTAGCCCTCGGACAGGCCCAGCTCGCTGACGTCGGTGCCCCCGGCCGGCAGCTCGCCGTCACCGGCCACGAAGCGCCGGATGTCCTCGACGCGTTCCTTGAGGAACTTCTCGTCCCCGTCCATGGCGTGGCGCAGCAGCGCCAGGCCCTCGATTCCGAGGACGAGTTCCCTCACCCGGAATTCATTGCTCATGCGAAGCCTCGTTCCTGGCCTGAGCCGAAGGATTTGCGACAGCCGGGCCGGCCCGGCTGAATTCCGGTTACCCGGCCGGGCCGTAGAGGATTCTCCCGGTCCGCTTCGCTGTCCGAAAGGCGGCGCTGAATGTCCGGTTCCACGGCACCGATTGCCGGGAATTCCCGGCACCGCCTACGATGGCGGGCCGAAGCCGCCGGACACCTATTCACCGGCCGCTCGCTCTGCTGGGAGGCGGAATGACAGAGGGATATCTCGGCAGGGAAAGCGTCGTCCCCGGGGAGGAGCTGACCGTCCACGTCTCCACCGACGCCGCGCGGTTCCGGCTGAGGTTCTACCGGCTGGGCGAGGGCGTGGAACTGCTCGCGGAGAGCGGCCCGTACCCGGGGTCGCGGCACCCGGCGCCCCCGCACCCCGACGGCGTGCCGGGCCGGGTCTCGCCCGCCCACGACTGGGACTGGCCACCGCTGACCGTGCCCGTGCCGGAGCACTGGACGCCCGGCATGCACCTGGTCCAGTTCGTCGAGGACGGCGAGGACCCGCCGCTGCTGGACGCCGCGAGCATCGAGGGCCCCGCCCGCGAGTTCTTCGTCGTACGGCCCCGGCGGGCCGGCAGCGGCTCGCGCATCCTCTACAAGAAGTCGACGTACACCCGGCACGCCTACAACCGCTCCGACCGCCCGGGCGAGGAACGCGCCGTCAGCCTGTACGACCACCCGGTGTACCTGCCGGACGGCGATCCCCGCGGGCACAAAGTGAGCCTGCACCGGCCCGGCGGAATCATCGACCTGGCCTACTGGGACGCCCCTTTCATCGCCTGGCTGGAGCGCAACGGCTACCCGGTGGAATTCTGCACGGATCTCGATCTGCACGAGGATCCGGAGCTGCTGTCGTCGTACGATCTGCTGCTCAGCGTCGGCCATGACGAATACTGGAGCGAGGCGATGCGCGACCAGGCCGAGCGATTCGTCCGGGGCGGCGGGAACATCGCCTTCCTGAGCGCCAACACCTGTTGGTGGCGCATTCATCCGACCGACCGGAACACCGCTTTCGTCTCGGACACCGACCACCACGTCGGGGACGCGTATCCGCACCTTCCGGCGACCGACCAGTGGTGGCCGGAGCCGCCGAACGGCGTGGGCCGCCCGGAGAACTCCCTCACCGGCGTGAGTTTCCGCAACGGCGGCATGTGGGCGAGCGCCGAGGGGTGGCCCGGGGACCGTCCGCGCGAGGGGTACACCGTGCAGCACGCCGACCACTGGGTCTTCGCCGGCACCGGGCTGCGCGACGGCTCCGACGGCGGTGAGCCCGACCGGCTCGGCGCGGGCACCACGCTGATCGGGTACGAGTGCGACGGCGCCGCCTACGCCCGGGACGAGCACGGCGTCGCCCGCGCCACCGGCGAGGACGGCACCCCGGACTCCTTCCTCATCCTGGGCATCCACGTGCTCGAACCGGTCCACGAGGACTTCCACGACTTCAAGTGGAGCCACTGGAACGGTCCGGCCCGGGAGGCCGGCATCACCAGCCCCCGGGCCGCGACCATGGGCGTCTACACCGCCGGCGGCACCGTGTTCTCCGCGGGCACCACCGACTGGCCGGTGGTCTGCGGGAACGACCAGGACGCCGGCGTCGTCCGGGTCACCCGCAACCTGCTGGACCGGCTGCGGCACCGCTCGGCACGAGACTGAGCAACTCGTCCAGCCCGCGGATCCGGGCCGCCCCGTCCGGCAGGGGCGGCTCGGAGCCGAGCACCGCCGGGTCGGGCCGGCACAGGTGAACGGCCCGCATCCCGGCCCCGACCGGGCCGAGCACATCGGGCGCCCACATGTCGCCGACGAACAGCACCTGCCGGGCCGGCAGGGCGCACCGCTCCAGCAGCACCCGGTAGATCAGCGGATGCGGCTTGCGCGCGCCCGCCCGGGCGGAGCCCACCACGACGTCGGCCGCCCCGCCGAGGCCGACCTCCTCCAGGCAGTCCTCCAGGTTCCAGAACCAGTTGGAGCAGATGCCGACCAGCAGCCCCCGGGCGCGGAGCTCCCCGAGGACACGGCGGGTGTCCTCGAAGAGCTCCAGCCGGACGGCCTTCATGGCGCGGTCGAGCTCCCCGACCAGTCCCTCCAGTTCCCGCTCCGGCACCCCACAACCGCGGGCCCTGCGCCGGAGCCGTTCCAACTCCCAATGGTGGTACGCGGATTGGCTGACCGAGTGGGCCGCGTGATGCTCACCCTCGGCGGGGCCCACCGTCCACTGGTCGCCCCAGCGGGCGCCCTGGGCGGACAGGCCCCGGCGGTCGAAGATCGCACGGTGTTCGGGCGGCAGCGGCTCGACCATCCGCGCCAGCGTCCCGTAGAAGTCGAAGACGACGGCGCGGACCTGCGGCGGCGCGTCCGGAGAGGCCCCGGACGGCACGACGGGCCGGGCGGGAACCGGAGGCACGGACGGCACCGGCCCGGCCTCAGTACCGGCCGTGCCGGCGCGGGAAGTAGTCCTGCAGCGTGCCTTCCCGTTCGATGTCGACGGTCGCACAGTGCAGCCCGCCGCCGAACGGCCCGACCGCCCGGAAGGGCACCGGCACGATCTCGAAGCCGTAGGAGGACAGCTGCTCCGAGAGCCGGACCTCCTTCTCCTCGATGCACAGGGTGTTCTCGTCGATGTTCAGCATGTTCCCGGCGAGCCACGGGCTGCAGAACGACAGCTTCGGCGGGTGGTCCCAACTCGCCGGCTGCACCGCCTCGATGATCTCCCAGTCGTTGAGCCGGAAGAACTCCATCAGCTCGGCGTCCGCCAGGCGCTCGCCGCAGTGCAGCACCAGGCCGGGGCGCAGCGGCACCCAGGTCGCGTCGATGTGCAGCGGGTGGGTGTTGGTGGAGGTGACCGCGTGCACCCGGTGGTCGGGGAAGTGGCGCTTGAGCCACTGGTAGCCGCTGCGGTTGGTGACGAAGGACAGCTGGACGAAGAGGTCCTTGCCGAAGCGGGCGACGTCGGCGGCGTCGAACAGCGGCTCGGCCTCGGTCAGCACCAGGTCGTAGTCGCGGACCCGGGCCAGCTGCTCCTCGGTCGGCAGGTCGTTGTAGGTGTCCCAGAACTTGGTGTTGTAGGAGGCGTCGGTGAGCCGCGGCTTGGGTGCGGCCTCCCAGCGCATGTGCTCGTCGGAGTCGAACAGGTTCTGCAGCAGGGGCCGGTAGGCGAGGTACTCGTGCCAGCGGCTGCGGTAGGACATGGTCGCTTCCAGGACCTCGTTGCCGACGGTCAGCAGCAGGTCGCGGGGCGGCATGCAGCCGAACATGGAGTCCTGGCTCCACTCGGGCGTGGACACCTTCTGGTTGAAGTCGATCGGGGTGGGGCGGTCCACCCGGATGCCGCGGCGGGTCAGCATCCCGGCGAAGTTGTCGAGCTGCTCCTCCGCCTCGGCCACCATGTCCTCGGGCATCGGGCCGAAGGTGCCCAGGGGGAAGCCGTCCTCGGGGTAGTCCCGGCGCACCGCGGGCTCGGGGGCCTGGACCACGGTGCCCTCGGCGCGTCCGACGATCACGTGGCGCAGCGGGTCCCAGCCGTTCCAGGCGTTGACCCGGATCGGTCGGGCGGCGGCGTCGGGGGTCTCTTCGGGGGAAGTCGTCTGCTCGGACACGTAACAGGCCCTTCGTATCGGGATCACGTGGGTGCAGAGGCCTAACCTGCGGGTACCGCCCGGGAGGCGTCAAGGGTTGATCTCTATGCGGGACACTGAACGTCATCTTCCGGCCGAATGTCTGGACCTCTGCGACTCTTGGCGATCAGACGGGTAATCAGATGGGTACCCCCATAGCGAACTTGGAGACCTCATGGCCATTCGCATGTCCTATCGCCCCCTTGTGCTCACGTTTCTCCTGTCCCTCGCCGCCACCGGCTGCAGCTCCGGGTCGGGTGGCGGAGGCGATGAGGGCGGCAAACTGACGGTGTGGCTGGCGGTGGACGCGCAGGAGAGTTGGCCGCAATTGGTCCAGTCCACCAATGACCGGTTCACCCAGGCCCACCCCGGGGTGCAGGTCGATGTCCAGTACCAGCAGTGGACGACCAAGAACCAGAAGCTGGACGCCGTCCTCGCCGGGAAGAACGTTCCCGACGTGGTCGAGATGGGCAACAGCGAGACCACCAACTACATCGTCAACAACGCCTTCGCCCCGGTGGACCCGGCGCGCTTCGACCACTCGGCCGAGTGGCTGCCGGCGCTCGCCGACGCCTGTCGTGCCAACGGCAAGACCTACTGCGTGCCGTACTACGTCGGGGCCCGGATCGGCATCTACCGCACCGACCAGTTCGCCCGCGCGGGTGTCGCCGGAGCCCCGAAGACCTACCCCGAGCTGCTCTCCGCGCTCGACAAGCTGAAGGCCACCCTGGGCCCCGAGGACCCCAACTACTCGGCGCTCTACATGCCCGGCCGCTACTGGTACGCCGCCATGGCCTTCGTGAAGGACGCCGGCGGCGAGATCGCCGTGAAGGAGGGCGACAAGTGGAAGAGCTCGCTGGCCTCCCCCAAGTCCGTGGCCGGGCTCACCGAGTGGAAGCGGCTGATCGACACCTACTACGTCGGTGACCGGGCCAAGGACAACTCCGACCAGCCGGCCGTGGTCGGCCAGGGCCGGGTGGGCGTCTTCTACGGCAACACCTGGGAGTCCGCCATGGCCACCGACGAGCGCTCCGGCGGCGACCCGAAGCTGAAGGACAAGTTCGGCACCTTCCCCTTCCCCGGCCCGTCCGGCAACCTCCTGCCGCCGTTCCTCGGCGGTTCCACCCTGGCGGTGCCGGCCAAGTCGAACCGCAAGGACCTGGCCTCCGACTGGATCAAGATGTTCACCGACACGCAGTCGCAGAAGACCCTGATCGAGGTGGACACCCTGCCCAACAACACCGTCCAGCTGGCCGAGGTCGCGGCGGGCGGCATCAACGGCCCGGCGGCCCAGGCCGCGGCCACCGGGGGCTGGATGACGCCGTTCGCGCCCGGCTGGACGTCGGTGGAGAAGTCCAACATCCTGCCCGAGATGCTGGAGCGCATCGCCAACAACAAGCAGTCCGTCGAGGAGGCCGCGCGTGAGGCCGACCAGCGGATCAACGAAGTGATCAATGAGCGCTGACCGGCGCCGGCAGCAGCGGCGTCGCCCGCTGCTGCCGTACCTGCTGATCGCCCCCACCGTCCTGGCGCTCGTCCTGGTCCTCGGCTACCCGCTGGTGGACATGGTCGTGCTCTCCTTCCAGGACATGACCCGTGAGCAGCTCTTCAGCGGCGAGGCGCCGCCGTGGGCCGGGCTCGACCAGTTCACCAAGATCCTCGGGGACGGCTTCTTCTGGACGGTGGTGGGCCGCACGGTGCTCTTCACCGCGGTGACCGTGGTGGTCACCGTGGCCCTCGGGCTGTTCACGGCGCAGCTGATGCACCGGGTCTCCCCCTGGGTGCGTGCCGTCATGGCCGGGGTGCTGGTCACCGTGTGGGCGATGCCCGCGATGGTCGCGGCGTCGATCTTCCGCTGGCTGTTCGACACCGACTACGGCGTCACGAACTGGGTGCTGTCCAAACTGCCGGGGGTCGACATGACCCACCACAACTGGTTCATCGACCCCTGGCAGGGTTTCACCGTGATCGTCGCGGTGGTGGTGTGGGGCTCGCTGCCGTTCGCCGCCATCACGCTGCGGGCCGCGCTGGCGCAGGTCCCGCACGAACTGGAGGAGTCCGCGATCCTGGACGGCGCCCGGCCGTTCCAGGTCTTCCGGCACGTCACCCTCCCGGTGATCAGACCGGTGCTGCTCATGGTCACCACGCTGAACGCCATCTGGAACTTCGGGGTCTTCAACCAGATCTGGCTGATGCGCGGCGGCCAGCCCGAGCGGGAGTACTACCTGCTGGGCGTCTACTCCTTCATCGAGTCCTTCGCGGTGAACCGGTACAGCACCGGAGCCGCGATCGCGCTCGTGACCGTCGTGCTGCTGCTCGCCGGATCGGTCGTCTACCTGCGTCAGATGCTCAGGACGGGAGAGCTCGAATGAGGCGTCAACGGTCGCTCGGCCGCGACCTCCTCGGGCTGCTCGTCGCCGCGGTGATCGGCTTCCCCATCTACTGGATGGTGCTCACCGCCTTCCGGCCGGCCTCCGAGATCCTGAGCATGCCGCCGAAGTTCTGGCCGGGCCGTCCCTCCTGGGACAACTTCTCCCGGGCCCTGGGGTCGGAGCTCTTCTGGGACAACGTCCGCTCCAGCGTCGTCATCGGCGTCGGCACCGTCGTGGTGTCGCTGATCGTCGGCACGCTGGCCGCGTTCGCCCTCTCCCGGTTCCGCTTCACGGGCCGCAAGGCCTTCGTCGTGGTGATCCTCGTCGTCCAGATGGTGCCGCTCACGGCCCTGATCATCCCGCTGTACCTGCTGCTGAACGACGCCGGGCTGACCGACAGCCTCAGCGGGGTGATCCTCACCTACCTGGTGTTCACCCTGCCGTTCACGGTGTGGATGCTGCGCGGGTTCATCGACGGGGTCCCGGTGGAGCTGGAGGAGGCGGCCATGGTCGACGGCTGCGGCCGCCTCGGCGCGTTCCGCCGGGTCGTGCTCCCGCTGCTCGCCCCCGGCATCGTGGCCACCTCGGTCTTCGCACTCGTCCAGGCCTGGAACGAGTACGTCCTCGTCTACATCCTGTTGTCCACTCCCGAGAAGCAGACCGTCAGCATCTGGCTGGTCTCCTTCACGACCAGCCGCGGGACCGACTACGGCGGCCTGATGGCGGGAGCCACGCTCACCGCCCTGCCCGTCGTGGTCTTCTTCCTCGTCATCCAGCGCAGGATCGCCTCCGGCCTCGCGGCCGGGGCGGTCAAGGGCTGACCCCTCACGACGAACACCCTGCCCCGGTCGCACCCCGTTCACGTCCACAGGAGGACTCCGTGACGCACGACCGTCTCGATCTCGTCTCCAAGCTCTACCAGCCCTCCGGCTGGCCACGCATCCTTCAGGCGGCCGAAGGGGCCGCCTCCGACGCCCCGCTCGTCGTGGACCTCGACCCGACGACCTTCTGCGACCTCGCCTGCCCCGAGTGCATCAGCGGCAAGCTGCTCAACCAGGGCCGGTTCACCCCCGAGCGGCTGGCCGCGCTCGCGGAGGAGCTGGTCTCCATGTCCGTCCGGGCGGTGGTCCTCATCGGGGGCGGCGAACCGCTCGCCCACCGGGGCACCCGCCAGGTCCTGCGCATCCTCGGCGGGGCCGGCATCGCCGTCGGGGTCGTCACCAACGGCACCATGATCGACAAGAACCTCGACGAACTGGCCACCTACGCCTCCTGGGTCCGCGTCTCCATGGACGCCGGCACCTCCGGCACGTACGGCCTCTTCCGCCCCGACCGCAAGGGCCGCAGCGTCTTCGACAAGGTCGTCGCGAACATGCGGCTGCTCGCCGAGGCGAAGACCGGCGCGCTCGGCTACTCCTTCCTCGTCATGACCCGCCAGGAGCCGGACGGCCGGCTCGTCAGCAATCACACGGAGGTCCTGCAGGCCGCCGAACTCGCCCACGACATCGGCTGCGACTACTTCGAGACCAAGGCGATGTTCGACGACGACCACCACGTCATCCAGGTCTCCCAGGAGATCCTCGACTCGGTCGACGACCAGCTCGCGCAGGCCGCGCGGCTGGAGAGCGACACCTTCCAGCTCATCAACTCCTCGACGCTCACCTCGCTGCGCCGGCACACCGGGCCGGTCCAGCCCAAGGACTACCACCGCTGCGCGGTCGCCGAACTGCGCACCCTGGTCACCCCGTCCGGGGTGTACATCTGCTCCTACCACCGGGGCAACCCGCTGGCCCGGATCGGCGACGCCGTCACCGACAGCCTGGCCGACATCTGGAAGACCTCGGACCGCGGCATCGTCGACCCGAGCCGCGACTGCCGCTTCCACTGCGCGCGGCACCGCTCCAACCTGGAGCTGGAGCTGATAGGACAGGGAACGGGCGCAGTCCCCCCGGGGGAGGACTACGACCCGTTCCTGTGACCGTCAGTCGGCGCTGACGCCGACCCGCTCCCCCGTCCGGGCACTCCGGCTCCCCGGAGCCGCCCGGGCGGGGATCACGCGTGCCCCGGGGAAGGGGCCGCGCAGGGCGTCGGCCAGCCGCGCCACCACGGCGGGCAGCTCGGCCGACGGGCACACGCCGACCAGCGAACCGCCGCCGCCGGCCCCGCTGAGCTTCAGCGGCAGGCCGGCGGCGTGCAGCGCCAGCGTCCGCAGCTCCTCCAGGAGCGGGGTCGACATGCCCTGGAAGTCACGCATCGCCACGTGCGCCCGGCTCATCGCCGCCCCCAGTGCCTCGTGGTCGTGCCCGCGCAGCGCCGCCCAGGCGGCCTCCGAAGCCCGGTCGGCCTCGGCCCGGTACGCCGCGAGGGCCGGATCACCGGCCGCCAGCTGCGCCCGCACCGTGCGGATGTGGTCGGCGGTGTTCTTCCGGGTGCCCGAGTCCACCACGACCACCCCCCAGTCGTCCGGGAGCTCCAGCCGTTCCCGGACGAGCGGCAGGCCGCGCTCCCGGCCCTCGATCAGCAGCGCCCCGCCCTCGGCGACGGCCAGGTGGTCCATGCCGCCGCCGTTGAACCGGGCGAACTCGAACTCGTACGCCCACTGGACCACCGAGGCGTCCGGCACCGGCACGCCGTCCGGCGTCCCGGCCACCCGGGCGAACGCCCGGAACAGCGCCACGATCAGCGCCGTGGAGGAGGACAGGCCGCTCGCGGAGGGCGCCTCGCTGCCGACGCGCACGGCCGGCGCAGGGCCGTGCACGTCGGGGAGCCGCTCGCCCAGGAACGCCCACACCTGCTCCGGCCAGCCGTCCTCGGCCGGCGGCCGCGCTCCGGGCGTTCCGGCGGGCACCACCTCGACCGTGGTCGGCAGGTCCAGGGCCAGGCTGACCGAGCGGCCGTCGCCCAGCCAGTCCAGGTCCTCCCCCGACAGACACGCCCGGCACGGCACCGCCACCCGGATCACTTGCTCTTCGTTCACCTTGCCCGGAACCTCCCGTCCGTGAGGAACGCGCGGTACATCTCCAGTACGACCCGCGTGGGCGGGTGCAGCGGCTCCGGCGGATCGTCGAGCGGCCGGAACCGCGCCCGGACCACCTCGTCCGCCCCCGGGGAGAGCTCCCCGGACCAGCGCCGGGCCGCGAAGCACAGCGCGAAGCAGTGGTTGACGTCCCCGTTCGGGTAGGTCACGGTGTGCACGGCCGGGTCGGACAGCGAGCCGAAGGCGACCAGGTCCTCCTTGTCGACCCGCAGCCCGGTCTCCTCCGCCAGCTCCCGGACGGCGGCGTCGGCGAAGCCGCCGTCCTCCTCGCAGGCACCCGCGGGCAGCTCCCACAGACCGTTGTCGGCCCGCTGCTGGAACAGCCCGCGGCCCTCCCCGTCGATCAGCAGGACCTGCGCCCCCGGGACCAGCAGCCGTCTGCCGCCCACCTTCTGACGCAGCGACCAGACGTAGGACCCGACGTAGCCCATGCGCGCACCACCTCCCTCGGCGTCCGCCCCGCGGCGGACGTCCACGAGGTCGCAGACTGTCACGCGCCGTCCTCGGTGAGCCAGCGCGGCACCGCCTCGGGCGTGCTCTCCAGCCACCGCACATAGCGGTCGACGCCCTCCGCGACGTCGATCCGGGCCTGCCAGCGCAGCAGCTCCCGGGACCGCTCCGTGTCGGCGTACCCGCCGAGCGGGTCGCCCTCGGGGCGCGGGGTGACGATCCGCTGCGCGTCGGGGAAGTAGGGCATCAGCAGGTCCGCGACGTCCCGGACCGCGGTCGGACGCCCGGTCCCCACGTTCACCGTCCGGCCGGCCATCCCCTCCTCGACCAGCGCGAGCGCCGTCGCCTCGGCCACGTCCTGGACGTGGATCATGTCGCGCACCTGGACGCCGCCGCCGTTCAGGCGCATCGGACGGCCCAGCTTGGCCTGCAGGGACAGCCACGGCACCATCCAGGAGTGGCTGCCCGGCTTCGGGACCTGCGGCTCGCCGTAGACCGAGAAGTACCGCACGATCGCGTACTCGGCCCCCGACGCGGCCCCGAGCATCAGCCGGGTCTGGTGCTCGGCCCACAGCTTGCCGTTCGCGTAGACGGACAGCGGGAACAGCGCCTGGTCCTCGTGGAACATGTGCGGACCGGGCGAGTCGGTGGGGCCGTCGCCGTACACGGACGCGGAGGAGACCAGCACCAGGCGGCGCACACCCGTCCGGGCCACCTCCTCCAGGATGACCTGGGTGCCCTGCACATTGGCCCGGAAGGCGATGTCGGGGTTGCGGGTACAGGCGGCCACGTCCGCGTAGGCGGCGGCGTGGACCACGTAGTCGGCGTCCCGGAGCAGTCCGGCGACCACCTCCCGGTCGCAGATGTCGCCGACGACGAGCCTGGCCCCGGTCTTCTCGACCCCGAAGATCGTGTGGACGTCCCCGGGGTAGGCGTCCATCCGGTCCAGGACGGACACCTCGGCGCCGGCGCGGACCAGCAGGGCGGTGAGCCGGCTGCCCACCAGGCCGCCGCCTCCCGTCACCACGATGCGGGCATCACGCAGTTTCTCCAACCGGGCCTCGACGCTCTCACCGCCGCCGGTTCCGGTCTCGTTCATCGGTGCATGCGATCCAGCGGACATAAGGGGTTCCCTCCGTGAAGACGGCGAACTCTCGAAATACGCGCTCACGCACAGCCACACGCTTCACACAGAAGGTGGTGTGCCAGTCCAGCATCCTTTGGCCACCAACCGTGACACCAGTGTGAATTCGGCACTCTTGCCAGCCCCGGGCTCGATCCGTACTGTCCGGAATCGATGGCACCCGCAGTAGCAGATTACGACACGAGTGCCATCAAGTCCCCCACACCCCAACAGAAAGAGGGAAACGACGTGACGCGCCATCAGCTCAGCGGGGCGGTCATGACCCACCCCAAGCGCCGGCACGCCGCCGAGCGGATGGCCCAGGCCGCACCTCCGGGCGCCCTGCGCGTCGTCATGGACCCGGACCCGACCGGCACCCCGTCGGTGCTGCGCACGGCGCTCGCCGCGTGGGATTCCATCGAGGACGGCGCCACCCACCAACTGGTGGTCCAGGACGACATGCTGTTGTCCGAATCGTTCTTCGAGCGGGTCGACCAGGCGGTCGCCGCGATGCCGGACGCGGCATTGGCGCTGTTCGCATTGTGGGACTCCCGCAACGGGGCCGCGATCCGATTCGGTGCGATGGCCGGCGCCCGCTGGGTCGGCGCGGTCAACGAGTACTTCCCGTGCGTCGCGATCGTACTTCCCCGAACCGTCGCCGAGGGCTTCGTCCGCTACGGCCGCGAGCGCCTCGGCGGCTGGCCCGACGACATCCTGATGCACCGTTACCTGACCGACCTCGGCGTTCCCCGCTACGTCTCCGTCCCCAATCTCGCCGAACACCAGGACCACGGCTCGATCTCGGGCAACGCCTTCCGGGGGCCGCGCCGTTCGGTCTGCTTCCTGCCCGACGACCGGGCCGGCGACGAGGACCGGCGGCTGACCGGCCTGAGGGTCCTGCCGTTCTTCAAGTACGGCGTCGCGCGCTGCGCGGTGCGGGTCGACGGCCCGGGCCCCGAACGCTGGCTGCACATGGACTGCGAGCAGTACCTGCGCGGCCTGGAGCTGCCCCGCACGCTGCTCGTGCCGCCCACCGGGCCGCAGGCGGACGCGCCCGACGTCCGGGGCACCTGGCTGACCGCCCTCGCCATGGGCCACGAGGCCGCCCGCCTCGGGCTGGACCCCGACGGCTCGGCACCGGCGGTGCGCCCCGAGGTGTACGCCGAGGCGATCGCGACGATCGGGTCCGGCGGCATCAGCAACACCAGCACCGAGGAGCGGATCGCCGAACGCCGCGAGGTCCTGGCGGACGCGGCGCGGCGGGCGCTGGCCGCCGGGTACGAGGCCGCCGCGCACGGTGCGGCCACCGGGCGGACCGGCACCCGCCGGGCCCACCGCCCCGGTGGCCTCACCGTGCGCGGCGGCGCCTCACCGCTCGGCGAGCACCTGGTGCGCCGGCTCACCGACCTGACCGGCCCTGCGGGCGCGGACGGCGACGGGCTCCCCGAGGCCGTCCTCGACCTGACCGGGCTGCGCGAGGGCGGCCCGGCCCGGGAGCTGAGGATCCGGCTGCCCGACGACCCGCGCCCGTACACCCTGGCCGTGGGCGAGGTCTACGGCCCCGGCTGCTCCCGCGACACCCTCATCGGGCGCATGGTGTGGGACGCCCTGCGCAGCCTGCCGGTGACCGTCCAGGGCAGCCCCGAGGCCGAGGTGCACCCCGTCTACGTGGACGACCTGGCCGACGCCGTCCTGACGGTGATCCGCACCCGACCGGCGGCGCGCACCCTGACCGTCGCCGACGAGAAGCCCACGACGCTCGGCGCGTTGGCGAACGCCGTGCACGCCGCCGTCCGCCCGGTGCCGGTCCTGAACGGCCCGTCGGACGTCGACCTCCCCGCCGTCGCACCGGAGTTCGCCGACGGCTCGCGCCCGCCCGGCTGGGCGCCGGCCACCGCGCCGGCGAAGGGGCTGCACGCCTACTCGCAGTGGCTGGCGTACGAGGGCACCCTGCTCACCGTGGTCTGACCCCTCACCGTGGTCTGACCCCGCGCACCGGCCCCGCGTCCCTCGCCGCGGGGCCGGTGCGCCTGCGGTCCGTCCCCCTTCCCCTCCCGTCCGCTCCCCCCGCTCCCCCGCGCTCCGTTCCCCGCCCACCGCTCAGGGGCGGAGGGCGACCGCCCCGTAGCAGGAGGCCTCCGCGTCGCTGATGGACTCGGTGTCGTCCGGGTCCGGGCGCCAGCGCGTGGTGGCGACGACGCCCGGCTCCAGGAGGTCCCAGCCGGTGAAGAACCGCGCGAACTCCTCGCGGGTACAGGCGGCGACCGGGGTCCCGGCCGCGGTGTAGACCTGGATGAGGCGGGCGGTCTCCCCGGGCGCGAAGTCCGGGGTGACGTGGCTGATCACCAGCGCGGAACCGCTGGGCAGTTCCGCCTTGAGCCCCTCGGTGATCCGGTGGGCGTCGAAGGGCACGAAGTGCATCAGCGCGTTCATGCTGAGCGCTATCGGCCGGCTGAAGTCCAGCACGGCGCGGGCCGCCTCCAGGAGGTCGCCGGGCTCGCGCACATCGGCCTGGACGTAGGCGGTGACGCCCTGTTCGGTGCCGCGCAGCAGCGCCTGGGCGTGCAGCAGCACGATCGGGTCGTTGTCGGCGTAGACGACCTTGGCGTCCGGTGCGACCGACTGCGCGACCTCGTGCAGGTTCGGCGAGGTGGGGATCCCGGTGCCGATGTCCAGGAACTGCCGGATGCCGGCCTCGGCGAGCCACCGCGTCGAGCGGCGCATGAACGCGCGGTTGGCCCGCGCGGCGGTCCGGGCGAAGGGGAAGACCGCCAGGGCCCGCCCGGCGGCCTCCCGGTCGGCGGGGAAGTTCGTCGTGCCGCCGAGGTAGTAGTCGTACATCCGCGCCGAGTGCGCCAGGTGGATGTCGAGTTCGACCTCCACCTCGCCGTTCCTGGCGGTGCCGTCCGTCATGTGCTGCCCCCTGCTGGCTGGATCGTCGCTGGCGCCGCCCCCTGGCGCGGCCCGATCACTATGCCCACAGGCCCGAACACCCAATCAAGGGCCACGACCCACGGCGGCGGGACCGCACAGGAGGACGGCTGAATTCGATCACATGACGACCCGTTCCGACCATGTTCGAACAGATTTCTGTCACCGTCCGGCGCGCGTTCTGTCTGACCTTCAAACCCTTTGCCCCGCCTTAACATCTCGGCACCTAATACGCCTTAATCTTCCTCCCGGGGACGCGCGTTCCCGCTGTGACCGCCGTACGGCCGCGGGTGCCCCGCGGCCGGCGGCCCGCACCGGGCGGCGGCCGACCAGGACGCCGCGGGGGAGGATGGAACGTGAACGAGAGCGACTGGGTGGTCGGGGACCGGGACCGCCTGACGTTCGACGCGTTCTGCGACACGCACGGGAAGGCCTGGCTCGGGTTCGCCCGCGCGCGCCTGCGGGACGAAGCCGTCGCCCACGCGGTGGTGGAACTCGCGAAGGTCCGCGTGTGGGAGGGGTGGACGCGCATCCTGCGTGAGAAGATCCCCCCGTTCCACGCTTGGGCGATTCTCAAGGAAGAGATCGGTGCCTCCTTGGCGGGCATGATGATGAACGGCGAGCCGCTGCCGACGCAGACGAGCGTCCCGGCCTGGGTCCGCGCGGTGCGCACCGCCGCCGAGCGGGCGCAGCACCTGACGGACACCGAAGGCAGCGACGAACAGCTCTACGCCGCGCTGCGACGGCTCTCCGAACGGCGTCACGACGTGATCGTGCTGCGCTACCTGCTCGGCCTGCCGGACGACCGGATCGCCGACTACCTGGGCACGACCCAGGCCGGCGTGCGCTCGACCGTGGGCCAGGCCCTCGACCGTCTGGCCGCCTCGCTCGGCGGCCGGAGGGGAGAGGGCCGGTGACCACCGAACCCGACAGCGCCCTGCACCCCACCCGCACCCCGCGCCCGCAGCCCGGCGGCGCCGGCGTGTCCTGGGACCGGCTGCTGACCGCCCCGAGCCCGGCCTCCTCCGACCACCAGCAGGCCGCCCACGAACTCGACCTCGCCGTCTCCCTGGTCCTCGCGATGCCCTCCGCCGCGGACTCCCTGGCCCTGCTCGTCGACGGCGACCGGATCCACCCCGAGGGCGCCCTCGTCCTCGGCGCCCTCCTCCACGTCGCCGGCCACCGCGACGGCGCCCAGTTCTGGTGGCAGTTCGCGGCCGGCGGCGGCTCCTACACCTCCGCGTCCTTCCTCAGCCTGCTGCACCGCAGCCTCGGCGAGTTCCTGGACGCCGAGGTCTGGCGCCAGCAGGCCGAAGCCCTGGCCACCAAACCCCGCACCCCCCAACGCGTCCTCGGCTCCACCCGCACCCTGCTGCCCGCCGGAGTCCTCACCGACATCCTCGCCCGCTGCCACCACGGCCTCGACGTGCGCCTCCCCCCCCGCCTCGCCGCCGTCATCCACCAACTCCCCGTCGCCGGCGACGACCCCGAGTACGGCGAACTCCCCCAACCGAGCAGCACCCTCGTCCACGACCTCACCATCGAGCCGTGATCCCTCCGCTCGCGGCCGCGGGCCTGCGATGCGACTACCGTGCCCCGGGGCTCCCGAGATGGATCGCGGTGATCGTCGCCGCGGCGTCGAATCCGAGCACCGCGTCGGGCCGGCCGGAGAGCAGGCTGGCGTAGAGCGGGCGGTAGTGGGCGACCTTCCGCGCCGTCCGGCCGTCGTTGCCGAAGGCGGCCAGCAACTCCCCCTCCCGGGCGGCGAATCCGGTCATGGCGGTGTGGTCGATCCAGATCTCCACACCGGAGCGGCCGAGCACCAGGCTGCTCTCCTTGCTGCTGGAGCCGGTCAGCCAGCTGCTGCGCAGCCGGGCCGTCCCGGCCTCGCCGCGGGAACGGAAGCCCACCGTGCACCACGCGCTCGCGCCACCGTCGGACTGCCGGGCGGATGCGGGTCCGGTGAGGTCGACGAAGCGGGTGAGCATGCTGAGCTGGTTCACCCCCGAGTCCGTCCAGCTGGACACGTAGGTGGCGAAGGCCTCGGGTCCGCGCAGGACGTAGGGGTCGTAGAACGCCGAGGTGATGGCCGTGACCGGACCCCATTCCGGGTGTCCGGCGAGCAGTTCGGACGCCCAGTCGACCTCGGGGGAGAACGCGAAGTGGTGGGCCGTGAACAGGCGCTCCCGGGCCCCCGCCCCGCCGTCCGGGTCGCGCAGCCCGGCGAGGGAGGCGAGATCGTGCACGAGCGGCTTCTCCACCAGGATCCGGGCCTTCGACCGGGTGAGGGCCAGGGCGGCCAGCTCGGCGTGGGTCTCCGTCGGGGTCGCGAGCACGACCAGGTCCGGCCGGTGCACGTCGAGCGCCTCGGCGAGGCTGCCGTAGTGGGGCGGCGTGGCGCCCCGGAACACCACCGGCTCCACCGACCTCGGGTCGGCCGTGAAGTCCAGTTCCACGTCCTGCCGTTCGGCGAGCACGGCCAGGTGGGTCCCGGCGATGACGCCGACCCCGACCAGGCCGACACGCACCGGCCCGACGCCCGCCCGGTCGGTCATGAAGCCTCGTCCCCTCGCCCGTCACGGCCCACCCCGGGCCCGGTGTCCGTCGATCGTCGCACAGCCACCTCGGCCCACCGGCCCAACGACGCGGCCGGGCCGTCGACCCACTCGATCCCCGGGTCGTGCTCCGCCGCCGTCGGGACACCGTCGATCCAGCTCGTCACGATCGGCACCCAGTAGGTGTTGCCGCCCGACCTGCGGGTGCGCGCTTCGAGCTCGGCCCGTGTGCGACGGGCTCCGTCGTGGTCGCCGCCGAGCACCCCGAGCAGGATCTGGGCCACGTCGGCCAGGTTGTGGCCACCGCGGTAACCGATGCCGTCCGCCAGCCGCCGGGTGCCTTCGACGGCCTCCGCGGCGGCCCCGGCGTCACCGGCCACCGCCAGCGCGACCGCCTCGGCGGAACGGATCTTGACCAGCTCGACCGGGTTGGGCACCAGGTCGAGCAGGTCCCGCGCCCGGGACGCCGCGTCCGAGACCGGTTCCGCGGCGCCGGACCAGCAGGCGGTCTGCGCCAGGTTGGCCAGCGCCTTCGCCTCCGCGGCGGCCAGTCCCTCGCGCCGGGCGAGGTCGATCGCCTCCGTGTACGAGGCGGTGGCTTCGTCGAAGCGGGCGTTCACCCGCCAGATGTGCCCGATCAGCCGGAGCCGTTCGCCCTCGGCCTCGGGCCCGTGGCTGCGCTGCTCGCGCAGCGGGCCGAGCGCCGCGCCGAAACGCCCGTTGAGGTACTCGAAGTCGCAGAGCCAGTAGCGGGCCGCCGCGTCGAACTCGCCTCCCACCAGGACGCGGTAGATCTCCGCCGCCGCGGTGTAGTCACCGTGGTTGCGCAGCGCGTGGGCGAGGTGGATCTGCACCAGCTGCGCCGTCGCACTGCCCCGCCGGACGCCCTCGCCCGCGCCGGAGAGCAGTTCGACGGCCTCCGCCGCCCGGCCGGTTCGGCGCAGCTGAACGCCCCGTATGGCGGCGACCAGGGCTCGGCACTCCGGCGTCGCGGCCCGTTCGACGGTGAGCCCGGCGCCCAGGTCCGACCACTGCCCGGCCTCGACGAGGCGCTGCGTGGCGCGGGCCATCCAGTCCTCGAAGACCCCGTACGTGGCCGCGAGCCTGAGGGCCGATTCGAGGGCGTTGGCGGCGGCGACCCGCCCGGCGGACGGCCCGAGCCGCTCGCCCAGCCAGGCGAGCAGCCGGGCCGCGACCTCGGTGCGGTCGCGGTCGGACCAGCCGTCCGGGAGGGTCCGGTCCGCCTCGACGATGGCGTGGCGAAGCGCCGCGTGCAGGGAGTACGGCAAGGCGTAGGCGTCGTCGTGCATCAGGAACGGCCGGCGCAGGAACCGGGCCACGCTGCCGTCCGGGACGCCGGGCTGGCCGGCCCGCAGGAGCTCGGCTCCGACGCGGTCGGTGAGCGCCGCGGTGCGGACCAGGTCGCGTTCCTTCCGGGGCAGGTCCCGGATCGAGCGGGTGGCCACCGCCGTGAACGAGCCGCCGAAGTCCGTGGCGGACGGCTGCCCGCCCCGGGCCAGGAGCGCCGCGAAGTGCGACACCGACAGGTCCAGGTACAGGGGCAGGCCCTGGCCACCGGCGATGATGCGACGGCGGACCTCCTCCGCCATGGCGGGCTCGCGGTCGCGGACGAGCGCCTCCCGGAGGTAGCTGTCGGCGTCGGATTCCGAGAGGTAGCCGACCAGGTGCTGCCGCGGCTCGACGGTGTCGTTGCTGAAGTGCAGATGGGGCCAGCACTGGGGACCGGTGAAGTCCAGCTCACCGCCGACGGCCGCGTCCGCCCAGTCGATGCGGTTGCGGCCCGTGATCACGAACAGCACGTTGGGCATCAGGTAGACGCAGCGCTGGATCAGCCGCTCCACCGTCCGGTCGGCGCGGCCGTTGACCACCTCGAAGGTGTCGAGGAAGACGCACACCGTCGGCCGCCGGGCCGGCCTGCCCCGTCGGGGCAGGTGGTCGAGGTCCCAGGCCAGCAGGTACGGGAAGTACGACAGCGTCTCGTAGTCGGCCTCGGCCTCGACCAGTTCGGCGAACAGCTCGCAGTGGGCGAGCAGACGCCCCTCGCGCACCCGGTCGCGCACGGCCCGGTAGGTGGCCAGGGCCGCGCGGTGCGCCAGCCCGGCCAGGCCGCCGAGCCCCGCCGGGTCGACCTGCCGCACGCTCTCGGCGATCTGGTCGCCGAGTCCGACGCTGCGGGAGGCGCGGCGCAGCGCCGGCGACGAGTCCAGGAAGTCCTGGAGCGTCTCGCCGGGGTGCGCGCGGACCCAGTACGAGGCGAGTGCCAGGTCGAAGGCCTGCCACCTGCTGCCCAGCTGTCCGAGGCCGGCCCGCAGGCGCATGAGCAGGTTCTCGATGTCGCAGGCACCGTCCTCGGAGAGGTCGACCCGGACCGCCACGACGTCGTCGCGTCCCTCGGCGGCCGCATCGGCGAGCAGCCGGCGCTCCAGCTCCTGGGAGAGCGTCGTCTTGCCTATGCCGCCGACCCCGTAGAGCGTCAGAACGTTGCGCCGGCCCTGCCCGCGGTCCACGACCGGCGAGACCTCGGCCTCGTCCAGCGTCCGGCACAGGCTCTCCACCGACCGGTTGAAGGCGGCCACCTCGTCGACGCGGTTGGTGAAGACCTGTTGCGCCGTGACGGTGGACGACAGGCCGCTCATGAACGCGGCCCGCAGGTTCACCCGTGCCATCCCGTCTCCCTCTCCGCGCCGCCCCGGCCGATGTCCGATCCGCACCGTCCGGGAGGTGCACGACCTGAGATCCTGTCAGGTAACGTCCGGGAGCCACAAGAAGTCATCACCGCACGCGGAGCGGACCGGGTGTCAGCTGTGGCCGACGATGACGGAGATGCCCCAGCCGATCGACGCGAGCACCACCGCGAAGAGCAGGCCCGCCAGGGCCTGGCGGGCCGGGCCGGCGGTGGGGTGTGCGGCTGCGGGGCCGGTGGTGGGGCCGGGTGGGTTGAGCAGGCGCAGGCCGAGGGCGAAGAGTGCGGGCAGGCCGGCGCCGGTGAGCAGGCCCACCACGACGATCCGCCAGACCGCGTCCAGGTTGATCCAGGAGTTCACGAGCCCACCTCGTCCTTGGGCGCGACCGCGACCTCGGCGGAGTCCGGGACCACCGAGCCGGTCCATGCGGCGTTGACGTTCTCCGGGGTCACGGCCGGGTGGCGGGAGGCGACGAAGAAGGCGGTCGACGCCAGCACCAGCACGGTGAAGACCACGACCACCCCGGCCGTCCCGCCGATCCCGTTGGCGACCCAGTAGGCCGCCGCGCCGACCAGGGCGGCGGCCGGCAGGGTGAACAGCCAGGCCGTCACCATCCGGCGGGCGAGCTGCCAGCGCACCTCGGCGCCCTTCCAGCCGACCCCCGAGCCCAGGATCGATCCGGTGGCCACGTGGGTGGTGGACAGCGAGTAGCCGAAGTCCGTCGAGCAGAGGATCACGGCGGCCGACGCCGACTCGGCGGCCATCCCCTGCGGCGGGGCGATCTCCACCAGCCCCTTGCCCAGGGCGCGGATCACCCGCCAGCCGCCGGCGTAGGTGCCCAGGGCGATCGCCAGCGCGCAGGAGACGATCACCCAGTCGGGGGCCTTCGCCCCGGGCGCCAGGGTGCCGTTGGCGATCAGGGCGAGGGTGATGACGCCCATGGTCTTCTGGGCGTCGTTGGTGCCGTGGGCGAGCGACACCATGGACGCCGAGCCGATCTGGCCCAGCCGGAACCCGTGCTCGCGCGGGCCTTCGGACACCTCCCGGGTGATGCGGCCGATCAGCCAGGTGCCGACCACGGCCACCAGGCCGGCGATGAACGGCGACAGCGCGGCCGGCACGATCACCTTGGAGACCAGGCCCTGCCACTTGACGGCCGAGGAGCCGGCCGCGGCCATCGTCGCCCCGATCACCCCGCCGATCAGGGCATGCGAGGAGCTGGAGGGGATGCCGAGGTACCAGGTGGCGAGGTTCCACAGGATGCTGCCGGTCAGACCGGCGCAGACCACGGTCAGGGTGACCTCCCCGCTGGAGACCAGGCCGTTGGCGATGGTCGCCGCCACGGCGGTCGACAGGAACGCGCCGACCAGGTTCAGCACTGCCGAGACGGCGACCGCGACCCGCGGCGGCAGGGCCCCGGTGACGATCGAGGTGGCCATCGCGTTGCCGGTGTCGTGGAAGCCGTTGGTGAAGTCGAAGCCCAGCGCCGTGAGGACCATCAGCGCCAGGACCGCGTCATTGCCGGTCACGCCCCCGAACCTAGCCCGCCCACCGGGGCGCCGCGCCGAACGACGGACGCCTGACCTCCGATCGGCCCAACACCGCGCACGCTTCCCGGCGCCCGTTCGGCCGGTCGGGCTCCCGGCGCGTCCCCCTCGAAGATCCCGGCGCGTCCCCCCTCGAAGATCACGGCGGGCTGCCGGCCGAGGCCTCCGGGTCGGCCGCTCCGGCCTCGGCGGCGGTGCCCGTTCAGCGGCGGGAGCCACGGCTGCGGTCTGCTTTGATGACCGGGACAGACAGCGACACCGTGCAAAGGAGATCGTGTGGGTACGTGGGGCAGCGGGAACTTCGAGAGCGACACGGCCCTGGACCACCTGTCGGCCGTCGTCGGCCGGCTCGTCGCCGAGGTCGCCGAGGCGATGGCGGGCGATCCCGTCGAGCTGGAGGCCGACGAGTACTGGGGCGTCGCCGTGCCGTGCAACCTGGAGCTGCTGCACACCCTCGTCCGGGCCGGCTACGGCGCCCAGGACCTGCCGGACGCCGGGGTGATCGCGCAGTGGAAGAGCGCGTTCATGGCCGCCTGGGAGCGGAGCATCGACGATCTGGAGCCCTCCCCGGCCTTCAAGGAGGAACGCCGGGCGGTCCTCGGCCGCACCTTCGACCGGCTGGCGCAGGCCACCACCCGGGACGCGGTGGCCGGCCGGACCGGGCCCGGGGAGGAGCCGGCGGGGTGACGGACCGCGGCCTCCTCACCGGACCGCGGCCCCGTCACCGGGCGGCACCGAGCAGCACCGGCAGCGCGCGGTGCCCGTTGGAGATCAGCGAGTCGACCGGCTCCAGCCGGGCGTCCGGGGCGAACGCGAGGTCGGGGAACCGCGCGAACAGCCGGCTCAACGCGATGCGCCCCTCCAGACGGGCCAGCGGCGCGCCGAGGCAGAAGTGCGGACCGTGCCCGAAGGCGAGGTGGTCCTTGACCGGCCGGGTGACGTCGAACGCGGCGCCGCCGTCCCCGTACCGCACCGGGTGGCGCCCCGCGGCCGCGTAGCCGCCGAGGATCGGCTCCCCGCGGCGCACGGTCACCCCGCCGGGCAGCTCGATGTCCTCCACCGCGAAGCGCAGCGGCAGGTGGGCGAGCGGGGCGTCCCGGCGCAGCGACTCCTCCACCACGTCGTCCCAGCCGGCCTCGCCCGCGCGTACCAGGGCGAGCTGGCCGGGGTGGGAGAGGAGGTCGGTGATCCCGTTGTCGATCAGGTTGACGGTGGTCTCGTAGCCGGCCGTGACGATCAGCAGCAGGGTGTCGCGCAGTTCCTCCTCGCTCAGTGCGGCGCAGCCGGCGTCGGACTCGGTGTCGCGGGCGGCGATCAGCAGGGAGGTCATGTCGTCGCCCGGCACGCGGCGCTTGTCGGCGATCAGCTCCTCCAGCAGGGTCTGGAACGCCGCCGCGTTGGCCGCCGACTCCTCGGGGGTGAGGGTGGTGGCGAACACCTTGTCGACGACCTCCCGGAAGCCCTCGGTCACCTCGTACGGAAGGCCGAGCAGCTGGGAGATGACCCGGATCGGCAGCGGATGGGCGAAGCGGTCGCGCAGGTCCACCACCTCGCCGGGGGCGCTCTCGGCGAGGTCGGCCAGCAGGCCGTCGGTCAGCGCCTCGATGCGCGAGGTCATCGCGGTGACCTGGCGGGGCGTGAAGGCGTTGCTCACCAGGCGGCGCAGCCGCCGGTGGTCGGCGCCGTGCGCGTTGAACATGTTGCGCACGCTCACCCACAGGGCCAGCGGCCAGGTCCGCACCGCCTCGTCGAACGCGGGCCAGTGCTGCCGGCCGTCCTTGGAGACCCGGGGGTCCTTGAGCAGTTCCTCCAGCAGCACGGGGTCGGACACCGACCAGGCCCGGACGCCCAGGATGTCGACCGGTGCGGCCGGGCCGCGGGCGGACAGCTCGGCGGTCTCGGCCTCCCGGGCACGGCCGGTCGGGTCGAGCACCAGCGGGTCGGGCGCGTCCAGCTCGGGCGCGTGCGGGTCGAGCGGGTGCGGGTGCGGTGCGAGACGCTCCACAGGGGTCCTCCAGTCGGTACGGCGGGAGCGGTGCGCGGGAGGCCGGCCGACTCCGCCGGCTTCCCGCGCACCAGGGGGGTGTCCGGGGCGGGGGCGGTCAGTAGTCCCAGACCACCGGCACGAAGCGGAAGGTGCCGCTGCCGGCGTCCGCCACGTGGCAGACGGACGGGAAGGGCAGGTGGCTGGCCATCAGCTGCCCGCCGGTCTCGGCCAGTTCGGTCAGGAGACGGGTCCGGATGCGGGCCGACTCCTCGGGGTCGTGGTCGAAGCCGTTGTGCCAGTCGGGCTTGTCGAACCCGCACTGGAACACGGCGTCGCCCGCGAACGTCAGCCGGTCGCCGCCGGACTCCAGGCGGATGATGCTGTGGCCGGGGGTGTGACCGCCGGTGCGGCGGATCAGGACGCCCGGCGCCACCTCGTACTCCTTCTCGAACGGCCGCAACTGGCCCCGGTACACGTCGAGGAACCGCGAGGCGGTCGTGCGGAGCACGTCCGGCACCGGTGCCGGCATGTCGGTGCGCGAGAAGTCGGGCGCCGCCCAGAACTCGGCCTCTGCTGCGGCCAGATGGACTCGCAGGTCCTTGCGCAGCCGGCCCCGCAGCCCCTCGACGAGCAGCCCGCCGATGTGGTCCATGTGCAGGTGGGTGAGCACCACGTCGGTCACCGACGAGGGGGCGATCCCGGCGGCGTCCAGGCGCGCGGCCAGCTGCCCGGCCCGCGGGAAGCCCGGGAACTCCGTCCCCAGGCCGGAGTCGACGAGGACGGTCCGGCCGCCGCTGCGCACAACGGCCACGTTCAGCGGCCAGTTGATCGACTCCAGCGGCAGGTACATGTCCCCGAGCCAGGCCTTCAGCTCGGCCGGGGCGGCGTTGGTGGCCAGCGTCGTGGGCGAGATCGGCAGCACCCCGTCGCTGATCACCAGCACGTCGATGTCACCGACCTTCAACGCGTAGCGCGACGGGACCGGTTCGTCGCCCACCGGCGCGTCAAGGCGGGCGGGGCTGCTCTGGATCATGGGTGTTCTCCTTGCGAAGGGTCGGTCGGCGGCCTCGACGGCGCCGCCGCGGGCCGCGCCGTCCGGTCACCCGTACAGACCGGGCAGCGGTCCGGTCTGTGACAGCCGCCCCGGTTCCGCAGCCGCGCGGCCTCCCCGCACCCGCCGGCGCCTCACGACCGCAGGTGACGTTCTGTCACATCGGCCGGTCCCTAACGGTCTTCCTGAGGTAGCAGGCGCCTTTCGCGCCCGGCACGACGCCACAGGAAGACGAGGCCCCGTGAAACTCCGCCGACCAGCAACGGCCCTCCTGGCCGCCCTGCTGATTCCCTTCGCGGCACCGGATCCGGCCACCGCGGCCCCGGCGCCCGCCCCACCGCCGCTCTCCGCCCCGACCGCGACCACGACCGCCGACGCTGCCGCGGCCGCCGCCGCGGAGGAGCCCGACCTCAGCTACGCCAACCGCACCGCCCCGCCGATCGGCATGCCGGACTGGTCGCACGTCGGCTACCGGGACGGGCAGAACCTGCCGCGCGGCGAGTCGGCCCTGACCGAGGACGCCACCTGCCGCGTCTCCCCGCAGAGACTCGCCGACGGCTACGGGGTGCGCCCGGACGACGGGGCCGACGACACCGCAGGCCTGCAGCGCGCGATCGACGACATCAAGGCCCAGTGCTCCCCCAAGGCCGACTTCAACCGCCTCTCCCTCATCGAACTGCCCGCCGGCCGGATCGACCTGTCCCGGCAGATCTACGTCGACGCCGACTTCCTGACCCTCCGGGGGAAGGGATCGGGCGCGGGCGGCACCCGGCTGGTCTTCCGCCCCGACCTCAGCACCCGGTACGACACGGTGGTCAACGGCCGCTGGGACCAGGACTCCATGGTGGCCGGGACCGGCAGCGACGTCGGCACCGGTGGCTGGATGTGGCCGGGGCGCGGCATGTTCCGGGTCCAGACCCGGGAGGTCGCCGCCCGCTACCAGGACGACTGGGCGGCGGCCACGACCGTCCCCATGCGCAAGGACATCTTCGAGGGCAGCGTCAACCAGCACTGGGTCTCCGGCCTGAAACTGGCCGCCCAGGACGGCGACCCGGGCTACTCCGCCCGGAAGGGGTCGTCCGCCGTCCGGCTGGACGCCAAGGTCGACATGAACAAGTTCCGCACCGGCGGCTACGTCTGGGTCGGCGCGGCCAACAGCAGGAACTTCTACGCGCAGCAGGGCATCAGCGACCCGAGCATGATCGAGGCGCTCCACATGCGCCAGCAGATGTTCAAGGTCGTCCGCGTCGACGCCGGCGCGAAGACGGTCACCCTGGACCGTCCGCTGGAGTGGGACCTGCCGGTCAACTCCGAGTCGGACGGCTCGCCGCCGATCAACGGCAGCGGCACCCCGTACGCCAGCAAGATCACTCCGCTGAAGGCCGTCGAGGGCGTCGGCTTCGAGGACTTCGCGTTCACCCAGGAGATGGACGGCCTGCCGAAGATCGGTGGCCAGGAGACCTACCACCTGACGCCCGAGCAGGCCGTGCACAACTACGGCAACCTGGCGCCCGAGTACGCGATGCACGGCATCGTCTTCAAGTGGGCCGCCAACAGCTGGGCGCGCGGGCTGAACGCCGAGATGACCGGCTCGCACCCGATCGTCACGGAGAACGCCCGCAACCTCCAGATCGAGCACAACACCTTCGACGGCGCCTGGAACAAGGGCAAGGGCGGCAACGGCTACCTGCGCGGCAGCCGGGTCTGGAACTCCCTGTGGGCCCAGAACGTCAGCCGCAACCTGCGCCACTTCACCTTCCAGTGGTCGGCCGGCGGCAACGTCGCCTTCCGCAACGACCTCGACTCCGACCTCAACCTGCACGGCGGGTGGGAGCACAACAACCTCTTCGAGCAGAACACCCTGCGGATCCCGTACGAGCACCGCTCCGGCAGCTGCCAGGCCAACTGCGGCGGCGAGGGCGGCGAGATGGACGAGGGGACGTGGTACCCGATCTGGTGGGCGGCCGGCCCCAAGGCGGGGAAGTGGTCCGGCTCCTCCGGGCCGCAGAACGTCTTCTACAACAACACGATGCTCAAACAGAGCACCCCGGGCGGCCCGTTCGAGCCGTACGGGCCCTACGGCACCCGGACCGGCACCGCCTTCCAGTTCGGCTCCGACAGCGAGGAGCCGAACAGCTTCCAGCCGCTCGGCCAGGGCGGGCAGGCCATCGCCGACTGGACCGGCCGCGAGACGCTGGACTACACGGGCCAGGGCGTGGTCCCCCTGGACGTGGGAAAGCGCCACTCCCTGTTCCTGCGGTACACCGGCGGCGAACTCGACCCCCGCACCGACGCCAAACGCAAGGTGATCACCTGGAACATGCGCGGCCAGCGCGTCACCGACTCGAACAACAACTCCGACAAGTGGCAGGTGAGCGTGCGGGACATGGTCAACGAGCACCGGCCCGACGCGATCCTCCTCCAGGAGGCCGGCGCCCCGCCGTTCCCGCTGGGGATCAACTCCCCCCACGTCCAGATCCCGCAGACCACGTACCACCGGCAGACCGTCCAGGGCGCGTACATCGACACACCCCCCGTCCGCGAGTACCCGCACACCGTGGCCGGGGTCAGCGGCTACCTGTACTGGCTCCAGACGGACACCAACCCCACGGGCATCGGCCAGATGAACCTGGCCATCTGGACGCAGCAGCGGGCGTTCGACCCCGCCGACCCCACCGGAGCCGGGCGGATCTTCGTCGTCCCCTCCGGCTCCGGAACCAGCTCCCGGCCGGCGCTCGGCGTGCGGATCGGCGAATCGATCTACTTCACCGTGCACATGGACACCGGAGGCGGACAGAACGCCACCACCCTGCTCAACACCGTCAGGAGCCGCGTGTTCACGCCGCAGCGGCGGTCCACCGCCGTCTTCGGCGACTTCAACACCGATCTCACCGCGTTCCGGCGGAGGATGCGCGCCCAGTGGGACATCCAGGGGGTGGAGGGTCACACCTTCCCGGTCAATGACACCCGCCCCCCGATGAACTACGACTTCGGAGCCATCGCGGCCCGGTACGGGGAACCGAACCTTCGCTTCGACAGCGCCGAACGGGTCGACTCCGTCTTCACCTCGGACCACTTCCCCGTCCTCTTCACGCTGATCCTCCCGCCGGGCGACACGCCGCCGACGCCGACGCCCGCGCCGACGTCCACGTCGAAGCCCAAGCCGAAGGGGGACCGCACCGCCCGCTCCGCCAGGACCACCAACGCGCCCTACCCGACCAGCAAGCCCGGCAGCGGCACGGGCAGCGGAGGCCGGAGGCTCGGCTCCCGGCCGCTCAACCGCGACACCCGTGCCATGGCGACCCTCGTCCTGGAGCCGGCCGCCGACCACCGGGGCCAGTTCCGCATCCTGCACCGGATGACCCGCACCTACCTGACCCAGGAGTTCGGCCTGCTGAACGCACCGGCGGTGCTGCTGCCCGAGGGCGACCGGGGGCTCACGCAGGTCTGGAGCCTCGTCGACATGGGCGACGGCACCTGGATCGTGCTGAACGCGGAGACCGTCCAGGTGCTCGCCGCCGTCGACGGGCCCGACGGCGAGGAGGTGGTGCTCCGCGACTTCGACGTCACGGACGCCTCCCAGCGGTGGTTCTTCCAGGACCCCGAGACCGAGGCGCTGGACGTGGACGAGCTGCTGCGCCAGGACGACGATCCGCAGGACCTGGTGGTCGCCGCGCCGACCAGCACCGCCCCCGGCCTCCCGCTGGACCTGGTGGTCGACGGCCACGGCCCCCGCGAGCAGTTCACCACCGTCTCGGCGGGCCGGATCGGCGAGGACCACTGCTACTACCTGGTCAACAACGGGCGGTACGTCAACACCTCCGCCGCCGGCCAGTACCCCCTGCCCGACACGCTCCTGACGCTGGACGCCTTCCGGCCCGACCACCCCAGCTACCTGTGGTGCACCGACACGCCGGACCGGCACGCCACCGCGGGCGTGCGGCTGACCCAGCGTGCGGCCGACGGCGGTCCGCTGTACCTCACCTCGCGCGGGAACGCCCGGGGGCTCGCGGTGACCGGGAGCCCGGCCACCGCGGACCTGTGGACCTGGCAGGAGGTCCCCCGGTGAGCCGCCCGGGCGGGCACCCGGTACGGCCCGACGCGAGCCGGCCGAGCAGCTTCTGACGCTTTGTCACAGAACGGGGGCGTTCCCGGTCTTCCTCTGCGGGAGCGGGAACGCCCCCTCCGACGCCGGGCCCTCGGGTCGCCGGCACCCATCCACCGGGAGCACCGAATGACGACAGCAGTTCTCCGACGCCGCGGGGTCCGTGCCCTGCTGGCCTTCGCCGTGGCCGCGGCGCTCGCCGTCCCGGGCCTCGGGGCCGCGTCCCCGGCCCGGGCGGACACGCCCGACGGCACCACCAAGGTCGTGGAGGTGAAGCTCGACTACAACTACACCGGGGGCAACGTCGCCGGGTACCACACGGCGCTCATCCGCCTCCGCCAGGCGGCGGGGCGGCAGTTCCGCGACGACGACGTCTACATCACCCAGGCCACGCCGCCCGGCCTGATCGCCCTGCGGCTCCAGGACCGCGACGGCAACGAGCTGTCGAGCCTCTACTTCAACCCGGCCAACCTCTACGTCGGCGGCTTCCGCACCAGGAGCGGCAAGCTGTACGCCTTCAACGACGCCTCGGAGAACGTGCGCACCGAGATGGGCCGCGGCGGCCAGGTGAACACGCTGGGCTTCGGTGGCAGCTACGGCTCGCTGATCTCCACCGCCGGGGACGAGCCGACGGTCGAGTGGCTGAACGGGTTCATCGGCTCGGCCGAGACGGTCGGCAGCGCCGACCAGTCGATGGGCGACGCGGCCGGGCGGGCGAGCGTGGCCCGGTCGCTGCTCAAGCTGATCGGCGCGTTCTCGGAGGCCGCCCGGTTCACCGACTTCCGCGACACCTGGGACCCGGTCGTCGCCGGGCGCAACGGCGGCGCCTTCTTCCAGATCTCCAACGCCCGGCTGCGGGCCCTGCGCGGCGCCTGGGGTTCCATCTCCCAGTTCGCGATCGACCTCACCACCGTCCCGTCCACCCCTCCGCTGACCGTCAACGGCGTGGGCACGTTCGCCACCTGGCAGGACGTCCGGGACCACCTGCGGGTGATCCGCCGATAGCGGGCCCGCGGCCTCCCGGCGGCAGCCGGGGCTCACGGGCGGGGCGGGGGCGGCGCACGGACGGCCGCCCCCGCCCCGCCCGTCCGCGTCGGGGCGTCCCGGCCCGGCACCGCTCGCCGCGGGCCCCGTTCACCGCGCCGCCAGCAGCGACTCCAGGGCCGCGACCTCCCCGGCCCGGGCCGCCGCGACGAAGGCCGCCAGCAGCCGCCGGTGCTCCGTCGGGTCGACGGCCCCCCGCTGCTCGGCGGCCAGGCGGCGACGGGCCCGGCTGGTGATCTGACGGACGTTGACGGCGCTGAGGCGCAGCATCGCGGCGATGTCGGCGTAGGTGTACTCGAAGGCCTCGCGCAGGATGTACACCGCCCGCTCGGTGGGCGTCAGCCGCTCCAGGACCACGAGCAGCGCGGCCGCCAGCTCCTCCGCCCGCTGGACGCCGGCCTCGGGATCGCTGCCGGTGTCGACGGGCTCGGGCAGCCAGGGGCCGAGCGGGGTCTGCCGACGGGACCGGGCGGACTGGGCCACGTTGAGGGCCAGCCGGGTGGTGGCGCGGGACAGGAAGGCCGCGGGGCTGACCACCGCCGCGCGGTCGGTCAGCTGCCAGCGCAGCCACACGTCCTGGACCACGTCCTCCGACTCGGCCGCACTGCCCAGGATCCGGTACGCGGTGCCGAAGAGACGGGGCCGCAGCGTCTCGAAGGTGGCCGCGGCCTCGTCGAGGGTGGCCTCCCCGGCACGCGGCGGGGTGTCCGGACGCGTCCCGGGCAGGTCTGTCAACACGCTCATCACGGCTCCGTTTCGCCTGCGGCATCCGTCGATGCCCCCGGGGAACACGCTCTCGCCGGGGCCCCCGCCGTGACGCCCCGGAAGGTGCCTGGTCCCCCGCCCCCCGGTACCCCCGTGGGTACCGGGGGGCGGGGACCCCGCCGCCGCGGGCCGGGGCCGGCGGCCTCCGGACCGGGGCTGCCGGACCCGGGCGTTCGGACCCGGGCGTCCGGACCCGGGCGTTCGGACCCGGGCGTTCGGACCCGGGCGTCAGGCCGTGGCCACCGCGCCGTCGGGCAGGGCGCCGGCGAGCTGCTTGCGGGAGGTGACGCCGAGCTTCGTGTACACCTTGCGCAGGTGCCACTCCACGGTGTGCGGGCTGAGGAACAGCTGGGCCCCGATCTCGGGGTTGGTCATCCCGTCCCCGGCCAGGCGCGCGATCTGGGTCTCCTGGGCGGTGAGCGCGGTGCGGGAGTCGGCCGGACGCCGGGGCGCCGTCGCCCCGGTGGCGCGCAGCTCCCGCCACGCGCGCTCCGCGAAGCCCTCGACCCCGATCCGGCTCAGTGCCCGGTAGGCGGTGCCGAGGTGTTCCCGGGCGTCGGCCCGGCGGTTCTCCCGGCGCAGCCACTCGCCGTAGAGCAGGTGGGCGCGGGCGCGGGTGATCAGGACCCCGGTGCGGCCCAGGCGTTCGACGGCCTCGCGGTGGAGGGCCTCGGCGGCCGCTCCCGCGCTCACCTGGGCGCGCACCATGGCGGCGGTGCCGAGGGCCCAGTCGGTGCCGCTGTCCCGGGCCAGGTCGGCGATCCGGTGGGCCGCCTCGGCGGCGCGGGCCGGCCGGCCGCTGCGGGCGGCGGCCTCGACGAGCTCGATCGTCGACCTGATCGCGAGGCCGAGCTCCTGGAGGCCCGCCGCGCCGCGTTCGGCGGCGGCGCAGGCCTCCTCGTAGCGGCCGAGCCCGTTGTACAGCACGGCCTTCGCCCACTCCCCGGCGCCGGGGACGTCGCCCGGCCCGCCGCGCTGGGAGCCGGTGTCCCGGGCCATGGCGTCGATCGCCCTGAGCACCTCGGCCTCGCGGCCCCGCCACGGTTCGGTCACCAGGGAGGCGTAGTGGGCGAGGTAGCGGCTGCCGGTGGCCTCGCCGATCGTCCGTGCCTCGGCGATCAGCGCGTCCGCGTGGTCGAGCTCACCGGCCAGGACGCGGTTGGAGACGAGTTGCAGCAGGGCCGACGGCAGCACCGACAGCGCGCCCGTCCCGCGGGCCAGCTCGACCAGCCGCGAGGAGAGCACCGTGTTGCTGTCGAAGTCCCAGACGTTGAAGGCCATCCGGGCGGCGAGCGGGAACCAGCCGAGGCCCTCCTCCGCGGAGACCTCCGCGGCGCACAGGGCGCCCAGGGCGCGCAACACCGTGGGCGCGCCCGCCCGGTAGCCGTCGACGGTCATCGCGGCCAGGCCGCGCAGCAGCAGGTCGTTGTGCTCCGGGGGCGGCCCGGGCGGTGCGGCGAGCGCGGCCCGGGCGATGTCGGCCAGGGCCGCGCCGCTCGGCGGCCGGTCGATGATGAGGGCGGCGTGCAGCGCGTCGCGGTAGGTCTGCTGGGCCAGTGCGGTGTCCAGTGCCTCCAGCCGTCCGGCGGCCCGCACCAGCACCGGCAGGGCGCTGCCGGCGCTCTGGGAGGCGAAGACGATCCGCCCGCGCAGCAGGTCCGCCTGGGCGAGCCGGCGCTCGTCCAGCGGTCCGAGGGCGGCGGCGTCCAGCAGTTCGCGCGCGGTGTCGTAGCCGCCGGCCTGGTACTTGGCCTGGGCGGCCGCCAGGGCCCTGGCGGCGCGGACGGCCGGATCGGGGGTGAGCTCGGCCGCCCGTTCCAGGAACGCGGCGGCGGCCGCGACCCCGCCGCGGGCCTGCGCCCGGCCGGCGGAGCGCTCCAGTTCGGCGGCGACCTCCTCGTCGGGCCACGCGATGGCGTTGGCGAGGTGCCAGGCGCGGCGGTCGGGGTCGCTGTCCGGGTCGGTCGCCTCCGCCAGGGCCCGGTGCGCCTGCTGCCGGGCCTCGGGCGCGGCGGCCCGGTAGGCCGCCGAACGCACCACGGGGTGCCGGAACCGCACCCGGGTGCCGATCGTCACCAGGCCCGCGGCTTCGGCCGACGGGGCGGCGGAGTCCTCGATGCCCAGCAGGGCGGCGGCCTCCGCCAGCAGGGCGACGTCGCCGACCGGTTCGGCCGCGGCGAGGAGCAGCAGGTGCCGGGCGGCGGGCGGCAGGGCCTGGATCCGGTGCAGGAAGCTCTGCTCGATCTGCCCGACCAGCGGTCGCGCGTCGGGGCGTCCGAAGCCGCCGGCCAGTTCCTCGGGGCCGAGCCCGCGGGGCAGTTCGAGCAGGGCCAGGGGGTTGCCCTGGGTCTCGGCGACGATGCGGTCGCGGACGCGCTCGTCGAGCCGGCCCGGGACCACGGAGTCCAGCAGGGCGCGGGCGTCGCTGTCGCCGAGCCGCCCGACCGTGAGCTGCGGCAGCCCCGTGAACCGGGGCTCCGGGGACGGCTCGCGCACGGCGAGGACCAGCCCGATCCGCTCGGCGAGCAGGCGCCGGGCGACGAAGGCCAGCGTCTGCGCGGAGACCTCGTCCAGCCACTGGGCGTCGTCGACGAGGCAGAGCAGAGGGTCCTGCCCGGAGGCGTCGGCGAGCAGGCTGAGCACGGCGAGACCGACCAGGAAGCGGTCCGGCGGGGCGCCCGCGGCCAGGCCGAACGCGGTGCCCAGCGCGTCGCGCTGGGGGACGGGCAGACGGCCGAGCCGGTCCAGGAACGGGGCGCACAGCTGGTGGAGCCCGGCGTACGGGAGCTCCATCTCGGACTGCACGCCGGTGACCCGGGCGGTGCGCAGTCCGCGCGCCCGCGCGGCGGCGTGCTCCAGCAGTCTGGTCTTCCCCACGCCCGGCTCGCCGCGCAGCACCAGGACCCGGCTCCCGCCGCCGCGCACGGCGTCGAGCAGGTCCTCCAGCGCCCCGCACTCGCGGCTGCGCCCCAGCATCTCCTGAGTCATGGGCCGGCCGGCCTCCCCTTCGGTGCCCGCCGGGCCCGGGTCCCGGGCTCGGCGCGCGGTCGTTCCCGGCGCGGCCGCGGTGCCGCACCCGAGGGCGGCCACGGTCGCGCGCGGCGCCGGTCGGCACCGCCGGGAACCACCCTGGCGCCCGGGACCGTCGGCCGGCGCCCGGGGAACCCCGGGTCGACCCCCGGGTGTCCCGGGGGTCCGGACAGCGGGGTCCGTCAGGCGTCGGCCAGGGCGGCGCGCAGCCGGTTGCGGGACTTGACGTCGAGTTTGGTGAACACCTTGCCCAGGTGCCACTCCACCGTGCGGGGGCTGATGAAGAGTTCGGCGCCGATCTCCGAGTTGGTCAGGCCGTCGGCGGCCAGCCGGGCGATCTGGCCCTCCTGGGGCGTGAGGGCCTCCCGCCCCGCCCCGCCCGGGTCGGCGGGTCCGGGCCGGACCGTCTCGCCGGTGGCCAGCAGTTCTCGCCGGGCGCGCTCGGCGAAGGCCTGCGCGCCGAAGCCCCGCAGCATCTCGTGGGCGGTGCGCAGGTGCCCGCGCGCGTCGGCGCGCCGGTTCTCGCGGCGCAGCCACTCGCCGTACACCAGGTGGGCGCGGGCGAGGTGGACGGCGATGCGGACGCGCCCGAGGCGTTCGACGGCCTCCCGGTAGAGCCGCTCCGCGGCAGGGCCCTCGCTCACCAGGGCCCTGGAGCGGGCCAGCACGCCCAGGGCCCAGTCCGTGCCGGCGGCCTCCGCGCGTTCCTCCAGCCGGCGCAGGGGTGCCGCGGCCGCCTCGGGGGCACCGGAGCGGACCGCCGCCTCGACGAGTTCGGCGAGGGCGAACCCGACGAGTGCCAGGTCGTCGAACTCCACGGCCCGTTCGGCCTGGTCGAGGGCGTCCCGGTAGCGGGCGAGACCGTTGTACAGGACCGTGAGGAGGTAGTGCTCGCCGCCGATCGCCCGTCCTTCGCCCCACGAGGTCGCCTCTGCAGCCCCGCCCCGGATGGCCTCCGCGACATGGGCGCCCTCGCCGCGCCAGGCCGCGAGCAGCAGCGCGGGGTAGCCCATCGGCGAGTGGCCGGTCGCCTCCGCGAGGGTGCCGGCCTCGTCGACGAGTGCCGCGGCGAGGCCGAAGTCGCCGGTGTGCACGGACAGGGCGGCCCGGTAGCCGAGCGCCAGCGGCAGGAAGTTGAGGGAGCCGGTCTCCCGGGCCGACCTGACCGCCCGCTCCGTCAGCCGCTCCCAGGTCTCGTCGTCCCACATCTCCCCGGCGACCAGCCAGGTCAGCCAGAGCCAGCGCATGGCGTCGCCGCCGTCCCGGGCGGCGGCCCGCCGGAACGCCTCCAGCGCGGACCGCAGCGTCGGTCCCCCGGCGGCGCAGCCGTCGGCGAACCAGGCCACCAGGCCGTCGAGGAGCAGGTCCGTGGGCTGGGGCGGGCGGGCCCCGGGCGGTGCCGTGCGGGCGGCCTCGGCGACCTCCCGGACGCCGGTGGGCTCCCCCAGCCGCCCGGCGTAGACCGCCGACCCGAGGGCGTCGAGGTAGGCCTCGCGGGCGTGTGCGTCGCCGACCAGGGCCAGCCGGCCGGCCGCGTCGAGCAGCAGGGGCAGCGCCTCCCCGCCGCGCCTGCGGGCCAGGACCAACCGGGCGCGCAGCCGGGCCAGTCGGGCGTGCCGGGCCTCGTCCGGGGGGCTCAGCCGCGCGGTGGCGAGGAGTTCGAGCGCGGCGTCGGGGGATCCGGCGTCGAACGCGGCCTGCGCGGCGGTCTCCGCCCGCGCCCCGCGGCGGACCGGGTCGGGCGTCAGCTCGGTGGCCCGTCGCAGGAACGCCGCCGCGGCCGCGGTCCCGCCGCGGGCCCGGGCCCGGACGGCCGACCGCTCCAGCTCGCCGGCGAGGGCCTCGTCGGGTTCGAGTGCGGCGTGGGCGCGGTGCCACGCCCGGCGGTCCGAGTCGAAGGCCGGGTCGGTGGCCTCGGCCAGTGCGCGGTGGACGTCCCGGCGCACGGTCGGGTCGGCGGCCCGGTACGCCGCCGAGCGGACCAGCGGGTGGCGGAACCGGACCCGGGTGCCGAACTCGATCAGCCCCGCCGCTTCGGCCGCGCCCGCGGCGTCCGCGCCGAGGTCGAGCCGCTCGGCGACCCGGCGCAGCAGCGGCAGGTCCCCCACCGGCTCCGCGGCCGCCGCCAGCAGCAGCCGCTGGGCGTCGGCGGGGAGGGCGCCGATGCGCTGCAGGTAGGCCTGCTCGATCTGGCCGGCCAGCGGACCGACGTCCGGGCGCCCGAAGCCACCGGCCAGTTCCGCCGCCGACAGGCCCCGGGTCAGTTCCAGCAGGGCCAGCGGGTTGCCGCGGGTCTCGGCGACGATGCGGTCCCGGACCCGTTCGTCCAGCCGCCCGGGGACCAGCGACTCCAGCAGCGCCCGCGCGTCGTCGTCGCGCAGCCCCCGGACCACGAGCTCGGGCATCCCCCCGAAGGGGTCGCCTCCCGCGGCGGGCGCCCCGGTGCGCGCCGTGAACACGATCGCCGCCCGCTCCGCCAGCAGCCGCCGGGCGACGAAGGCCAGCGTCTGGGCGGAGACCCGGTCGAGCCACTGGGCGTCGTCCACGGCGCAGACCAGCGGCTGCTCCTCCGCCGCCTCGGCCAGCAGGCTGAGCACCGCCAGGCCGACCAGGAACCGGTCCGGCGCGCTCCCCGCGCTCAGGCCGAACGCGACGGACAGCGCGTCGCGCTGGGGGCCGGGGATGCGGTCGAGCCGCCCCATCAGGGGCACGCAGAGCTGGTGCAGTCCGGCGAACGCCAGCTCCATCTCGGACTCGACGCCGACCGCCCGCAGGACGCGGCACCCGTCCGAGCGTTCCACCAGGTACTCCGCGAGGGCGGACTTGCCGACCCCCGGTTCGCCGCGCAGCACGAGGGCCTGGCCCCGGCCCTCCCGGGCCCCGGCGATCACCTGGTCCAGCACTCCGCACTCGCTGCGCCGGCCGAGCAGCCCTCGCCACGGAGCGCCGCCCGCCATCCGTCACCACCACGCCGTTCGAGGTCCGGGCCCTGATCGTTCCGGGTCGTCCCCATCATGCATCAGCCCGCGCGCAGCGGACAAACCCCTGCCGGGCTCCGCCGCAGGCGCTCTGACCACCCGTCACCGCGGCCGGCGGGCGGTCCGTCACGTGCGGCTCCCGCCCGGCCCCGGGTGCGCCGCCCAGTGCGCCTCAAGGGCCGCGGCGACCTCGGCCGGCCGCTGGAGCGGCGGCCAGTGGTTGCAGTCGAGCGCCACGACGCCGGGGGCGCGCAGGGCGGCGGCGAGCCGCTCGCCGGACGCGATCGGGCAGGCGGGATCGCGCGCGCCCCAGAACACCAGGCAGGGCGCGGTCACCCGGGCGAGGCCCGGCTCCCATTCGGCTCCCACGGTCACGGCGGAGCGGTAGAGCCTCAGGATGCTGTCCTTCATGGGCCCGTCCACCCGGCCGGCCGTCTCCCCGGCCAGGTCGGCCGGTACGTCGAAGCCGGCCGCGAGGTCGGCGGCGAACGCGTCCGCCCGCAGCTCGCGCATGAAGCGGTCACCGTCGGCGCGGTGCTGCCAGACCTTGGCGAGCGGGTGCCAGGTGTACGCCGCGTCGACCGGGCCGTTGCCGCCGGCCCAGGTGCGGACGAGGTCGGGCCGCAGGGAGGCGACGCGCGCGGTGAGGATGCAGCCCCAGTCGTGGCCGACCAGGTCGACCGGTTCGCCGACCCGCTCCAGCCGGGCGATCAGCCAGTCGGCGTACTCCTCCTTGGTGGAGCGGAAGCCGTCCGGGCGCGGGGCGCCGAACCCGGGCAGGTCCCAGGCCTCCACGTCGGTGCGGGTCAGCCGGCGGCGCACGGCGTCCCACACCCGGTGGGTGTCGGGAACGCCGTGGACGAGGATGGCGGGCATGGGGCGGGGTCCTCCGTCGGGGGGCCGGGGGCCGTCGCCCGGCCCCGTCCGCAGTGTTGACCGGTTGCCCCACGGATCTGTGACACCCGGGCGCCGCCGTGGCTCACGCCCGTGCCGGCGGTCCTCCTGCCCGGCCTGGCCGTCCCGGCACTCCGCCCCGTTCTCCGGCCGATCACCGTGACACCGGCCCTCCGGATCAGCCGGTCCGGCTGCGCTTCTTCCAACAGGTCCAAGCCCGTCAGACGCACGATCCCGGCGCGGGCCCGCTCGGTCACCCGGCGTCCCTCCTCGTACCGAAGCAGGAGGTCTGACGCGGCGCTCGCACGCTGGGAGGACGTCATGGGCGGCGGAACGGGCGTGGCATCGGCCACCCGGATACCCAGCCTTCGCAGCTCCGAGAGGAGCCCCGTCCGTGCGTCCCCGTCCAGTCCAGGCCCGGTGGCGCTGTCTCCGCCAGAACACGCTCACCGTGTCCGCGGCATGCTCGGGGGTCCTCCGGGCGCGGTGGGGCGGCCAACCGTACGTGCCCGGCCTCGGCGGGCTGCCGACGGCAGCGGCCATCGGGTCATGCCCGACACTGCCGGGTGACGGTAAATCAGCGCCGACGGCTCACGGCAGCCACCGGGCGGCCTGCTCTCTGGTCACCCGTGCGGCTTCGACGTACCAGAGCCCGTGCGGCTTGTCCCAGCGGGCTTTGAGGAGTGCCTTGGCCTCGTCCTTCTCCCCGTACGGGACGTTGAGGTAGAGCCGCCCGTCGATGACGTCCCCGGGGCGGATTCCCGCTGTCCCGGGATCGCCGGATGCGGTACGGGCCGGGCCGCGCGTCACGGCGCCGGCGGGTTCCCCGGCTGCTCGCGGGTTCCACGCGGCCCGCTCCTTGCGGGCCCGGTCGATGACCCGGCTGACCCGCTCACAGGACGCGGGGTCGGTGAAGCGCATCATCAGGTCCGTCGGGCCACTGCTCGCGAAGAGGTTGAGCGAACCGTGCCAGAGCACGGTGCTGTCGAGGATGAGCACCTTCTCGTGCATCCGCTCGCGGAAACTCACCTCACAGCCGGACGCCCTGAGGATGTCGATCTGCCGCTGGTGGCGGGCCGCTCCGGTCGCTTCCCGCTGCTCCTCGGGCGACCGGGTGTGGACGACGACCCGCACGCCGTCGGCCACGCGGTTGCCGAGCAGTGCCGACCAACGGCGTACCGGCTGGGGATCGAGGAAGGCGCAGTGGATCTCGATGCTGGTCCTGGCCCGGGCGATGTCCCACTCGACGGCCTTCTGCATCTCGTCAGCGGGGAAGAAGGCCGGCCGTGCCAGCTCCTCGTCCGACAGGACCGACAGCTGGGCCGCGTCACGCGTCGGGATCAGCTGGTCGGCCGAGATCACCTGGGCGCGGCTCTCCAGATGGTCGAGCATGGCCCGGGCCTCGCTGTGCGCACTGAGGTGAGTCCGCAGGTGCTCGACGTCGGCCACGACGACGAGGTGGTCCTGGGCCCGGCTGAGCGCGACGTTCAGCAGGCGGCACGTCTGCGAGGAGAGGCCGGTTCCGGCATAGAAGATGCCGGGGTCCTTTCCGGCACCGACCGCGGTGTCGAAGACGACGATCGGGCGCTGACTGCCCTGGAACCGGTGGATGGTGTCCACCAGGCCCTCGTAGTCCTCCCCGAACCGGTACTTGAGGCTTCCCTTGAGCGCCTTCACCTGCGCGCGGTAGGGCGCGATGACCGCCAACCGGTCGGCCGCGCGCTCCCCCGCTCCGATGTCGGCGCTCCCCCATTTGTGGCCGGGGAGCACTCCCTCGTACTGAAGGCCGCGGACGAGCTCGTGCACAACGGCCTCGTTCACGGTGTTGGCGCGGTAGTCGGGGCCCGGGATTCGCTGCTTTGAGGTGTCGACGAGAATCACCGGGGCGTCGACCAGTGGGTTGGCCGGGATCCGGCTGCTGTCGGCGCGACCCGTGGCGAGCGGCGCGTCGGGGTAGGCCACGACGTTGACCAGGCGACAGATCGGCTCACGCATGCGGTACTGGGTGTCCAGTGCCACCAGGCGCGGGTCCTGGCGCACGGAGCCGTTCCCACTCACCAGCCCGGCCGCGTGGAAGGCGTCACGGGCGGCCCAGTGCCGCGCGTGCTCGCGCTCGTCTTCCGTGGCCTTCCGGTCGCCGTCCCCCTTGGTGACGGCGGGCAGCTGCCGGAAGTCGCCCGCCACAACGATCCGCTTTCCCGCCAGGCCGGCCGCCAGCCAGGCCGAGGGAAGGTCCACCATGCCCGCCTCGTCGATCACCACGACGTCCACCCGGTCGAGCAGCTTGCGCGACTGCACCGCCTTGGCGACCGTGGCTCCCATGACCCGGCACCGGGACCGGACGGTCTGCTTGATGCGGGAGAGCTGCCGGTCGAGGACCTGGATGCGCTCCTGCAGGGTGCCGGCCTCACGGACGAGCGCCGCGTACGCGGGAAGACCGACGAGCCGGGGTCGCAGACCCGCGACGGTTCCGCTCGTCGTGTTGATCCGGGCGGCCAGTTCCTCCGCCTGCTTCCGGGCGGCCGCCCCGATGTACTGGGCGGTGAAGGCCCCCTCGGTGGCCTGCGCGAGCTTCTCCCTCAATGCGGCGAGCTGCTGCTCCTTCCGCCCGGCGAAGAAGCCCTTCGGCTCCCCCGCCTCACTGATGGCCAGCCGCAGCCGGGCCGCTTCGGCCTCCGCCCGCAGACCGTCGCGTTCTGCGGTTCCGGCCGACTCGGCCGCCTCCTGGCGGGCCTTCCGGTCCTCGTCGAGACGCTGCTCCAACTCCCGGACTTCGTCGTACAGGGCGACGCCGGCCCGGGCGTGCCGCAGTGCCTCCCACGCCGCCCGTGCCTCCTCGTCCAACTGCGCCGAGACCCGGCCGGCGATCCGGGCGGGGTCCACGAAGTCTCCGTACCGCTCGCGAAGCGACGGCAGTTCGATCTCCCCCGCCCGCTGGACGAGACCCTCGGCGAAGACCGGATCGGCCTTCAGCAGGTCGCAGATCCGCTCCAGAGCCTGGTCGACGGCCACCTTGGTCGGTGCCAGGAACAGGACGGAGTGCCCCTGACGGACGTTGCCCTCCACGATGTGGCCGACGACGTCGGTCTTACCCGTCCCCGGCGGCCCCCAGAGGAACAGCACCTCACTCGCGAGGGCCTGGGCGACAGCGGTCCGCTGGCGCGGGTTGAGCTTCAGCCCGTCCCAGCCGGCGACCCACCGCTCCGGGGCCGCCGCCGGTCCCACCGCGGGTGTTCCCTGTCCGACGATCCACCCGGCGCTCTCGACCCGGATACCGCTGTCGTCCGAACCCGCGGCTCCCAGGCGCTCGGCGAGCACCAGCAGTCCCGCCGCATCGTCCTTCCGCACCTGCACGTTGCGCGCCCCGGACGGCAGCCCTTCGCCCAGCACCAGCCGGACCTTCCCGTCCGGCATCGGGGACGCCTCGCCGGGGATCCAGGCACCACGCGCCTGGGAGGGGCGCACGAGGACGGGGCTGCCGTCGAAGGATCCCGGCCACCTGCGGCATCCGAAGAGGTACTCGTAACGGCCCTCCGAGGCGGACACCGGCCGCCCGTCCGAGAGCGACGCCTTCTCCGCGTCCTTGGCCTCGTCGCGGCGTTCCGCCCGGATCTCCGCCTGCACGGCAGCCAGCAGCTCGGACACCGGATAGGGCCGCTCGACCTGTGTCATATGTATGCGCTCCCCCGGGGCATGTGCACAGTGCTCCACCCACCCTACGGAGTGCGAGCGACACCGGCACCGGGTTCCGGGAACACCACATCCCCGATCAACGCAGTCCCGCCCGGACGGTCCCGTTGGGTCCTGGGCATGGGGTCAGGAGCGACGGACGCGGCTGTGGACTCTCCGAGCGGGTCCGTGCTCCCGGCCGGAGTCCGTGACCGGAGCGCCGCCGTTCCCCGCTCACGTCCCGCCAGGCTCCAGGTCTCCGGAGCCCAGCCCTTCGCGGGCGATCTCAGCGAGGCGCTGCGCGGCTTGCGCCAGCCTGGCGGCCTCGCGCTCCAGGTCGCGCAGCGCGCGGAACGCGGTGCCGTAGCGGCGCTGGACGGAGGTCGGCGTAGGCGTCAGGGGCGGCGAGGGCCGAGGCGTCCACCCGCAACGCGGCCTTGACAGCACCGCCCGGCGCGGGGGATGGTACGTCGACCAGATGATATGGCTACCGTACTAAATGAACTCCGGAGGTGAGGATGGCTGTTCAGATTCGTGAGCTGCACCATGTCGGCCTGGGGATGGACAACAGGACCGCCGATGAAGCGCGCGACTACTACCGCGACGTGCTCGACCTGACGCAGGACGCCGGGCGCTGGAACATTCCCGGCATCCACGGCTACTTCCTGGACATTCCCAGCGACGTGCAGATCCACCTGCTCGGCAGCGACGGACCGTCGCCGTACAGCAAGGGGCCGGGCAAGGACCCCGTGGAGAACCACATCGCGCTGGCCGTCGACGACATCATCGAGGCCGAGGAGGAGCTCAAGCGCCTCGGCGTGGAGTACTTCACGCTCGACAACGTCGCCTCGCCGAACCTCAAGCAGCTCTTCCTGCGCGATCCGGCGAACAACCTCCTGGAGATCCACCAGCTCGGGCTGTGCCGGTGCCGCAGGAGCCGGCGGCCCGCGCCGGCCGATCCCTCCAGCTGACGATCCGCCGGATGTCTCCCGGCACCGCCGAAGCCGGGCCGCCGGGAGACAGCGCGGAGCCGAGCCGCAAGCACCAGAAGGACCACATGCTCTTCGACATCGCCGCCATGGCCGTCAAGCCCCGCTACAACCTGCTGGCCTCGTTGATCGTCCCCCGTCCGATCGCCTGGGTCACCAGCGGCGACGCGCAGGGCCGACTCAACGCGGCACCGTTCTCCCTCTTCAACCTGGTGTCGGGGACGCCTCCCGTCGTGGTACTCGGCATAGGGAACCGCGACGGGCGTCCGAAGGACTCCGCCCGCAACATCGTCGAAACCGGCGATTTCGTGATCAATCTGGTCAGCGCGGATCTGCTGGACGCGATGAACGTCACCGCCGTCGAATTCGCCGAGGACGTCGACGAAATCGCCGAGGCCGGCCTCACGACGATTCCCTCGTTCGCCGTCGGACCGCCGCGCATCGCCGGCAGTCCGGTCGCACTGGAATGCACCTACACGCGCACCGTCGAACTCGGCCAGAACCGCGATCTGATCATCGGCGAGATCTGCTATGCCCACGTCGAGGACGACGTGGTCCTCGATCCGGACCGCGGACACGTCGACGCGGGCCGGATGAATCTGGTGGGACGGATGCACGGCGGCGGCTGGTACACGACCACCACCGCACCGTTCCAGGTGGCCCGAATCCAGGCCGGGGAATGGCGTCGGAATCAATCGCCGTCGGATTCCCGGGAATCGGAATCCTTGAGGTGAACCCACAGCTTTCCGAGGATCCGCTGCAGGTCCGCGCGGTCCCGGTCGCTGAGCGTACGGACCAGGTCCCGGCACGCTTCCTCGAAGACCGGCACCGCGTCGGCGACGAACCGCTCACCGGTCGGCGTGATCTCGATGGGTGTGCTGCGGCGGTCCTGGACCTGACGGGTCCGGGTGATGAGCCCGCGCTTCTCAAGCCAGTCGATCACGCCGGTGGCACTGGCCTTGGAGATCCCGAAGTAGTCCGAGATCCCGCTGGGCGTCTGCCGCATCCCGTGCGATTCCTCGTCCTCGGCGGATTGCGCGGCGAAAATCATCAGGATGTCGAGCTTGTTCTCCGAGATGCCGAGCCGGTCCAGCTTGCGGTTCACGGTGGTGATCACATCGTCCGACAGCCAGAGCATGGTCAGGCCGAGTGCCGCCGCGCTGATGTCGCGATCGGGCTCGGACCGCGACATCACGCGCAGCACCGGGCGCATCGCCTCCGCTGCGGTCCGCCGGATCCGAGTGGCCGCCAGCCTTCTGCGGCGGCCGAGAGCACTGTTCTGTGGCAAAGGCATTCCCACAGTCTAGGTGCCGGACCGTCAGCCCGCCGAACCACTCCCCCGGGAACCACCGACAAAAACCGCGAGCCGAATGGAGAATGGCAGCAGTGCTGACCGCGACCGAAATTCAGAGCGCTGCCGAAAGCCTCGAAACCGCGCAGACCACCCGTCAGCAGATCCGGCAGTTGTCGCTGTCGCATCCGCGGATGACGATCGACGACGCCTATGCCGTCCAGCGGGCCTGGATGGCCATCAAGGCCGAGTCCGGACAGCGCGTTCGAGGCCACAAGATCGGGCTGACCTCCCGCGCCATGCAGATGTCGTCGAACATCACCGAACCCGACTACGGGGTCCTGCTCGACGAGATGTTCTTCGCCGACGACGCAAACCTGCCCGTCGACTCCTTCATCGTCCCCCGCGTCGAAGTGGAGCTCGCGTTCGTCCTCGGCGCCGAACTGTCCGGCCCGGACTGCGATGTCATGGACGTCCTCGACGCCACCCGTTACGTCGTGCCGGCGCTCGAAATCATCGACGCGCGCATAGAACAGCGGGACCGGGACACCGGCCGGACCCGGACGGTACTGGACACCATCTCCGACAACGCCGCCAACGCCGGAGTGGTCCTGGGCGGACGGCCGGTGCGCCCGGCCGACATCGACCTGCGGTGGGTCGGCGCCATCTGCCACCGCAACGCCGTGATCGAGGAGACCGGCATCGCCGCCGGGGTGCTCAACCATCCGGCGACCGGTGTCGCCTGGCTGGCGAACCGGCTGGCCCGTCGCGGCGTCGTGCTCGAAAGGGGCCATGTCGTGCTGTCGGGATCGTTCACCCGACCGGTCCTCGCCCGCCCCGGGGACACCTTCCACGTCGACTACGGGCCACTGGGTTCCGTCGCCTGCCGGTTCGGCACGCGCACCGCAGGGGCGGGCGCGTGAACGGGCACGCCTTCCTCGACGGCAGCCGGAAGTCCCCGTCGATCGGCCTGTGGCTCGGCCTGGCCGACCCGTACACGGCCGAGCTCTGCGCGACGATCGGATTCGACTGGGTGCTGATCGACTCCGAACACGCGCCCAACACCCTGCAGACCGTCGTCTCCCAGCTCCAAGCCGTCGCCGCGACACCCACCGCAGCGGTGGTACGGCCGCCGACCTCCCGGCCCGAGGCCGTCAAGCGCTACCTCGACATCGGCGCCCACACCCTGCTGCTGCCCATGATCGACGGGCCCGAGCAGGCCGCGGCGGTGGTCGCGGCCACCCGCTACCCACCGGAGGGGACACGTGGTGTCGGCAGCGCCCTGGCCCGCGCGTCACGCTGGGGGCAGGACACCGAGTACCTGTCGACCGCGAACGACCGCGCCTTCGTGATCGCACAGATCGAGTCCCCGAAGGCTGTCGCCTCGATCGACGGCATCGCGGCCGTGGACGGGGTCGACGCGATCTTCGTCGGCCTGTCCGACCTCGCCGCGACCATGGGCCACCTCGGCGAGCCGACCCACAGCGACGTCCTCGCGGCCTTCCGGCACGTGGTCCAGCGCGCACACCACGCGGGCAAACCCGTCGGGACCCTGGCCGGCAGCGAACAGCTCGCGGAGGCCGCCAGGACGGCGGGCTGCCAGTTCATCGCGGTGGGCACCGACGTCGGCCTGCTCACCCGGGGAGGCGCCCAACTCCTCAGCACCCACCGGCACACCGACCGGCCCCTCCGCCCCGCCGTGTACTGACCCTCCGGCACCCGCCGCGGGGAGATCCGGGCGGTCGGCCCGCGCCGTGAATCGAGCGGCGGCGCAGTCGGCGGCCAGGGCGTCCTCTCCGCGGCGAGGTCGCCGCCGATCACCAGGATGCGGGCGGACAGGCGCTTCCGTCACCTCTCGCTGCCCGCCGGAGTCCCGTCGCCCTCGATGTTTGCCACCATCCGGCGCAGCACCCTGAGCGCGGCCACGTACTCCTCGTCGCTGATGCCCCCGGTGCGCCACGGCCCGCACCTCGGTGGCGAGTTCCCGTAGTCGCACCCTGGCCGCCTCCCCGGCGTCCGTGAGGTGCAGACGCTGCCCGTCGTCGATCCTGAGCCGCCCTCGCTGGAGCAACTGGTCGATGTCCCTGGAGACTTCGTGTGGTCCGTCGGCGAGGAGCGCCAACTGCGCGACAGCCTCCTCGCGGCCCGGTGCCGCAGGACCGCCGTTCACCCGGTTGAGCACCCAGTACCGCGGCTGCGTGACATCGACCTTGGCCATGGCGTCGCGCAGGTACCGGGTGACGGTCGCCTGGGCCGGGCCGGCCCAGTAGCTGACCGGCTGGCTGCCCAGCGTGTCGTCGGTGGCGGCCGGGTCCGCCGGAGCCTGGTCGATGGCGCTTCCGGTCGAGGCTTCCATGATCACGGCGCTACCCTCCCCCGCCGCACCGAACAATTCGGAATCCGCGGCCTACAAACCTCCTTCAATTGCCGCAGGTCAGCGCTCGCGTCCGCGCGCTTTGAGGGGGATGTCGGGGAGGGCCGGGGCGTGGAGGCGGGGGCCGGCGTAGCCGTGGACCTGGCCGAAGCGGGTGCCGGTTTCCCAGTCGGTGCGGGCCTGGCGGATTTCGTCGCCGGTGCGGGCGATGAAGTTCCACCACATACCACGGCTCTGCCGTTTCGTCCCAGGTCAGGGGCTTCATCGACCATCCGGGGTCAGCGAAAGGTCAGCAAGACGCCCGGGAGTCGACACCATGGCCACCATCAACCTCGTCCGCGGCATGGGCAGCCTCTTCAAGGAGTGCGAGCACCCCGAGAGCCGGTGGCCCAGGTGCCCGCACGAGTACAAGATCCGCTACCGCAACGCGGCCGGACGGCAGACCGAGGAGTCCGGCTTCGCCACCCAGGACAAGGCGAAGTCCCGCCTCGCCGAGGTCTACCAGGCCCGCAAGAACAACCCGCAGAGCCAGCACAAGGCGGCGCGGATCCAGCAGTACAGCCCGATGCAGTTCCACGCGTACGTCGCCGAGTGGAAGGCCGGCCAGCGCGACCTCAGCCCCAGCTCCCTCCGCCACCTCGACTCACTGCTCGTCCACCACCTCTACCCCGCCTTCCGCAGCCGCCGGATGGGCACCTTCGACCACAAGGTCGTCGAGGCCTTCATCCAGACCATGGAGCGCAACGGCGTCGGCCTGGCCACCCAGTCCAACGCCTTCGACAAGCTCAAGTCGATCCTGCTCGACGCCCACCGGCTCGGCCTCTACGACGACAGCCCCCTCGACGGCGTCAAGCCACCCCAGTACGACCCCAAGCGAGCCGTCATCCCCTCCCCCGCCCACGTCCGGGACATACGCACCGCCGGCGACGACACCTTCCGCCTCGTCGCCGACCTCATGAGCGGCTGCGGCATACGCAACGGCGAAGCCCTGGCCGTCAACATCAACAACATCGTCGCCGACGACGTCTACCGGATCACCGAGCAGGTCAACCAGACCACCAAGGCCTACGCGCCCCTCAAGCACCGCAAGGCCGGCGACTACCGCGACGTCCCCCTCGCCGCCCGCGTCCGGCACTCCATCGAGTCGTACGCCGACACCTACGGCACCATCGACGGCTACCTCCTCCGGCACCCAAGCGACCTGACCAAGCCCCTGCCCAACCACTACATCGCCAACCAGTGGAAGCGGATCAAGAACGACGGCCTCGTCGAGATCCCCGAGGGCATGGTCGTCTACGGCCTCCGCCACTTCTTCGCCTCGAACTGTCTCGGCCACAACCTCCCCATCACCGACGTCGCCGAGTGGATGGGCCACAAGAGCATCGACATCACCTTCAAGATCTACCGCCACCTCATGCCCGGCTCCATCAGCCGCGCCGCCGAACTCCTCGACCTCGGCCTCGCCGCCTAAAGGCGCGGAGGCCCTGTCCCGGAGCGGGACAGGGCCTGCGCACGCCGGTCACACGACCTCAACCGCCGGACAGCCGCTGCTGCTTCACCCATGCCTGGACCTCGGACACCTTGAAATGGAGCTTGGCGTTGCGCCCGCACCCGAACCTGTAGGGCACGAGACCCGCACGAGCAGCATCGCGGTACACCCACGCGACAGACATGTTCAGGTACTCCGCAGTCTCCTTGACACTCATGAACTGCTGGGTCACTCGATTCTCCCTACGACAGCCGACATCTGTCATAACCCTCGGGAATTGCATCAGATGGGCGAGAAGCTGCAGACCGCGAGGTCAGGACGCTGTCCGGCGAAGGCGCCACACGAACGCGTCCGATGGCGCGCCGCCCTTGACCAGGCCCTCGAACGAGCAGGAGGCGAGCCGTGTCCGACGACGACCTGATGACCGTTCCCGAGGTCATGGCCAGGCTGCGGCTCGGCCGCTCGGCGGTCTACGACCTGATCCGCACCAACCGGCTGCGTTCGATCACCATCGGCCGCTCCCGCCGCATCCCGTACGGCTCGTACCGCTCGTTCGTGGCCTCCCGACTGGAGGAAGCCGCCTGATGGCAGCCCAGAAGAAGAACCGCGCCAACGGCGAAGGAACCGTCTTCCAACGCAAGGACGGCCGATGGGAGGCCGCCGCCTACGTCCTCGCCTCCAACGGGAACCGACAGCGTCTCCACGTCTACGGCAGGACCCGCCAACAGGCGATGGACAAGCTCACCGACGCCAAAGCCGCCAGCAACCGCGGCACCCCGGTCGTCCATGCGCAAGGCACCGTCGGCAACTGGGTCACGTACTGGCTTGAGTCTGTTGCGGTGCACCGCGTGCGCGAGACCACCCACACTCGCTACACGGCCGTCGCCCGCCTGTACATCATCCCGGGCCTCGGTGCGAAGAAGCTCTCCAAACTCACCGCCCGGGACATCCGCACCTGGATCGACGGCCTGCGTACTCGCTGCCAGTGCTGCGCCCGCCGCACCGACCACCAGCGGCCTGCGGCGAAGCAGCGGTGCTGCGCCGTGGGTGACTGCTGCCGCCGGGTGTTGAGTGCGCTCACGCTCACCTACATCCACACGGTGCTCAAGACCGCCCTGGAACACGCCGTCCAGGAAGAGGAGATCCCTCGAAACGTCGCCCGCAACGTCCGGCTCGGCACACCCCGGCCGCGACGGTTCGAGCCCCTCACCGTGGAAGAGGCCCGTCGCCTGATCGACACCACCCGCGACTATCCGCTCCACCCCGTGGTGCACCTCGCCCTCCACACCGGCCTGCGCAGGGGCGAACTGCTGGGCCTCACCTGGGAGGACGTCGACCTCAACGCTGGCACGGTTGTGATCCGATGCTCACTCCAACGCACCAGCGACAACGGCCTCGTGCTCTTTCCCACCAAGACCAAAGCCTCCGAACGACGCATCGCCCTTCCCGCCGCCTGCGTCCAGGCCCTGCACGCGCACCGGACCCGCCAGCAGACCGACCATGAGGCGGCAGGACTGCGTCGGAACCCTCGCGGCTACGTCTTCACCGCGCCCTACAGCGCGCTTCCGATAGAACCCAGCACCCTCAACCGACGCTTCGCCACACTGCTTCATCAAGCCGGCCTCCGCCGGATCCGCTTCCACGACCTCCGACACACCACCGCCACCCTCCTCCTGGACCAGGGCGTCGAACTCGTCGTCATCAAATAACTCCTCGGCCACGCCCACATCGGCGTCACCGCCACCGTCTACACCCACGTCAGACTTCGCATCCAACGCAACGCCATCGATCTCCTCGGCCAAGCACTCCGCAACCCCGACACCGGGCTTGGTGGCTGCGACGACGGCGGCGACGATCCGCCCGGAAGTGGGATCTTGGACTCAGCCCGGCGACGTCAGTTGGTGACGTCAAATGATCAAGCGGCCCCATCGGAAAGCAATCCGATGGGGCCGCTGAGTTTCTAGGAAGGTTCGATGATCAGTCTGACGGAACTCCCGAAGAAGGCTTTATGAATCGACGGCAATGGCGCGTACATCGTCCACAGTCATGCCGATTTCGATGTTTCCGCTGAAGTTGTATCCGTCATCACAGAATACGAGATCGATATCTTCCGGAATCAAGTTGCGAAACCACAGCACAAATCTCGCGGCCAAGTCAAGATTTGATTCAAGGTAGATGCAGGTTCCATCCACATGGGAGTATCCCTCGAGCTCCCGGTTGTCCTCCGAAAAGGCCCAAACCACATCTCTGGACTCCTGTGAGCCCTGCTGTTCGCGGATCGTAGCAGTTGGCCAGTCGCGCTCCAGGGCTGCGATCAGGGCCGAGCGTTGAACTCCACGGCTCTGGTCCTCGAAGGCGGCCAGGTATGTCACTGATCTGCTCCTTTCTATGGGACCACGACGACTGAGCCGGGTATTCCATGCTGCTGCATCAGGCCCTTGAAGTATGGCACGGCACCTGACTCATTGGTGATCACTCGCAAGCCAGTCAAGGGATTTCCAGAGTCGTTGACGACAGCTGAATATCGCGAGAATTCATCGTCTATCTTGGCGTCAATCTTTGCCTGGATGAAATGAGGAACCTTGCCGCCTGGCACGAAGGGGCTCCGGCCTGGGCTTCCAACATATTTTGCATCCAGAAGTTCGGATGAATTGATGTCTAGGCCGTCCGCCCACACCTGCGTTCCGCCACCTGTGGCGTGATATTCAGTCGAACCGACCGTCCTGATCTGATATGCCTGATTCGCGCCGCTCCCCTTCGGGGCTCCGGTATTAAGTGACAATGCATAGGAGGTAGGGCAGCCCGTATTGGTGTTATGAACCAAGATCGGGATGCCATCTGCCACAACATAGTACGTGTGCTACGCGACCCCTCTCTACCTGTGTTTTCGCAGGTCAAACGGTGTTCGACGGTTCCGCTGGAGTGCGGGTTCGGCCGGGGCTGTTCGTGATTGTTGCCGTCACCGCTGCCGTCAAGGGTCTAGACCAATCTGGTGGGTCGGGGGGGCTCTCGGCCGCCGGTGATGCTCTCGGGCAGGCTCGGGGCCGGGCTCGTGCGTCGGCCAGTCTCGCAGCGCGAGGGCCGGGACGGGAGGGGGTCGGTCGACGGCGAGGCTCCGGGAGCTTCGCTCCCGCCGGAGGCGAACGCCAGTCACCCACCGATGGCCGGCTCGGCGACGGGCCTTGATGGTCGAACCCCTGGCCGGCCATCTCGAACGACCGGCCGTAGGACGGTCGTGGGCGACATCTTGCTCCGCATCGCGGGCAAGGAGTCCATAGCCCACAACTTGCTCCGGCTGGCCGGGGCTCGGGGTAAGCAGCGCTTACCCCACAACTTGCTCCCATCGGGCACCAGTCGAGCCCCGCCATGACCTGGCAGACCACTGACCGCCGACACCCGTGAAGACCTCGGGGCCGGTCTGGCCCTGGGTCGGTCGGCGATGCCGGGCCGGTTCCAGCGGGCGGGGCCCGCCTTGAACCTCGTAGAGAAAATCTGGACGCACCCCGGCCCCTGGCCGTCCAGCGGCCGACGGGTCAGCAACCTCGCTCGGTGCCGCCCGCCTCAAGAGCTTCGACGCGGGCACGCAGAGCGGTGAGCTGATCAAGCGTCTCGGTCAGTGCCAGCTCCAGTGCCTCGACGCGCGCCGCCGTCCCGCCGACGGGCGTGGGCCCCGCCTCCCCGTCACCTGAGTCAGTGTCGGCGTCGGCGTCGGGGTGGGCGACGAAGGCTCCCTTGCCGGGACGGGAAATCGCGTAGCCGTCCTGCTTCAGCAAGGCCATGGCCTTCTGCACGGACAGGCTGGAGGCCCCGTACTCCGCCATCAACACGGCCTGCGTCGGCAGCGCGTCCCCCGGCTTCAGCTCCCCGGAGCGGATCCGCTCCCGCAGGGCCTCGGCGATGACCTCGAACGTCAGCAACACCGTGCCGCCCGCCGGTCTACGTCCCCGCCGCCCCACCGTCATCGCAGGTCACCCCGCCTTCTCTGCGCCACTACCACCGAAATCCGGCCCGTCCAAAACGGAAGACCGGGGCCACAGTACTCGCGTCCCCACCGGCCACCGAAATAGATGAGGAGGGATGCACTTGAATGCGCGCTTGAAGCGATGCTACTTTCACGCACCGCTGGTGAACACCACCGCTGACCAGGCCAGACGTCCCCGGCCCACCATCCGCGCCCGCCGTCACGCGCACCGTGCCCACGTGCGCCGATCACCCGGGTCGCCCATCAATCGCCTCTCCTCTTCTCCCGACTCCTGCCGGAGGTCTATCCCCATGCCCGCGCAGCTCCAACTCCCCAGCCCCGCAACCACCTCCAGTCCCGCCGACGAGGCGTTCGCCGCACCGGCGCTCACCAGCAGCGCCGACACATCCGAGCACAGGGGCTCGGCGCTGGAACGTCGGGCGCGGCTGACCGCCAGGCTGGCCAAGCTCGCCGCCGCCGGATACCTCGCACCCCTGGCCCGGCAGATCGGCTCACTGGGCGGTTGCGCCCGCCCGATCCGCATGACCGGGCACCGCACCCGCCTGGACACCACCACCGGCCAGATCCTTGACCACCTCGAAAGCCGCCACCTGTCCGCCGGCGAACTCCTGCTGCGGTGTGGCAATCGCCGCACCACCCGCTGCCCTGCCTGCTCCACCCTCTACCGCTACGACACCTACCAGCTCATCGCCGCCGGACTACGCGGCGGCAAGACCGTCCCCACCAGCGTTGCCACCCATCCCCGCGTGTTCGCCACGCTCACTGCCCCCGGCTTCGGCCCCGTCCACAACCAACCCGGTACCACCCCTTGCGCCTGCGGCACCCGGCACGCCGACGGCGATCCGCTCCTGGGCACCCCGCTGAACCCGCAGCGGTACGACTACACCGGTGCGGTGCTGTGGAACGCCCACGCGCCCGCTCTGTGGGCACGCTTCACCACCCACCTGCGCCGCGAGATCGCCAAGGCCGCCGGACTGACCCAGCGCACCCTGCGCCACCACGCCACGCTCTCCTACGCCAAGGTCGCCGAATACCAAAAGCGCGGCCAGATCCACTTCCACACCGTCATCCGCATCGACGGACCCACCGGCCCCACCAGCACCCCACCCACCTGGGCCACCACCGAACTCCTCGACAACGCCATCCGCGCAGCCGCCAACCGCACCCGCGTCCACCACGAGCACCCCACCACGTCCGGGGAGGCCGACCGGGCACAGCCGCCGGAGCCCTCGATGTTCCGGTTCGGGCGGCAGATCGACGTCCGCGCGATCCGCAGTACCGACTTCACCGGCGAGGCCCCCGTCACCGACCGGCACGTCGCCGCCTACATCGCCAAGTACGCCACCAAGGGCGCCGAGACCACCACCGGCACTCTCGACCGCCGACTGCGCTTCCTGGCCGAACTCGCCCAGTACGACCTCACCGACCACGCCCGCCGCATGATCCACACCGCCTGGCACCTCGGCACCCAGCCCCAGCACGCCCACCTCCGCCTGCGGCAATGGGCCCACATGCTCGGCTTCCGAGGCCACTTCTCCACCCGCACCCGCCACTACTCCACCACCCTCACCCACCTCCGCGCCGAACGCACCGCCTGGCGAACCAGCCGGTCCGACGCGCCGGAGGCGGCCTCTGCATCGGCCGAGCCGCAGTCCGGTCAGGTGACCGACGGCCCTCCAGTCGGTGACCGGCCCGGTCACTCCACCAACCCGACCACCGGCCACCGATCCGGTCACGGTCAGCACCCCGGCCACTTGGCCGGTCACCGCGACAGCACCGGTCAGCGCGGGGACTCGGGCTCGACGCTGGTCATCTCCCACTGGCAGTACGCCGGCACAGGCCTGCTGCCCGAACTCGCCCACCTCTCCGAACTCCTCGCCGAGAGGCGGACGGCTCATCGCAAGGGCCCGAACCGATTCCGGCGGCCGCTACAACCCGGTCACTGCGCCGGTCAGCCGGTCGGTCGCCCGGTGAGGACCGTCCGGACGGGAGCAGTTGCGTGACCGCCGCCACCGAACTCCTCACCGTCCCCCAGGTCATGGAACGCCTCCAACTCGGCCGCACCGCCGTCTACGACCTCCTCCGCACCGGCAACTCGCCTCCCTCACCCTCGGCCGAGCCCGACGCATCCCCGCCCACGCCCTCACCGACTTCATCCGCACCCGACTCGAACAGGAAGCAGCCTGATGACCACACCCCGCAAGAGCCGCGCCAACGGCGAAGGCACCATCTACCAGCGCAAGGACGGCCGTTGGGAAGCCGCCGGCTACGTCCTCGCCACCGACGGCACCCGCAAACGTGTCCGCGTCTACGGCACCACCCGCAAGGAAGCCGCCGTCAAACTCACCGAGCGCATCGCCGCCAGCAACCAGGGCCGACCTGTCGCCGCAGCCGACAGCACCGTGGCCACGTACCTCACGTACTGGCTGGACAGCGTCGCCTTCCACCGCCTCCGCGAGAACACCCACACCCGCTACGCCGCCTGCGTCCGCCTCTACGTCATACCCGGCCTCGGCCGGAAGAAGATCGCCCACCTCACCGCCAAGGACATCCGCACCTGGCTCGACCGGCTCCGCATCACCTGCCAGTGCTGCTCCCGCAGGCTCGACAAGCAGCAGCGCTGCTGCACGGTCGGCCAGTGCTGCGGCAAGCGCCTGTCCCCGCTCACCGTCACCTACGTGCACTCCGTCCTCAAGTCCGCACTGGAGCACGCCGTCCGCGAAGACGAACTCCCGCGCAACGTCGCCCGCAACATCAAGACCGGAACCCCCAGGCCCCGGCGCTTCGAACCGCTCACCGTCTCCGAGGCCCGCCGGTTCCTCGCCTCCGTCGAAGGTCACCGACTGCAGGCCCTGTTCGACCTCGCACTCCGCACCGGACTGCGCAAGGGCGAACTCCTCGGCCTGCGCTGGGAGGATCTCGACCTCGACGGCGGCACGGCCAGCATCCGCCGCACCCTCCAGCGCACCCCCACCGGCGGCCTGACCGCCCTGCCCACCAAGACCGTCAGCTCCGAACGCCGCATCGCCCTCCCCACCGAATGCATCCACGCGCTCAAGCACCACCGCGAGCGGCGGGGCCGGGAGCGCGAGGCCGCCGGCGAGGGCTGGACGGACAGCGGCTTCGTCTTCACCGCGTCCGACGGCTCACCTACCGACCCGTCGACCCTGACCCGGCACTTCACCGCGCTGTGCCGGGCAGCCAGGCTCCGCCGCATCCGGTTTCACGATCTCCGACACACCGCCGCGACCCTGCTCCTCGAACAGGGCGTCGAACTCGTCGTGATCAAGGAACTCCTCGGCCACGCCCACATCGGCGTCACCGCCGCCGTCTACGCCCACGTCCGACTCCGCCTCCAGCGCCAAGCCATCGACACCCTCGGCGACGCACTCCGAGCCGCCGCGAGCCCCGACGACCCGCCAAGTGCAGAACCCGTCCGCTGACGTTGCCGTCAAGACGCTCCAAAGGGCCTCGCCAGGAATTCGGCGAGGCCCTCTCCTATGGCCAACCTGGGACAATTCGCTAGGCTTCTAAAAGCGGGTATCGAAATTACCGAGATTGGCGAGCAAAAATGGACTCTGCATCGGTACTCGCCGCCCGCTAGACGGCCATGAACTCCCTGGAGTCACCCCATTCCCAGAAAGCCGTTCCGTTCTGGATTTCCCCCTGAACAGATTCAAAGATCGGCTGCATCACCGAAATATCTGGAACATCAATCGCGACAAAACGATCGCCGTTCCACTCACTCAAGAGCTCAGCAGAACCCACAGCCCCTCGCAATGCAGATCGGCTGTCGGCCAAGGGGCGAGGCTCGGAAAATAGAACCCGAAGGACGCGACGACCCGACTTCCTGATCAACCGCTTAACGGTTTCCGACTCGCCCTTCTCCACCACATCGCCTAGTGCCAGACCGTAGGCATAGAAGGGGATGCAGCAAACCTCATAGCCACCCTCCTCGCCGGCCTCTCGAAGCCAAAGTTGCTCGAACATCCCCTGGAGATTGAACGGGGCCAGAGACGCCATGGCCACGTAGTTCTTGTCCCCCCTCCATGCAGGCGTCTCGTGGCTGACATACGTAACTCCGTCAATCGTGACCTGCAAAATATCCTCCACCACTAAGCCGGAAATGGACTAGCGGCGGGCCACACTGCGACCCGCCGCATTCAAGCTATGGAATCACTCTGGGATTCGGTACGGTCGCCTGCATATTCGCTGGCCACCACGAAGGCGGCCAAAGACCGCTGTAGTTCGGCGGCGGATTTAGTGGGGCCACCCTGTCACGCTTAGAGCTGTTGCAGAATGTGCAAGCAGGTGTGGTATTCGCATCGGTAAGATCTCCCCCGTTGATCCGCGGTTCCACGTGGTCTATAGGCGTCGCGATGTTAGTGCGACAGTATGAACACAATACCTGGTTGAGCGGCGGGTGCCACTGTACCCCAGTGCCATACTCTGCACGCATGCTTGTCGGGATGGTCTGGTAAGCACCCGGCCCGCCGCTTGACCCACTTGGAATATCGTGGACAGATAGTCCAGGTATGGAGCATGCACCCTGATTAGGGAGGTTAATGTTGTGGACTAGGACCGGCGTGGTACCGGCCAACACATAGTACGTGTGGAGGCTGGAGACGGTGAGGTCGCGGGCCTCGGTCGGGGGGAGGTCGTAGTTGCGGACGGACTGGACGGTGACGGTGGTGCCGTCGTCGCTGCGGAGGGTGTCGCCGGGCTGGAGGTCTGCGGCCGGGGTCCAGCGGGAAGTGGTGATGTCCCAGTAGGGGTGGTGCTGGGTGGAGGTGAGGGTGCTGGAGCCCGTGACAGTGGTGAGGGTGAGATCGGTGAAGAGGGTGTCGTCGGGGGTGACGATGGTGTTGAGGACGGTTTCGGCGGAGGTGGTGTTGGTCTGGGGATCGGTGGCCAGGACCTGGTCGCCGGCGGTGATGTCGCCGATGGGTTTGGTCGTGCCGTCGGCGAGGAGAACGGGTGTGGTCGGTGGGAAGCTGTGGGGTGCGCGTATGGGAAGCGGGCAGGCGGCGGCTGCAGCGTCTTCGGCTTCCTTGGCGGCCTTGGATTCGCGGCGCCAGGTCTTGAGACCGTCGAACAGTTCACTGGCGAGGGTCTTGAGGGTCTTGGCGAGTTCGTAGGCCTTGTTCCAGCGGAAGGCGTACTTGGCAAGGAGCTTAGTGAGGGGACCGCCGCTGAACATACTGGTCACTACGTTGAGGGCGGTTTCGCCGCAGGCTCCGAGATCGCCTGTCGTGACACAGTTGACGGCGTCAGTAATACCCAGTTCGTCGGAGACGATCTTGGCAAGCTTCTTGCCGACGTCCATAACCTTGGCCTTCGCGTCGGAGGCCTTCTTCGCGCTCGCATTCACTTGGTTGGAGGTCTTGCCTCCGTCACTGCCGCCGCCACCACCACTGCTAGTACTGGCCGTACCTGCATCGGAGCGGAAGGAAGGGGACGGGGCAGGGGTGCTGTCGTCTCCGAGAAACATCGGGCCGCACCGGTAACCTCGGCACTCCAGGGAAATCAGGCCGCTGGGGTCGGACTTGTTGACCGGGTCGTTCTCTGAGTAGGCGTAGCCGTTCCACTGTTGGGGGTCGCCGGCGTCGAGGACGGGGTCGAGGCTGAGGAAGCGGCCGGTGGTGGGCTGGTACTGGCGGGCGCCGAGGTTGGTGAGGCCGGTGACGTCGTCCTTGGTGCCGTTGACGAAGCCGTGGTCGCCGGCCCAGATGGAGGGCTGGGTTCCGCGGGGGCTGCCGAAGGGATCGGTGGGGCGGCGGCTCTCGGCAAGGGTTCTGGCGTTGATGGCCAGGCCGTTGGTGCCGTGGTGGTCGGCGAACTGGTAGCTGAGCTCGTTGCCACCCTGGCGCACCAGGGTGATGCCGCCGGGGATGGAGTAGTAGCGGGAGGCGGTGAGTGCCTTGGTGACGGTGTTGTAGACGAGTTCGTCGCCGTTGGCGAGGTTGATGGTGGTCTTGCCGGGGTTGCGGCGGATCAGCTGGTTGCCGTCGGCGTCGTAGACGTAGGTGGTGGTGCCGGCGCTGGTGCTGGCGACGGATTCGAGGCGGTCCTCGCCGTTCCAGGTGAGCGTGGTGGTGCCGGCGGTGTCGGTGACGGCGGTGGTGTGGCCGGCCGCGTCGTACTGGGTGGTGCTGGTGGTCGGCGTGTTGGCGCCGACGCGGTTGGTGGAGGTGAGCAGGGCGTGCGGGCCGCCGGTGCCGCCGCCGGTGCCGGGGTTGCTGGTCGGCGTGTTGCGGGTCCCGGGGGCCGGGAAGGTCTGGGTGGTGGTGACGTCCTTGGAGGTGTCGCCGCCGGGATTGTGGGCGACCATGCCGGTACGGTTGCCGGTGAGGTCGTACTGGTAGCTCTGCCAGTAGGGGGCGGAGCCGCCCACCGTGGTGGCAGCCGGGGCCTGGGCGCCGCTGGTGGGCGTGGCGTTGTAGCAGCGGCCCTGGCCGCCGACGGCGGGGTCGGGCTCCTGGTAGAGGGTCCCGGTGTCACTCCACGCCGTGGTGAGGCGCCCGAGGTAGTCGTAGCTGAAGCACTGCAGGTCGGTGGCGGACGGGGTGTTGTTGGGGATGGAGCGGATCGCCGTGATCCGGCCGACCTGGTTGTAGGCGTAGGTGGTGTGCTGGACCGAGCCGGTAGTGGCGGTCTGCTTGTCGACGAACTGGCTGATCGGACGGCCGGTGGATTCGTCGTAGCTGTTGGTGGTGACGATCTGGGTGCCGTACGGGTTCATCGTGGAGCGGATGGTGCGGCCGTAGGCGTCGTAGTCGGACTGGACGTCGTAGGCGATGCCGCCGAGTCCGCCGATGTCGTGCAGGAGGCCGTAGGCCTCGTAGTTGTAGGTCACCACCTCGGCGAAGAGGTCGCCCACCGCCGGCAGGGACTGCTTGGTCGGCGCACCGGTGATCGGGTTGTAGACGGCCTGGTAGGTGAAGGTGAGCGGGTTGCTCTGGTCGACCTCGCTGCCGGGGATGGTGACGGTGGACTTGGTGGGCCGGTAGGCGGTGTCCACCGCGGTGACCGCGGTGGTGTAGGCCGCGCCGCTCTGGCCGCCGACGTAGCGGGTGGAGGTGGCGGGTTTGCCCTTGGCCACGGTGTCGTAGGTGTTGCCGGTGAGCCGGTTGGCCGGGGCGACGGAGTCCTTGTAGGTACCGGTGCGCCGGCCGAGCAGGTCGTAGGTGGAGACGATGGACTGGCCGCGGGCGTCGGTGGTGGTGGCCACGCGCCCGGCGCTGTCGTAGGTGACGGTGCTGGTGCCGGCGTCGGGGTCGCTGGTGCTGGTGCGCCGCCCGCGCTGGTCGTAGGCGTAGGTCCAGGTGTTGCCGGCCGCGTCGGTGCGGGAGGTCTCGGTGCCGAGCTGGGAGTAGGCGTAGGAGGTGACGTCCGCGTCGGCGGGGTTACCGGTCGGTGCGGGCGTGCGGTACTGCCACAGCTGCAGGGTGCGTCCGCGCGAGTCGCTGACGGTGGTGGTGGCCCGGCCGCCCGGCGGCGGGGTGACGTCGATACGGTCGGCGCCGGGGTAGGAGGTCGCGGTGGTGTTCTGCAGGACGCCGTAGGCGAGGGACTGGGCGGCGATCACGCGGCCCATGCCGTCGTAGATATTGCGGGTCTGGCTGGGGACCTTGGCGTTGTCGGGTTCGAAGCGTGTGGTGCTCGGCGGGTTGAGGCTGTTGTAGTACGTGTTGTTGGCAGCGGCCGGGCGGCCGTGGGTGTCGTAGAAGGTGTCGGTGATCAGGCGGCCCGCGTAGGCGGAGATCGCCGGGTCTCTCTGCGTCTGCACGACGCGGGCGAGCGCGTCCAGGATCTGGACGGACTTCTCGTAGGTCTTATCGGCGCGCAGCGTCTCGGTGGTGATGGAGGACGGGCCGTTGTTGCGCAGTTGGTAGGTGAACCTGTAGTCGGCCGGATCGGCGGTGGTACGCCCGGCCTGCCAGACCGCCTTGAGGCGGCCCAGGGCGTCGTAGGTCTGGGTGACGGTGCGGCCGTTGGCGTCGGTGGTGGTCAGCGGCAGCGAGCGGGTCGGGTCGAGGGCGACGGTGGAGGTCCAGCCGGTGGCCGCTTCGGGGGTGCCGGCCGGGGCGGGGGCGATGACGGTGTTCTTGTTGGGCAGTTCGCCCGGCGCAGCGGGGGTGTAGAGGGTGGTGGTGGCGGCGCCGTCGGGGTGGGCGGTGTCGGTGGTCGTGGGGTCGGTGACGGTGGTGGGGCGGCCGTAGGCGTCGTAGGCGCTGGTTCCGGTGGTGGTCCACTGGGCGGTGCCGTTGGCGTCGTACTTCTCCAGCACCTGGAGGCCCGTGGCGGACGCGGTCGCGCCGACGCTGCCGAAGGGCTGGTTGTCGTAGAGCGTGCGGCCGGCGGAGACGGTGTTCGCGGCCGTGGGGGCGGCGTTGCAGGCGTCGGTGCCGGAGATGGTGTACGTCTCGGCGACGGCGTTGGTGATCGGGGAGGTCTGGCTGGTGGCGTAGGTGGTGCGCACGCACACGTCGGGGGTGCCGTCGGCCTGCTGGAGGACCTTCCCGGGAAGGTAGGGCAGGTTCGCGTCGGCGAAGGTGGTGTCCGTCGTGGCACGCCAGCTCCCGTCGGCCTTCTTGGCCTTGGCGGTCACGGTGCCCTGCCGGGGCGCGGCGTAGCGCGCCTTGAGGGCCGGCAGGCCGGGGCCGCGGCTGTGGGTGGCGGTCGTCTGGGGGGCGTCGTCGGGGGTGCCGGGGTTGGCGCTGGTGTTGACGCTGCTGGCGACGGGGGTGCCGGCGGCGGCATCGGCGTAGGTGTCGGATTCGAGGACCTGACCGGCGAGCCAGTCGTGGTCGATGACCGGGCCGCTGGTGGGGCCCTGGACGGTGCGGTTGCGGGGGTTGCCGGCGGCGTCGTAGTCGCCGTGCATTCCCTGGTGGTAGTAGGTGGCGGTCTTGGTCTGGGGGTCCTGCGGGAGGTTGGGCGCGCCGGTGACGGCGGTGACGGAGGCGAAGCCGCGGAACTGGTCCCAGGTGCGGTAGTCGGTGTCGATGCCGTCGGCGTCGTTGCGGTGCCAGGCGGCGGGGCCGTAGGTGTAGGTGGTGCTCTGGCCGATCGAGCCCCTGACGAAGTCACGCGGGTCGACGGTGACGGTGCCGACGGGGTAGCGCAGGAACCAGTCGTCGACGAGCGCGTGGGTGTTGGGCTCGTTCCACTTGACGTTGTAGCAGGCCAGCGTGTTGTTGTCCGGGGCGGCCGGCATGGTGTTGGCGACACGGGAGCAGGACTGGCGGATGTACTCGACGCGGATGGCGCCGCCGGTCTCGGTGGTGATGGCCGCGATACGGGGGCGGTAGAACTCGGAACGCGCGGGGACGGTTCCGTCGACGCGGTTGCGCAGGAGGACGGCGTCGAAGGTGACGGGTTCCAGGGTGACGTCGGCCTGGCCGACGCTGTGGCCGGTGCGCTGGATGGAGGCGAGCCAGGGGATGAGGGGCTTGACGGCGGAAGGGGTGCTGGGGTTGGTGCTGGTGTCGTGGGGGTCTTCGAGGGTGTGGGTCAGCTGGTAGATGTCGACGGGTCGGTACTCGCCGTTGACGCGGACCTTGGTGGTGATGGTGGTGAGCCAGCGGGTGGTCCAGTAGCTGGGGCCCGCGTTGGCACAGGGGTCGGTGGCGGAGCACTGCTGGTCGAGGGGGACGTCGGGCCAGTTCCCGGCGTTCGCGGGGATGCGATCGTCGGGCTTGCAGCTGCCCACGAGGCAGCGCTCGGCGGTGTCGAAGAGGACCTGGGAGGCACTGGGGTGGGTGCCATTGGCGGCGAGCTGGTCGGACAGGAGCTGGCCGTAGGCGATGGACTGCAGGGTGCCGGCGCGGGTGTAGGGGGTGTTCGTGCCGTTGCCGTGGTTCTGGCCCGCCCCGAGGGCGTAGTGGTTGGTCTCGGGGGCGTAGGTGAAGGTGGTGAGGTTGCCGTGGGGATCGACAATGTGGTCGAGGTTCCAGCGCCAGGCGGTGCGGCACCAGGAGGCGTTGCCCTTGGCGGGGTCGTAGCAGGGGTCACCGGGTTTGGGGGAGAAGACCGGGACGGTCCAGGCGGAGCGGGTCTCGGGGCCGGTGCTGGTGGGGGCGCCCTGGGCGGAGGGGAGGTGGTTGAGGCCGAAGTAGTACGCGGTGCCGGCGGTGTCGGTGACCTTGAGGTAGGAGCCGTTCCAGGTGCCGTTGTCGGCACCGGTCAGGAACTGGACCTTGGTGCCGTCGTCGGACTGCAGTCGCCAGGTGCACCTGGACAGTTCGTTGCGCGGGTCGGTGGTGTCGCAGGTGCCGTCGTCGGGGACGAGCTGACCGGAGTGGCCCGCGAGGGACAGGGTCAGGTTGGCGCCGGCCCAGCACTGGTCGCCGGAATTGTCGATGCCGGCCTTGGAGCAGGACTGGAAGGAGCGCTCGACGAAGCCGGAGCCCAGGTCCCAGCCCTCGCCGATCCAGGAAGCCTGGGAGTTGGTCGCGGAGGTCTTGCCGTCCACGGAAGCGGAGTCGTAGGACAGGCCGATCTGCGGGACGCCACCGCCCAGGCTCGGGGACATCTGGACGGGGTAGCTGTAGCTGAAGGCTCCGGAGGAGCCGCCGGCCGACCAGCCCTGACTGGGGTTCAGGTTGGTGGCGCTGTAGGTGCCGGCGGCGCCGCCGGGCGTTCCCTGCAGGGCGAGGACGGTCGCCGGCGCGGTGGTGGCGGAGTCCTGCGCGGGAGCGCTGGGGTTCTTCGCGAACAGTGAGGTGGTGGGCGTGGCAGCGGGCAGGTCGACGTCGGCGACGAGCCTGTTGGTCTGCGGGTCGTAGTGCGAGGGGACGGGAGTGCGGGTGCGGCACTGCTGAGCATCTGGGCTGGTCAGCGCGCAGGCGGGAAGTTCGACGAGGGTCGCGCGGCTCGCCCAGTCGCCGCCGTAGGCGGGGGCGAGTTGGACGGGGTCGAGGCTGACGCGCGTGGTGGTCGCGGGGTGCTGGTCGGCGAGGGAGAGCGCGAGGAGGGCGCCGCTGACGCCGGCGGCCTTGACGGTGGCGGCGTCGGCGACCGTGACGTTGACCTTCGGGCTCTTCTCCTGGCCACTGGTGGTGTCGGCCCGCAGTTCGGGCCGCGGATTGCCGCCGTCGGCTATGGAGGACAGCCACACCGGGAGATCGCCGGCCTTCGCAGCGGGTGCTGCTGCGGCCGGTTCCCGAGGCGGGGTGGCGCTGCCGTCGGAACGCGCGGCGCCCGCTTCGGCGGTGGGGGCCGGCGTCGGCGCGAGGTCGACCGTCGCCGTGCCGGCGGGGGCGCTCCTACCGCTCCTGTCCTCGGCGGGCCTGGCCGGGGCGGCCTTGGCGGCGGGCGCCGGAGCAGGGGCGTCCTTGCCGGTGACCGAGGCGGTGCCGGACAGGGGCGTGTTCGGCGGCGACCAGACGCGTCGGTAGTCCGGGGCCGCGGCGAAGGCCACTCCCCCGGCCGGCACCACCAGCGAGGCGACGACGGCCAGGGTGCTGAGCAGGGCGGTTCGCGAGCGTCGCAGCTTGGCGGCCCGAATGCGGGCCGAGCGAGCACGGTGAGAGAGCACCGTCACCCTCCGTTGGTGACCGCGCCCGGGGACACGGCAAGTTGATCAAAGGCCAGCCGACCTTATGGGTCGTTTACAACCGGTGTCGAGGAGTCGACAAAGCATCGATCGATGTGATTTAAATCACCTCAAAAACGAATAGTATGAACTGGTGACAAATCAGCCCACGGTCGTGGACAAACCATTGACGATGCGTCGGAGAGCGCGACAGGTTGCGTCTGTCCTGTGCGCAGCGCCGGTCACGGCCGTTTCCGCACCAACTCTCCTCGTCGGGAAGGCTTCGCCGTGCCCTCGTCCCCCAGACCGCCCTCCGCCCGGAGCCGAACACGGTCCATCGCCCTTCGTCTGCCCGTGTTGGGACTCGGACTCGTCCTGTGCGCCGGCCTTCCGGCGCCCGTCGCGTCGGCCGAGCCCCAGTCCGGCTCGAAGAGCCTGGCCGAGGTGATGGCCGAGGCGGACGCCGCGCACGCCACGATGCGCCCGCCCGCAACGGACGCCGAGAAGGCGATCGCCCAGGCCAAGGCCACCGGCGAGGCGGTGCCGGTCGAGTCGCTGACCGACGACTACAGCGATACGGTCGCCACTCCCGAGGGCCATCTGCGCAAGACGCAGCACGTGGAGCGGCAGCGGGTCAGGCAGAACGGCGTCTGGACGACGCTCGACGCCACCTTGGTGGCCGACCCCCAGGGTGGCTTCCGTCCGAAGGCCTCCGGCACCGGCGTCCATCTGTCGGCCGGCGGGGCGGGGGCACTGGCGACCCTCACCAGTGATGACGGGAAGCAGCTCACCCTGCACTCGCCCTTCCCCCTGACGCAGGGGCACGTGGACGAGGACGGGGACGGCCTGATCTACCCCGAGGTCGCCCCGGGCATCGATCTGAAGGCGACCGCCACCAAGTTCGGCGGTCTCAGCACCGTCCTGGTGGTGAAGACCGCCGAAGCGGCCGCGAACCCGGCGCTGGCGTCGGTCACCTTCCCCGTGACCACCGCGGGGGTGAGCGTGACTGCGGGCTCCGACTACAGCCTCACGGCCGCCGCCGAGGACGGCACGGTGCGCTGGCACGCCCCCGCCCCCCGGATGTGGGACAGCACCACCACTCCCCCGGCCCAGGCCCCCCAGGCCCCCCAGGGCACCCCGGCTGCGGCGACGAACGGTGGCCCTGCCCCGGCCTTGCCCGCCGCCGCAGCGGCTGCCACCACCGGGGACCTGGAGGTCCCGGCCACCAGCACCGTCGACGGCCCCGGCGGCAACGCCCGCGTCGCGGTCATGCCCACCAGCGCCGACACCGTCGGCATCACCCTCAGCCCCGACCAGGACCTTCTCTCCACCGGGCAGGGGCCGTGGTTCATCGACCCGAACTGGCTCACTGAGGACCGCACCGGCAACGGCTGGACCTGGACCCAGTCCGCCTACCCGAACACAGGCAACTACGGGAAGACCGTCACGGTCCAGGAGCCGTACAACCGGCCCGGCGTCGGTCTGCAGGAGTATCAGGCCAAGACCGGGATCGAGCGTTCCTTCTTCCAGATCGACACCCACGGCTTCGGCGACGCCCACATCAACTCCGCCGTCATGACGATGTGGCAGGCGAAGTCCTCCCTCTTCGACTGCAACCGGACGTTCCCGCTCAAGCTGTACACCGTGGACCGGCCCATCAGTATCGCCACAACGTGGAACAACTCCCCCCAGCACCGCGGCGGCCAGGTCGGGGCCACCGCCATGGTCGGCGGCTCCGGGAACCCCAACTGCCCGAACCCTGCCGTGTTCCAGTTCGACGTCACCTCCGCCTACCGCTCGTACGTGAACGGCGCCGACAGCCTGGCCTTCACCGTCGAGGGCGACGAGAGCGACACGCTCGCCTTCAAGCGCCTCGACTACCGGCCGACCGTCAGTGTGGAGTACGACCGCACCCCCGACACCCCCACCGATCCGTACGCCTATCCGGTTCCGAGGACCGAGTCACCCAATCAGCTGATCCACGGCTGTGACGGCAACGGCTGGGGCTGGCTCGGCGCCGGCGTCAACCTGAACGGCGTCTACCTCAACGCCAAGGTCAGCAGCCCCGTCCAGAAGCAGCTGTACTCCTGGAGCCACATCTGGGACTACATGGTCCCCGGGGTCCCCGACGTCGCCTCCGGATACAGCGAACTCGTCGGCAACGGAACGTTCGCGGCCTACCCGGTCCCCCCCGAGGTCATCAAGGACGGCCACGTCTACGGCTACAGCATCATGTCCAGCGACAAGCTGATCGGCCCATCGGGCGCCACTCCCACCTGCCACTTCGGCGTCGACCAGACACCGCCCACCGTGCGGGTCCCCAGCGTCTACGACCAGCTGTCCGACGACGCGCTCGCCACCCAGTTCCCGCCGTCGGGCAACGGGCAGAGCACCAAGCTGCGCACCCACCAGTGGGGTTACGTCCCCTACACGCCGCTCGACCCCAACCCCTCGGGTGGCCAGACCTCCGGCGTCGTCTGCGCCCGCTGGAGCCTCGACCCCCAGCTCGAGGGCGAGTCCTGGCAATGCGGCGGCGCCATGCCCGCAGGAGGACTGCCCGTCTACCCCACCGCCTGGGGCACCAACATCCTCTACGTCCAGGTCAAGGACAACGCCGGCAACGTCTCCCCCGTCGCCCAGTACGCCTTCTACGTCCCCTGGAACCCCGACGGCCCGCAGCCGGTCTTCGGCGACGTCACCGGTGACGGCGCGGCCGACATCCTCACCACCGACCAGGCCGGCAACCTGCGCACCTACAGCGTCCCCGGCAACACCGTCGCCAAGAGCCCCACCGCAGCCCTCGCCGCGCTGCCCGCCGACACCCCGAACCAGCAGACCTGGGCCACCGACGCCATCCAGTACAGCCACCGCGGCGCGCTCACCGGCGGCAAGCACGTCGACGACCTGTTCGTCCACGTCAAGGACCACCCCAACCTCTACGTCTACGGCAACCCCGGCAACTCCCGTTCCACCGGCCGGTACAACAGCAGGATCCCGCTCGACCGTCCCGCCTGCGTGACACCGCCCAACGACTCCGCCTACTGCACCGGCTACGCCGGCACCTGGTCGCGCACCCTGCGCGTCGCCGCCGTCGGCGACCCCGCCCACACCGACCTCGACATCAAACTCGAGTTCAAGAACAAGACCGGCCTCGTGACCGTGGAGGCCAACAGCGACGGCAGCGACGCCTCGCTGTGGTTCTTCCCCGCCACCACCACCAACCAGCTCGGCCAGCCCGTGCGCCTGGCGTCCGGCGGCTGGAAGGACCGCGAGCTCATCACCCCCGGCGACTGGGCCGGCCAGGGCAGGCCGGGCCTGTGGGCCCGCGACATGCGCCCGCCGAACGCCTCCACGACCTCGGGCGACCTGACCGCCTACACCTTCACCCCTGGCACCCTCAACGTTGTCGACCCCGACTTCGGGGACCCGGTCCTCGACGAGAACGGCAACCCCCTCGTCGTCCCGACCGTGACCGGCATCGCCGGCGCCACCTACATCGGCAGCGTCCCGGTCGACACCTGGCCCGTCCTCGGCTCCGACGGCGACCTCCTCGGTAACGGCGCCCCCGGTCTGTGGGGTCTCAACAAGAACACCGGCGACATCCAGATCTGGTGGGGCCACCGCACCGGAGGCGCCTCCGATCCCGGAATGGGCTGGGACGTCGGTCCCGAGACGATCGCCAATACCCGGGTGACCCCGGACTGGTACAACCTGGACCGCCAGAACACCCTCCACACCGACCCCGGCACGCCCGTGGTCGACAGCAACGCGACCAACGCACTCGTCCCCGGCGGCAGCCCCGGCTTCACCGCCGACCGCAACGGCACCGCCGTCAACGCGCTCAGCCTCGACGGCGGCAGCTACTACGCCAGTTCCCAGGCCCCCGGCATCGACACCCGCCGCAGCTACAGCGTCGCCGCGTGGGTCAGGCCCGACAGCGCCAACGGTTACGGCACCGTGCTCTCCATCAGGGGCAAGGACCGCAGCCCCTTCTACCTCCAGCACTCCGCCGCCACCGGCACCTGGGCCTTCATCTCCCCCTACGAGGACTGGATCCACACCCCCACCTACTACGTCGCCGGAGGCTCACCCCTCGCCCGCCCGCAGGCCGGCCAGTGGACCCACCTGGTGGGCACCTACAACGCCGAATCGGCCACCATGACGCTCTACGTCAACGGCAGGGCCGTCGGCGCCGCCAGGAACCCCAACCCCTGGTCCAGCGGCGGAACCCTCACCATCGGCGCCGTCAGAACCGCCTACTACCACGACGAGGACGGCTTCCGCGGCGCCATCGGCGACGTCCGCGCCTACCCCTACGCCCTCACCGACCCCCAGGTCAGCAACCTCGCCATCAGCAACACCACCATCTCCGTCAACAGCGCTCTCGACAGCGGCAAATGCCTCGACAACCTCGGCGGCGGCACCGAGATCGGCGTCTGGAACTGCTGGAACGGCCCCAACCAGCAGTTCAAGTTCAACACCGACAACCATGCACTGATCATCCAGAACAAGTGCGTCACCGTCCGAGACGAAGGCACCGGCAACGGCACCCCTGTCGTCCTCACCGACTGCGACAACCTCAAGGGCGGCCAGAAGTGGCTGCGCCGCGCCGACAACAGCCTCTACAACCCCCACTCCGGCCGCTGCCTCGAACTGCCCGGATGGAACACCACCAATGGCACCCGCCTGGGCATCTGGGACTGCCACGCCGGCGCCAACCAACGCTGGACCCTCAACCCCACCACCTGACCCCACCACCGACTACCGGGCCCTCGCCGCAACCACTGCGGCGGGGGCCCACCCGCATCTACAGGCGCCATGGACACCGCCGTGCCACCGGATCCCGGCCCGGTCCGACCGAGGAGACACCGATGCGACCGGAGCGCTCCGGCCGACACACGGACCCACGCTCCGCCCGCCACACCGCGGCTGTGCCCATTCCCCGCGCAAGGCTCCGAGACATCGCCGCCGGTGCGGGCGATGAAGTTCCACCACATAGCACGGCTCTGCCGTTTCGTCCGAGGTCAGAGGCTTGATCGACCATCCAGGGTCAGCAAAAGGCCAGCAAAACGCCCGGGGGTAGACACCCATGGCCACCAACAACCTCCGGGCGTGGAGCGGCTTCGAGAGCCAGGAGTGGGCCCAGGCGCTTCACGACGCGGCACACCGTCGCCGTCGAGACCCCGAACAGCGGCACGAACTGCCGCATCGTGAGGTTGGTCCGGTAGTAGACGGCGACCAGCAGAATCCGGTCGGCCAGTGGCTGGCACCGCTGCCTGCCGCCGCCCGGCCTGTTGCCGCACCAGGCCCTCGAACTACCGCATCCGCAGCCCCGTGAACGTCTCCACCCAGACCGGGTCAGCCCGAAGCGCCCCACCCATACCGGACCATACCGGAGAAATTCCCCGCACTAGTTCTTGAACAAGCTTTAGTCGCGCGGGAGGTTGCGCTAGGGGATGCCGATGCGGTCGACGTAGAGGATCGCATCCAGCAGTTCGCTCGGGCGATCGGCCGAACACGCGGGCGCGTGCGGCGTAGGCTCCGCACCCAAATCATCTCCAACACGCCTGGCACTCTGAGCAGCCTGTGGCTTGGCCAGGAGTCAGAACGAGCGCCAACGGCTGGCCCACCGGAATCGACAGCGGAATGGCTCTCCCCCAATTCTCCGCCTCACCCCTTGGCGAGTTCACGCAGGATCGCTGACGAACCACGTGAGTTGACGAGTACGATCGGGCGCTCTCCCCGCCTGGCGGTGATGAAGTCGGTTGCCGCATGCTTTGCCGACGCGGTGACCACCACGAAGACGTCCGCGTTCGCTGCCTGGGCCGCAAGTTTCCCGCTGCCGTCGTGTTCGGCGCTCGTCTCGATGTCGATGCCCGGGACCAGGACACGCAGCATCTGTGCAGCCCTGGTGGTGGCCGACTCCGTAAGGGAGTACAGGATCACCTTCGAGTCCGCGAGGTAGCGGAAGGGCGCACCTAGGTCCGCATCCTTGTCCTGCACAGCGAGCAGGTCGCCCGGGACGGTCTGGGACAACTCCTCCGAGACGATCTTGAGGGCTTCGATGTCCGTCGGCGATAGAGCCGTCTTGAACGGACGAAGGTGTCCGATGACCTGGTGGAAGAACTCCTCGGTGGCTGGGCTGGCCACGGCGGCCGGGGTCGCCGTGGCGGTCTGCAGGATGTCGACCATCCAGGAGGTGGTCACGGCTGACGCGTTCGCGGAGACGATGCCTTCGGTCCACATCAGTGCATCGGTGAAGATCTTGGCCGTCGGATGGGCGGACAGGAGGTAGTCCAGCAGGGCCTGCGTCTGCACCCGGACGCCAACGGAGTTCTTCCCGCTGAGTGCAAGACCCGCGAGCACGCGTTCGTTGAGTTCGGCTGCCCCGTCGGCGGTGAAGATCTCGCGGTGTACGGCCATGAACTGGCCGCCGACCTCGCCGAGCCTGCCCAGTGCCTCAGCGGGGGCGCTGAGCAGCCACGCGGCCAGGACCGCACGGCTAAGGGCAGGCCAGGAGTCGGTGGTCCCAGTGTCGGCTTCCAGCACTGCGGATCGGTGGTCGCCGCCGAGGGCACCCAGCCAACTGTGCCAGTCCAGTCCGGGCTCCTCCTGGAGGAACTCCTCCAGCCAGAAGAGGCTGTCGCGCAGTTGCGCGTACGCCCCGCCGATCACTTCGCGCAGGTCATGGGCGGAAATGTAGTGAGCCACCGTCGAAGCATGCTGCTGCGATTCCAGTTCCCGTGCGCAAATCAGCAGGATGTGAGCGGAGTGGAGCCCCGGTTCGAGCTTCAGAGCCGCCTCGATGGCCGCTTCGAAATTGCTTTGGAGCATCATATCGGTAGCCTCTTCCAGAGGTGTTCTGGTGGGGCCTTCGACGGGATCAGGAGCGATATTCTCAGCCGCATCGGGAAATTCTTCGAATGGAATCTTCCGGTACGTTCGAAGGATTTTCCTAAGGTGCCCGGGGAGCTTCGGATCGATAGATCCGGAATCATCGACTATCTTAGTGATGAAATCCTCGGACTCGCTTTCCATGGCGATGAGAAATTCCGTGACGGCTTGCGCTCGGGTCATCGAGCTCGAATCCGTACGGAGCGACCGAAACGTGGAGGGGAGTTCGGCCAGTGCGTCCAGAAGGTCCTGCTCGCTGCCGACGTGGTCGTGTCGAGCGAGCCAACTGGCATAGACCGCCTGCTGGATTGCCAGGGTGACCTTGGCAGGGCGCCGCATCGCGAGGACGTGTTCGAGGTCCCGGTCGGCGAGGAGGGACCTCCAGTCCTGGAACCCGGCGAACGCGCGGAGGCGCAGGAAAGCCATGTTCGACTGGTCGAGGTCCGAGGTCGCTTCGAGTTCGCGCAGGCATGCCAGTGCGATGCTGCGGTCCTGGGCGGAAATGGCGTGACCGAGGTCGTCGAGGACCTCCACCGTGCTCCGCGGGGCGTCGAATTCGGACGGAGGCCGGCCGTTGACGAGACGACCCAGAAGCCATAGGGACGCGCGAACCGAGTGGCGTGCGTGCGTCGCGTTCTCCTGGTTCGCGCTCCATCGGGGCAGCACTTCGAAGCGCAGGACCTTGTCCCCCTCTAGAGCGGCGTCGAACGGGTCGGTGGGGTCGAGGCTGCCGTGGCGTGCGGGCAGATCGCTGAACGTGGGGCCGATCCACCAGCCCAGCAGGGTGAGAAGTTCGCGTTTGCGGTCCGGCGTGGGGGTGAACCCGTACCACCACAGCCGGCTCTCGGCGCGGCGCGGCAGGAAGCCGATGCAGCCCTTCCCTACGGCATCCATTTGGTTTTCCAGGAAAACCGTCATCTCCGGCTTCATCGCCCCGCGGAGGCGGATCTCGTTATGCTCGCCGAAGAATTCGTTGAAGTCGACGCTCATCACAACTGATACCTGTTCTGGTATGTGACCTGCGCGCGAGCGATCTGGTCCGGATCGGATACGACGGTGACGCCCTCCTGGTTGACGCGTTGTCCGAAGAAGGTGAAGTTCATCGAACCGTGGACATGGAATCTCTCACTCACCATGCCCTTGTCGTGGACGACCCTTTCGACGCGCACGGTCGGGCGCGGCCCCGCAGGGGCGAGGTTGGTGAGGCGCTCGACGACCATCGTGTTACGGGCGTCGTTCCGAACGACGACCCGCACGTCAGAGCCGCGACGGGACAGTTCCACCAGCACTTCCGTCAGCCGGATCGGCCGGATCGGCAGCGCCGGCAGCACGCTCTTGAACTGCCCGGAGGAGTTGTCGATCACAGCGATGTCCGAGATCCACGGCGAGAGAACCCAGAACCGGGCCGACGGTGCGATCAGTTCGGACACCAGCAGGTTCTGCAAAAGGTCGTTGAGCAACCGGGTTTCGCCGGCGCCGATGGTGATGATCCTCCTCATGCCGACACCTCGGCCAGTTCAAGAGAGGCCACGATGCTCCCGTCAGGGCGGTGGTCGATCTCAACGACCCGCGGGTGCACCTGGAGGAAGTCCGTCTCGACAGCGTGGATCGACAAGTCGACGAGCATGCTCGCGAGGACGGGCGCGTCCTCGGGTCGGGCGGCCAGTTGGACGGAGCCGTGGTCGGCCAAGCGCCTGCGCACCAGGCTGTCGGCGTCAGGGAGTGTCACGTCAATGGTCTCCGCGGTCGGGGTGAGTAGCCCCCGGACCAGCTCGGCCGCCGCCGGCGGGTTGTCGGCGTACGGGTTCCACGATTGCAGGGTGTTGGCCCGGACGGCCCAGCCGCGCGGCCAGAGCAGGCTCTGAACGGCATCGATGCGCTGGCGCTCGCTGGCACCACCGGCCAGGTTGAGCCCGGGGTCCAGGTTGTGCCGCTCGCGCATCAGGTAGGCCCAGGTGCGGGGCGAGATCTCCAGACCCAGCCGTTGCTCCGCGGCCTCCCACTCGTCGACGATAGTACGCAGCGCCTGGTCGGTCTGGGGGGTCGAACCCGGCCGCAGTAGTCGGTTGGCCAACCCGGAGACCACGGTCTGCTCAGCGCCCTGGATGCCGGAGGTGCGCAGCTGGGCTCGGATGCGGGCGAGGTTGGCAACCCGCTTCTCCTGGGTCGCCGAATCCCGGTAGTCGGAGACCAGGTCGGTCCATTCGGAGCCCTCGGCGACGTACCGGACGATTCGCCGGAGGTGCGCGTCGAGCAGTTCAGTGGAGGACGGCTGGACCGCCCGAGAGATCAGCCGCAGGAGCCTGCGCGGATCAGGCCGGACACGGGCCGCCAGCGCTTCGATGAAGCCGCCGCCGCCCACCGAGGACTCGGTGAGCCAGACTTCGCCGTGTCGCGGCTTCGCGTCCGGCGAGTAGCCCGGTTCGACGTCCACCATGATGCCGTCGGCGTCGTGCTCGGGGCAGATGTCCCGGGCCGCCCACAGAGCGGCCTGACCGAGGGTGGCGAGGACCCGCTGCCGGAGCCAGGATTGGAAGTGCTCCGGGTCAGGGTTCCAGACCTGGTCCGTCAGCTGGTCCAGACGGTCGATGACCTTCTGGTCGGAGAGCAGGGCGTTCAGCCGACTGCCCACCCGGGTGATTGTCGCGTTCCCGGTGTCCTCGACGTCCGGGCTGCGAAACATCGCATGGAGAGTCTCCGAGAGCCGGTCGGCGAAGGAGCCCCGTACCTTCCGGTAGGCCTCGGGCAGCGAGGTTCCGCCGGTCACGGCGGACATCAGCAGCATGCACTCGACCGTCTGGTGGAGCCACTCCAACTGGAACCTGTTTGCCTGTTCCAGCAGCGCCTCGTCAGTGGTCATCAGGTGCTGGAACCAGGCACTGCGGAGGGAGGCGTTGACTTCCTCTGGCGGGCTGAGTTCGTCCGGCAGGTCGATCTTCAGCCGGAGGCCGTCCACGTCGTAGACGGCGCCCAGGCCGATCCGCTCGCCGTCCAGCGAGAAGCGGGCAGTGACGCGCGCTTCGTTGGTGGAGAGGAGTAGGTTGGCCTCGGACTCGATCGCGACCCGGCGGACCTCGACGTGGGAGTTTTGGGCGTGGAGGAAGAACCGGGCCTCGGGGACCAGGCGGCCGATCAGGTCGGAAGAGGGGATGCGGGCGCCCAGCCCGCGACCTCGTTCGATGAACTCCGAGCGCCACACCATCACGGCGTTCGACGAGTCCTTGAGTTCCCTGGGGGCGAGCGAGAGCGCGACCTGATCCGGACGTACCACCGGGATGGCGGTCGGCATCCCCCCGATCTCGACGGTCGCCACCTCCTCACGATGGTGCAACTCCAGTACGGAGTCCAGCGCGACGACGGTCTCGCGCTGGCCGAACGGGACTGGGATCCAGTGCCGGTGTTCGAGGATATGGGTGGCGAAGCGCCGGGACACTCGCCCAGGCGCAAACTCCCGCAACATCTGCGCCATCCCCATGGCGTTCTTCTCACGTTCCTGAGTCCTGCCCGACTGCGAGGGAACCGTTACCTGGCCTTCCGGAAGCGCCAGTTCGCTGAACAGGTTCTCCGGGAAGAAGTCGGGCAGCGGAGTACCCCCCATCACGTCCTTTCCGGTGGTGAACACGCCGGAAGACGCCACTGCCCACTCGCTCCGCAGCCGTCGAAGCAGTGCCGGTACGGCCGCGAGAACCACGGGACGGGGTGGGTGCCATAGAACCTCGGCGGCCAACTTCTCGGAGATCTGCAGGGCGCCCTCGACCCACAGACGAAGGCTGCGCTGGAGTGCGGGCTCGTCCAGCAGTTGCGCGAGCACATCGGCCGCGGCCTCCTGGACCTTCCGGTTGTCCGGGTACTTCGGGTTGGTGAGCCCCTTCAGGTCCCGCCACATGTGCGCGCGGGGGTACTTGGGACGAAGTTGCTCGGCGAGCCAGTCCAGCATCGCGAGGGTAGCCTGCATTCGCAGCACCGCGCGGTTGCGGATCGGCAGTACCAGTTCGGGGAGGACCGGGTCGAAGAGCGTGTCCCAGGCCTCGTAGGCGGCGCGGTCACGACCGTAGTCGGAGAGCACCACCACGGTGTACGGGCGCATGCCGCGGTTCCGGCCAGCCCGGCCCTTGCGCTGGAGGAAGGGTGCGACCCCGCGGGGAGCCTTGTGCTGGAGCACCGCGCCGACCGCCGGGTCGTCGAAACCCACTTCCAGCGAAGCGGTGGCGACGACCAGTTGTGACTCAGCATCCACGCCGGAGTCTTGCGAGGTGGTCCGGCTCACCGTGAGGCCCCTGCCGCTGAGCGGGTGCCCCAAGTCCCGCGGCAGGTCCCAGGATTGGCCGGCCCGCCGCTTGTCGGCGACGTTGTTCTGCCCGGGAAGACGCAGTGCGGCCAGCGGTTCCTTGAACTGCTCCTGCCTCCTGTCCCGGTACCGCTGTCCCTCTGCGTCCAGGAGGTAGAAGAAGAGCCGGTTGGTGACGTCCAGGTCGTCGGTGAAGACGAAGGCCTTCGTGCCCAGCAGGCCCTTCGAAGGCCGAGAACGGGGGGAGTCGAGGATCCGGGGGAGTAGCATCGCGGTCTGGATGGTCGTGGACAGCACCGAGACGCCGCTGGTCGGGTCGCTGCGCAACGCGACCAGGTACTCCGCGCCCTCGTACTCCATTTCCTCCGGAGCGGGTTCGATGCTGGTGACCAGCCCGTCCTCTATGCCAGTCAGGTCGGCCATGTGGCGGACGGGGTTCGACAGGGTAGCGGACAGCCCGACGAACGTGACCGGGCTGCGGAGCGCGTGGTGCCAGCGCCGCAGGACCATGGCCGCCTGGGCGCCGGTGGTGCCGCTGTAGGTGTGGATCTCGTCGAGCAGCATCAGCCGGGGCTTCTTGGGGACGCCTATGCCGAAAAGCTTGCGCAGCGCGAGGTTCGACAGCCCCCGGTTCAAACCTTCGGTGGTGGTAAAGAGCAGGTCCGGCGGCCGCGTTCCCATGCGATTGCGGGTCAGGACGAGGACGGCGTCGTCGAAGACCCGGCTACAGGTTCCGCAGGAGAGGCGTTCCACCCTTTCCCGGATGTCCGCCTCCGACCAGAACAGGTCACCGCCGCACGGAGAGTAGCCGTCTCCGGGACAGGTGAACTGCGGGCAGCGGAAGCCCCGCGGACCGCGCGTCCACGAGGCGTAGAAGGACCGCTGATCCAGGATGTTGGACGGATTGTGCGGGGTGTCCTTGTTGAGAACACCGATGGTCATCGGCCGCTTGTTAACGCTCCGCCAGAGTTGGTCCAGCCGGCGGGCGGTCGCAAAGGCGGTGTTGAGTTGGTCCTTGAGGAGTTCGTTGCGCGGGTAGACCGCCAGCGCACGGGTCCAGGCAGAGGAGTCCCGTAGGTCCGCGAGGTGGGCGAAGGCGGGGAGGTAGAAGGCCATGGTCTTACCACTGCCAGTGCCGGCGCCCACAACCGTCGCGGTGCTGATCCTCTCCCGCAGCGCGGTGAGGACCTGACGGGTGGCTCGCACCTGGAACCCGCTGAGTTCGGCGTGCCTGGAACCCCTCAACGTCATGGCGTCCACGACCTGCTGGTAGATCTCGGGCACGCCGTCGAAGCCCTCGACGGCTTCCTGCCGCGCCCGGTCGCGCTTCGGGTAGGCACGGGCCCGGCGGGCGTAGCGGAAGTCCGCCACCAGGGTGGTTCCCTGGCGCCAGGCCTCCTGCCGGTCCTGACTGCCGTTGGGGAAGATCTGCCGCATCCTGGCCAGCAGGCGCAGGCCCTCACCGTTGCGGGTGCGCCATAGCGGTGGAGCGGCCGAGCGGTCCTCGTGGAGCATGCCCTTCTGCTGGAGTCCGTCGATCACGTCTTCCGGCGGGGTCGGGTCCTGGTACGTGGACAGGACGCCCTCGACGCGGCTAAGGAGTTCGGCGTAGGTGAAGCCGCCGTCGACCACGCCCCAGGACAGCAGCGGGTCTTCACGGGATTCGAGGAGTTCGAGGATCTCGGCCTCGACCGCACGGATCATCACAGCCGCACCCGGAAACGTTCGAGAATGCCGAGAGCGGCCAGGCCGGCCAGGACCTCGGGTGTGAAGGCGCTCAGCCGTGCTCCTTCCGTGCTCTGGGTGTCCATGATCACCTTGGTGAGAATCGGATCGACGAGTTCGGTGATGTCCCGGCCGCATTCGGCCAGGCTCTGCAGTGCGGTAGTCAGTGCTGCGATGTCACCCCGTTTGGGGAGGGAACGGCTCTCCAGGCTATCGAGCTGCCAGCGGGCGCTTTCGATCCTCGTCCGGATCGCCTCGACATCGATCCCGTTCCTGTCCAGTGTGTCGACGAGGTCCTCGTTGATCGCTGGCGGCGTGTACTGACGCTGGTCCTTCCAAGCGCCCTCGACGGTCTGACGGAGCGCTTTGGCGTAGGTGTGCGCGGACTGGACGCCGCCGGCTGACGGCACGGCGCCGTTCTGCCGCAACGCTGCCGCCAACATACGCAGGGCCTTAGATGCCTCGCCGGCCCGGGTCAGCACCTCGACCGGAAGCGAGAAGCCGGCTGTTCGGAGTTCCGCCACGGCCTCTTCCAGCCCCATGAGGGTGCCGAGCACCGTGTCGACCGTCTTGCCCAGGGAGACCAGCTGACCAGTGCGCTGCTTGATCCGGTCCTCGTCCTCCACGTCGGCAGCCGCCTGGTGCAGCCGTTGGATTCTTTCGATGAGCGTCATGCGCCTTCCCCGGGCGAGGTGGTCGTGGCCACTATGCATGCGTCGAGTTCGGTCAACTTGGCCAGCAGGAGTGTGAGGGCCTCTTCGTGTTCGCGCTGGGTCTCCGACAACGGTCCGGCCTGCAACTTCGCCTCCAAGGACCTGACCGCGGCCAGGGTGGGCTGGAGCCAGGCCCGGACGCGCCCCGACGGCCCTTCGACGTCGGAGGTCAGGACGCGCAGGCGCTCGTTGGCATCCAGGGATTCCCACTCGGCGAACGCCTGCTCGAACCCCCTGGTCTTCTTCAGGTCGCCGGATTTCACGGACCTCGCCCTGACGAGGAGCTCAGGCCCGTTGACGGCGGAGGACGACAGGCCGAGTGGGGCCAGCCCCGCGATGAGGCCGTTCAGCGCCTTGGAGACCTCCGAGACGTCCTCTCCCAACTCGCTCGTGTCGGGCACCAGGTCGACCGCCTCGCGGCGCAGTTGGTCCAGCGCGCCGATCCGCAGGCGGATGTTCTCGACAGACTCCCTGATGGCGGCGGGGACCGCCTCGGGCCAGATCGCATGGGCGGAATCGTCACGGACGGCACGCAGCAGTCGGGGCAGGTTCAGCGCCAGCGGATCGCCCGCACCCTGGCGGTAGCAGGTCAGGCGCAGGACCCGCTGGCGCAGGACGTCCCGACCCGGCTTCTGGTCGGTCCCGACGATGTCGGACTGCCACCTTCGCAACCGCGGTCTGGCCTCAGTGTCGGAGGCCTCCGGGGGAACCGCGAAGATCGCTCTGACCCGGCTGATCGGGTCGTCCTTGAATGCGTCCGGGATGCCCAGCGCCTTGCCCGCGGCCAGCAAGGCGTGGGCGAGCCGGGCCAACTCGGGGTCGTCGTCCTCCGCCGGGAGCAGAGCCTCGGACACCTGGGCCGCACGGGTCTCCACCCACTGCATGCACAGGCGCTGGAGCGTCGCGCCGTTGGGCACGGCGCTCCAGGATTGCGCGGTGTGGGCCCAGGCCAGCGCGCGAAGCACGCGGACATCGTCGTCGTCCTCGTGGTCGAGTGAAACGAGTGCCGATTGCGCGGCGGCGCCGTCCAGGGAGACTGAGGAGGCGGCCACGAACTGCGGCACGAGTTTCTTGTCGCCCCTTGCCCACCCGGCGTCCCCGCCGTACCCGTCCTCCAGGTTCAGGTGGTTGAGGATAGCGGCGTGGACGATGTTGCGCAGGTCGTTTCGGCTGCTCTGTACGAATTTGCCGGTGGCACGCCAGTGGTCCACGGCCTGGACCAGGGCGGGTGCCTGTGCCGGCTGTGAGGCGGCCTGCTCACCCGCCGCCGCTGAGGGTCGGGCCGTGGCCACCGGTGCTGCTGCGGTCGCTTCGCGCTTCGGTCGGGACTCCTGCCGAGCGGTCCCCGGGGCGCCGAGGACTTCCAGCGGGGGAACGCTGAAGGCTTCGTGGATCGCGGGGTCGAGATTGTGGGCGCCCTGCTCCGAGCCCCAGAAGCGGACCATCCGCACGCGGCGATCGGACAGTTCGCGGTTTCCGGGCGTGTGCAACTGCACCTGGTCCTCGATGTTGTCGAGGATGTCCAGCGCACCGGTCCGGAAGTCGTTTTCGAAGGCGTCTCCCGGGAACCGCCTCTCGTCGAGTTCGACCTGGTCACGCTGCAGGACCGGGCGCAGGACCCGCGTCAGCACGTCTCGGGCGACAAACTCGCCGTCAGGAGCCTGGCTCCGCATAGCGAGCGCGAGCGCGCTGCGGTTGAAGGGGAACAGCCCGATGTCGTCGATCTGCCCGAACGCCCGGTGGCATTTCTCCCGCACGGGGCACCGTTCGCACCCGTTGGGTGCGGGGCGTCCGCCGGTGTGCTGGGTGTCGATCTCCGCGGCACCGACGCGGACGGCGTTGAGGTAGCGGGCGGCGAAGGCCGCCGGGTCGAACGGGCCGGAGCCCTTGGCGGGGGCCGCGAGGTCGAAGACCTTGTAGGTCCGGGTGAAAACCGTTTCGGGCATCTGGTTGACGAAGTAGCCGGTGGTGACCGCCATGACGACGCGCATCGGGCACAGCGGGACGTCAACGGTCGGCACCAGGGTGATGGCGTCAATGAGCCCGCCCTGGATGCCCTGGAAAATGGAGAAGTCCTCGATCAGCAGGAGCAGGTCCAGCCCCTGCCGCTGGAGGTCGAGGCGAAGTTCGACGAGCAGTTGCTTGAGGTCGTCCCCGCCGATGCCGAACACCTCGCCGACCGCTGGGCCGAGTTGCTCGTTGAGCATCATGGCCGCCAGTTCGCGCAGCCCGGTGTCGCTGGCCAGTGCCGCCGCCACCGTCTGCGCCGAGTCGCCGGCCTTGCTGATGTCGTCGACCGAGAGGTCCAGGTCCGCGGCGGCGAAGCCGTACGCGTCCTCCTTGTCGTCCGCCCCCTTGCCGGAGAGCTTCTCCCGGACCAGGCGGGCGATCGGCGCGGCCTCGTCGAGCAGGCGGTCACGGAACACGGGGTCATTCAGCAGGGCCGGCAGCCCCTCCGGCGAGGCGAGGTACTCGCGGAATTCACTCTCCTCGGGCGGCCGGTCCGGACGCGTGCCCCGAGTCTCGACCAGGATGGCCAGTGTGCTGCGCAGCCGCAGCCGTGCTTCGCGTTCGTCGGAGGCCGCGTCCACTGCTGTGGCGACCTTGGCCCGCAACTCCTCGGCCCGCTCGCTCGTGGCGTGCACCAGGATGAGCTCGAGGATCCCGCGCAACGACATGCGGTGCTTGGGAACGAAGATCAGCCGGGTAGATTCCCTGGGGGCGAGCTTGGCGCGGAGCCAGCGGACCAGGTGGGACTTGCCGGTACCGGACTTCCCGAGGATCGGGATGATCGGCTGGTCCTGTGGGAGTTCCTCGACGGCCTGCTTCAACTGCTCCTCGGTGACCAGCGAGCCGCCCTCGACACTTCCGACGTGGTCGCGCCGGATGATCGGGATCGACGTGTGGGTGGCGAGAAAGACTCCATCCGAGGTGCTCTCGGCCTCGACCGGAATGATGCTCACGGCCTCGCCGGCGGTCCAACAGGCGACCGGAAGGTCACCGCGCCAACTCATCGCTTTCCTCCTCGGGCCAGGGTGACGTGGGTATGGCGGTTGCTGTCGCTCGGCAGGAGCCGGAGGCCGGTCGCGTCCGGGAGGGTGCTGAACACAACACGGCCTCGCTCCTCCAGGATCCGCAGCGCCTGTCCCACCGAACTGTCGGCGCACTCCGCCAAGACACCGGGGTCCGGGTCGTCCGTGAGCAGGGTGGCGACCAGCGTGGCACGGGCCGAACCACCGTGCAGCACAGGCAGCTTGACGGCCAGGTGGGCCAGGAAGTCGACGATGGCCATCCGTCCGTCCGGCAACTCGTCGAGGACATCGTCGACGGCCACCACGGGCAGCGGGACCAGGCCCGGTGCGGACTTCAGCAGCGACGGTGATGCCAGGCCAAGGGCTTTGGCCCACCGGCTGAAGGGAGGCCACCGGGTGTCGTTGACGACGGCCCAGGCCTCGTTGTCCGAAGTCCTGAACTGAGCGCCCTGCAACTCCTGGACGTTCTCCTTCCAAGACAGCGGACGGCCGAGCGGATCCTGCGCCAGGAACCAACTCAGTGCCCGCAGCAGATCGCGGGCGCCACTGGTGTACGCGTCGCCGGCGGACACGTTCCACGGGTCCCCGTCCCGCGAGAGATCCAGGACATGCCGCTGCAGAACCCGCCGGAACTGGGCCTGCGTCAGTACGCCGCGTGCGTGCTCGCCCTCGGTGACGGTGACCACGCCGTTCCGGTCGCGGGTGAGCATGCCGATCGCGCGGAAGGCCGAGAGGGTGTCCTGCAGGCCCGCAGCCGAAGTCTTGTCGTCGTTCAGGCCCGGAGGCTTGAACGCCTCGACCAGCGTCTCGTCGGTCCAGGAGCGCCGGTCGGTGTTGAGGAAGGAGATGATGGCACGACCGAGCCCGGGCAGGCTTCGAGGCGGGTTCAGTACAGCCATCACAGTCTCCTGAGGAAGTCGTCCACGCCCCAGTGCGGGCTTCGAATCCTCCTGATGAGGTCATTCGGGTACCCGGGGTCGTGCATGTTCTCTGGTACTACTACCACGCGTAGCGGACCGCTGGTCGGGGCCAGTACCGAGATGGTCGGTCTACTGATGGAGTCGTAGAGGGCGAGACTGGGGAGTGCCAGAGCCAGCGGCAAGCCGTCCGCGACAAGGGCGTTCATCGCCACCAACCCCTCCTCGGCGTACCGGGCGGCTGTGCGGACCGGGGTGAGGCGCAGCAGTTCCTGTGGCGCGACGATGCCGCGCACGCCATTGCGCACACAGACCTGCACCAGAGTGCCCAGGCTGGTACGCAGTTGCCCCTCGGGGTAACTGACGATGATGCTGCGCCCACCGGCTGCCATGGCCCGGAGCCCCGCGCTAACCTCCCTGCCGAGGTCGGGCATGAGCGCTTCGGCGATGATCGCGCGCGGGGTGCGGAGAGCCGCTGGCCGGTCGGAGCTGTGGGCCGGGCAGCCCGAGCATGCTGGGCGGACGGTCTGGCTCGCCCGCATAGGGCCGACACCCGTGTACGAGTATTCCTCGCCGAGCACGCGGCCCCAGCACTCCGTGCCCTTCAGGAGTCGGGTAATACGCGCCGCCGAGGCCCTCTCGGCCTTCCGGACCTGGATCCTGGCCCGTTGGACCGCTGCTTCCCAGGTCGGCTGGTCCAGGTTGTTAACGTGCGCGCGCAGCCGGGCCCTCAAACGGTGGCGGTTGGCCGACCGGGCCGCGGCGAGCCTCGTCCGCCACTCCTCATCGGTCTCGTCCAGCCTACGGTCCGGGACCGGCGGTTCCAGTCGCTGCAGAGTGATCAGGCCAGCACGTTCCATGAGTACCAGGGTGTTGTGGTTCCACAACTGGTTGGAATCCGAAGCGTACTGCTTGTGTGCTGGCAGGATCGTGGTGTCCAGGATCATGCTTTCATCCGGATCACCCGATTTGATCCGGTGGGTGCGCATGGCCGACCACCGGTTCCAGGCCTTCTCGTCGCCGATCAAGGTGGTGGTCTCGGTCCTCTGGGCTTCCGTCTGGTCAGTGTCCGCGGGCAACCAGAGTGACAGTGCCGCGTGACCGTCCCGTCCGGCGCGACCGACCTCCTGGTAGAAGCGGTCGACCGAGAAAGGGATGCACGCATGCACCACCGTGCGTACGTCACTCTGGTCGACGCCCAGGCCGAAGGCGCTGGTGCCGACCACCACGTCGACCGAGGTCGGCCCGTCGTGGCCGGACCACTGGCGCAGGATGGCCAGTCGTTCCGCCGCACCGGTGTCGCCGTTGAACACGGCGGTGCGAGCGAACCCGGCGGACCGCAAACGGGCGGCGATATGCTGGGCAGAATCCTTCTTCGTGGTGTAGACGATCGCCGGGCGCGGGAGGCGGTGAAGTGCTTCAACCAGGCGTTCGATCCTGGTTTCCTCGTCAGTGACGGTTCCGAGCAGGTACCGGATCTCGGTCCGCAGGTAGGTCGAACCTACGAAGACCGAGTCGGCTTCCCCGCGGAAAAGTTGTTCGTTCAGTTCCAGACCGGGTTCCGACAGCGTTGCGGTCAGCAGGATGATCTTCGGCGGGCGTTGGCCGGCATCTTCGGCGACCGCGCGGAGATCCTCCACCAGGGTGGCGGCGAGTTGGAACTCGGGGCGGAAGCTGAGGCCCCAGAGGCGGACCAGGTGGGCCTCGTCGATCACCAGGTGCGTGAGCCCGCCGGATTCGGCGAGCGCGCGCAGTGGTGCCGCGAGGGACCGGACCAGCGATTCGGGAGAGGTGAACAGGACCCGCTGGGTGCCTTCGCGCAGTCGGTCCCTGATCGCCGCGCGTTCAGTTTCAGGGCGCCCGCTGTAGTAGGCGAGCTCCCGGGGGAGGCCCAGATCCGGGAAACGGCCGTGAAGATGCCGCTCCTGGTCCAGGGCCAGTGCGGTGGTGGGCACCACCATGACGGTGGTGCCGCGGCCGAGCAGCAGCCCGGGGGCCAGCCCGACTAGTGACTTCCCGGTACCGGTGGGCAGCACCACATGCAGGGTGGATGCGGGGTCCGACAGCGCGGCTGTGCGGACCGCGGTGGCCTGGCTGCGCGAGCGGTACTGGTCGAGGGCGGGGGCGATCTTCTGTACCGCGGGGTCGATGGGCACGCCGGTGTTCGAGCGCGCGTACGTCGGTACCGCGGTGCCGTCGCTTTCCACCAACGGACCAGGGGCCGCGCACGCGAGGTCGATCCAGCGCGGATCGCCGCGCAGCCAGCCGGGCTGCCAGTCGGCGTCCAGCCTTACCGAGTGCTGGGTGGCGCCGAAGCGCTCGACCTCCAGACCAGCCCGCGCAAGGACAGCTGCGTCGATGCCGCGTTCGTCGAGACCGATTCTCAAGCGATGGGCGTGCTGTCCCGTCAGCGCAACCTGATGGCGCAGCACCTGGGCCAGGAGAGCGGCGATGTCGCCACTGACGTCGGGCCCGGGCACATCGGAGGTCCAGGCATCGGCGAGCCGGAGGTGCGCTCCGGTGAGCTTGCGCTCGGGCTCCGGACGGCCTAGCAGGACGCGTTGGACGATGTCGAACTGTGCGGTCACGACCACCCGTCCTGGTCCAGGCTCCGACCCGAGACCACAACCACGCCTGTGCTGTCCAGGCGGAGGCTGGGCTTCCGCAGAGCGGAGAGCAGTTCCTCGCCGGCGACGGACTCCCGCTCCACCTCTTCCTCCAACGTCGCGCGCTCCGCTCCGTCTGCGTGCACGGCGCGCAGGTTGAGCTGGGCGAGGCGTGTCGCCACGTCCGCCTCAGCCACGGCCACGGCACGCTCGCAAGCCTCGACCACGGCACCGCCGCCGAGGACCAGTTCCTGGGCGGCCCGATCGGCCGCCCGCCAACGCTCCTCCCAGACGTCCATCGAAACAAGTTCGTACGCATGCTCGATGCGGTCGGCATTCAGCGCGTAGTCACCGCTCGCATTCGGGGAATCCGGCTTGGCGTAACGCTCCTGGAGGACCGACAGGTGTTCGGGATCGGTCACTTGGGCCCCCTGCACATCCACCCAGATCGTCGCGATGAGTGGGGGGAAGAGGCCATCCGCGCGGCGTTGCAGGGCGGCCGGGTCCTTTATGACCTGTTCCAGCCACGCCATGGTCATCCGGTCCACCGGGTCCATCTGGGCGTCGGCCTGCAGCGGCCTCGCCTCAACGGCGTAGTCGAAGCGGTAGGCGACGCGTTCCGCGTGGGACCAGTCGGGCCGCCAGCGCCACATTCCGAACGCCCTCCCGCGGTCGTCGTGCCAGAGGAAGTCCGACACCGAGTCGATAAACCGATCGCCGTAGCGGTACAGCCGCACGCCGTCGTTCACCACTGCGGCCTCGCGCACAAAGGTGCCGTGGTGTCCTTCGAGCGGCACGAAGTCGCGCTGGAGCCTGGACGCGGGTACCAGCGGAGTGAACGAGTGCTTCTGGAAGCTGTCGCCGCCGGCCCGGTAGCCTCCGACCCGGTGCACGGGGTCACCCTCCGGTGTGAAGCGCAGGCTGCCCGGCCGGGTCGCGAGCAGACCGTGAGTGAGGTCGGCGAAGGCGGCGGCCTCACCCTCGGACGCCGCCATCCGGCTGTACACCGAGAGCTCGTCCGACGGCGCCTCGATGCTGTCGAGAGCGTCCTGTTCGCGGACCCGCTCGACCTCTTCCTCCAGGAGACCGCGTACGAGATCGATCGCTTCGGGCACTGCGTCGAGGCCCTGCTCGAACAGCAGCAGCCACGCCGTTTCGGTCGCCACGTCGACCGCGTGCTGCAGGCTCGCCACGGATCTGTCGAAGATCCCGAACCCTTCGTCGAGGACCCGCATCCACCCGGCCGCGAACGACTGCGATCCATCGGCCTCCGCCACCCAGCGCGAACGCCTGTGCACACCGTCCCGGTGGGCGCCCCAGCGGTCGCACCGGCCGATGCGCTGTTCGAGCCGGTTGGCCCGTGCGGGCATCCCCACGTGAACCATGAGTTCGGCGAACTGCAGGTTCCGTCCCTCCTCGGCGGAGGAGTCGGCCACCAGGAGGGCCGCCGACCGGCTGTGCTCGAAGGCGAGGACGGCCTGGTCGGATGCCGCGGCCGGATCGGTTGCCACGTGCCGGTAGACCTCACCGGCATCGAAGTCCTTCAATGCGTCCGCAACGATCTCAGCCATGCGCGAGGTCGGGCAGAAGACGACGGCACGCTCGTTGGACGAATAGAGGTAGCTCAAGTCGTTCGCCACTCGGCGTGCCACGTGCCGACTGCTGTCCACCAGGTCCAGGTCGTTCGCGAGCCGGTCGAGAGCCTCCTGCTCGCCTTCCGTGGCCCCAGTCCTGGCCCGTGCCCACTTCTTCAGGGAATCGGGGTCCAGGGACAGCGAGACCGCATCGGCGAAGTCCGAAGCGGCCTGGCGCAGGGCGGCCGGGTCGGTCTCGCGGGCGGCGAGGGCTTCCTGGCGCCACTCGTCCAACCGCGCTGGGAGGTCGAAGAGTTCGGGTGCGTCGAGGACAAGTGGCTTCGGACTGGTGCGGCCCGTGACCTGGTATGACTTCTGCAACGCCTCGGTGCGGCGGGTCCGCAACATGCGGCGGTGCACCCGATACACTTCGGACACGTACGTCCGCACCGAGCCGATTGCCCTGGTCACCGCCTCGCGGTCCTGTTCCCCGATCGCCCGCACGGCGGTGTCGATCAGCGCGGAGACCTGAGTGTCTGTGGGGAAGTTCGTCGCGAGTTCGGCGAGGCGGTTCTTCAACAGGGCACCGGGCAACTTCGGCTGGAGCCCCAGGAAGAGCCGCCCCAGCTTGGCACGGGATTCCAGACGCTGGCGCAACTCCTCGGGCGTCGTCCGCCGGTAGAGCACCGGGTCGAGCAGTTTGAGCATCGACAGGAAGGTCTGCTCGTTGTGCAGCGCGGGGGTCGCCGACAGCAGCAGGAGACGGGGGCTGCTGGCGGCCACGGCGGAGAGGCGGTCGTACCGTGCGGCCAGTTCGGAGCGGGCGTGGCTAACCAGGCCGGCCAGGTTGTGGGCCTCGTCCACCACCAGCAGATCGGCGGCTTCCCAACTGTCGGGGCGGTCGTCGCGGGAGAACACCAACCGGGCGTCCGGGAACTCCTTGACACAGAACTTCTCCGTCAACTCGCGTCGCCACTGCTCCACGAGGAACGGCGGCAGAACGAACTGCACGATCAGATCCGGCTTGTCCATCAGGAGTTCCCGGATGACCAGACCGGCCTCGATCGTCTTGCCCAGGCCGACCTCATCCGCCAGCAGATAGCGCTGGATCGGGTCCCGGAGCACCCGCCAGGCGGTTTCGACCTGGTGCTTGTGCAGTTCGATGCGGCTGGAGAGGAGACCGCGCATCCCATGGGCCGCTGAGCGCTGCGCCAAGGTGCTCTGCAGGAACGGGCGGCGCATGTCCGCCAACAGCGGAGACTCCATCAACCCCGCACCACCGAAACCGATGGGGTCGCTAAGCGGGTTGTCCCAACGGACGTAGAGGTCGAGTTCGGGGAGGTGCCCCTCCCACTCCCGGGCCCGTACGTAGATGTCACGCTGGTCCGAGACGTCGAGGACGCGGCCTGAACGCCACTGGGTGCCAGAGCGCCAGAACACCCGCTGCTCGTGAGAGAAACGGAACGGCTGCACGCTGGCCCGGGGGACGGTCTCGCGGCGGCGTTCGGCAAGGGGCTGGCCCGGGGTGTCGAAGTACTCCAGGACCAACTCTTCGCCGTCCTCACGCACGAGCTTTCCCGGGCCGTGGGAGTTGGCGCTGGACACGAACAGACCGCCCGGACGGAGGGTGGCACTTTGGGCGCCCGCCTTCCGACGGGCCGTCCTCGCGGTGCGGGATCCGGCGCCACCAGCCTCCTCGATCGACGCGAAGACGTCGCGGGACCCGCGGCAGGACGGGAACTTCGTGCAGCCCCAAAACAGATCGCCGGCGCGGCGCCCGGTCGAGACCTTCTTCAACGTCATGCTGCCACCGCACTCAGGACAGTCGACCGTCTCGCCCATCATGCCCTGCCCCCTCGCCAATGCCATACGCTGATCAAATCCCATGGTCACCCGCGTCGTGGACGGCCTGCGACTGGACGACGTGCCCCGCCCTCAGCCTTGGCATGGCAGTTCCTTCACGGTGCACCTACAACCGGTCGGGTGAAGGCTAGCCTCTGCCACCGACAACAGTTGAATCGGGGCGTGCGACCCGCGACGACCCCTCCAAATATCGAACGCATGTTCGTCATATGGGGTGACTGCCCCGAGTTTCTCAGTACTGCATTTGGTCTGCGGTCCATACGCAGGGGCCGGGCGACGCTCGGAGTTCAGGCCGTCGGACCTCCAGGTCGAGCCCGACGGCTGCCGGGCTAGGCGAAGTGGCAGTATGGAATTCATGCTTCTGCCGGAAGCGGCACGAGATCCACACCCATTCCTGGGGAGGGGCAGGTCGAGGTCTTGGTCAGCGGCGCAACTCTGACTGGCCCTGAGGTTGTCGCCATCGGTGAGGCTGACGGGAACGAGTACCGGCCTTGGCCGAGTGACTGAACCGTCTAGCATACGAACCCCTACCTGGCCGGCCGCCCACGATTGCGGCGGACGAGGTTGAAGCGGTTGTCGTGTCGGCGCTGGAGGAGATCCCGAAGACCGCGACGCACTGGTCGCGGAGTGCGATAGCGGCCCAGTGCGACCTCTCGAAGTCGCCCGTTGGGCGGATCTGGCGGACGTTCCAGCTTAAGCCCCACCTGGCCGACAGCTTCGAACTCTCCACGGACCCGCTGTTCATCGAGAAGGTACACGACGTGGTCGGCCTCTACTTCGACCCACCCGAGGGCCGGCGGTGCTGTCGGTCGACGAGAAGTCGCAGATCCAGGCCCTGAACTGCTCCCAGCCAGTGCTGCGCATGATGCCGGGCACGCCCGAGCGCAACGATCTGCGCAATGGACTGACCACTCTGTTTACTGCTTTCGACACCGGCGGCGGGAAGGTCATCACCTCCCTGCACCGCCGATACTGCGCGGCGGAGTCAAGAATTTCCTTGTCAAGATCGACCAGGAAGACCGTCTCGAACGCCACTGGCAGTGGTCGGCCGACGGGACCTGGGAACGGCTGCTCCAGCAGGTCCGGGCCGAAGCCGACGCAGCCGGCTACATCGGCTGGGACGTCTCCGCCGACTCCACGATCGTGCGGGCCCACCAACACGCGGCCGGTGCCCGCACGGCTCCGCCACCGGCCCCAGCCTCCCAGGGGCTGCGGCCGGAAGAACACCAGGACGAGACGCCGTGGCAGAGCCCCCCGCCCGCCTGGCGGGAGTGGTGCTGGAGGCGAGGGCCTGGGCCGCTCATGCGCGGGTTCACCAGCAAGGTCCACCTGAGCGCGGACGGCCGATGCCGCCCAATGTCCCTGGTCGTCACGTCGAGGCAGCGGGCGGACTGCACACAGTTCGAACCCGCACCGGAAGACATCCGTGTCCCGCGGACCGGTCCGGGCCAGCCCCACAAGACGCCCGACAATCTGGCCGCCGACAAGGCCTACAGCAATGGCCCGTGCTACACCTACCTGCGCAGACGCGGCATGCCGCACACGATCCCGGAGAAGACCGACAGTCGGGCCGCCCGCCCGCGCAAGGGCTCACGCGGAGGGCGGCCACCTAGCTTCGACAAGGAGCGGTACAGGAAACGCAACACTCGAACGGGCCATCAACAAGCTCAAACAGACCCGAGCGATGGGTGAGGTCGACTCGGGGCGCCCTGCTGGTCTCTCCACAAGTGGGTTTCCCCGAGTCGCCTCCCGAACCCGGCGTGCCCGTCTCCGGGCACCGGGCTCTCCACAAGCCCCGTTCGGGGTCATTCAGATACTCATGCCGCAGTGGGCCACGGGCTCGGGATGACTTTTCCCCGGTATCGGTATCTGGTCGTGCTCACCTTTGCCGGGTTGAACAGTTCTCTCCTCCGTGGCGGGCCACCAGCCGCCTCCGCAGTAGCGGCGGCGAAGCTGCTTCCACGTGATCCCGGGGTGTTTGCGTCATATCCACCAAATGACCCATCATCCACGCGGAGTGGCTGAGACAGCAGAAGGCGACGTTCGAAACCCCGGGACGGAAGTACGCGCACCTACCCCGCAGCACCGAGTTCAGTCGGTGCAGCAGGACTGTCAGCGCCAGGCCAACGTTCTGCCGACCGGTCAGTTCCTTCACCTTAGCCATTACGGAACGCAACGAATTCCAGGCCGGATAGGTGTAGACGTACGGCCGATCAGTGCCCTTCTTCCGGTGACGCCGGATGCGCCATCCGAGAAGATCGAGGCCCTCGTCGATGTGGTGATCCTCGTCTTCTCCATCGACAGACGCATGCCCATCGGCGCGAGAACCGCTGCCAACTTCTCGCGCAGTGCTTCGCAGTGCTCGCGAGTGCCGGACACGAGGATCAGGAAGTCGTCCGCGTAGCGGACCAACCGAAGGTTGGGCTCGCCACGGCGGCGGTGTCCCGCGCGTCGTGCCTCGGTGGTGGTCGGCCCGCCCGGCCGGTTGGTGACGTACTCGTCCAACACGGTCAAGGCGAAATTGGCCAGCAGTGGCGAGAGGATCCCACCCTGTGGGGTGCCGGTGCGTGTGTCGGCAAGGGTTCCGTCCCGGGACATGATCCCGGACTTGAGGAACGCCTTCACCAGCGGCAGGACCTGCTTGTCCGCGATCCGATCCCGCACCCGGCCCATGAGAGCCGTGTAGGAGATCTCGTCGAAGCACGCCGTGTGTCGCCCTCCACCACCCACTCGTAGGAATGGCTGGCGAGGAATCGGCTCTCGGCGACAGCGTCCTGAGTCCGGCGGTTCGGGCGGAACCCGTACGAACACGGGAGGAGATCCGCTTCGAAACACCGGCTCCAGCACCAGCTTCAAGGGCGCCTGGACCACCCGGTCCGCCAGGTCGGAATGCCCAGGCGGCGGAGCTTGCCGTTCGCCTTCGCGATCATCCGCTCACGCACCGGGACCGGCCGGAAGCTGCGTTCTCTCAGCTTAGACCGCAGCCCGTCGAGAAGACCTCGACTCCCTGCTCGGCCTCGATGGAGTGTGCAGTTCTCCAGTCCACTCCGGCCGCGCGGGCGCCCTTATTTCCCCGGACCCGGTCCCAAGCCACCAGAAGGAAGGCGGGGCCGGCCACGAGGTTGAACAGATCGTCGAACCTGCGATGAGGATCACCGTTTGCCCAACGGTACAGCTTGGTCTGGATCTCCAGTACCCGCAGCTCCGCCCTGAGAAGGGCGGACTCCAGCTCGTCAGTGTTCACCGGCGACAACCTCCTGGCATTCCAGCATCCTCACTGCCGACTTGCTGGCCCCCTTCCCCACGTGACCGGCTCTCCCGGCCTCCGGGCACTACGGAGCCTCCGTCCTGTCCGGCGGCCGTCCGCCGGCGATAGCCCTGCCCTCGGCCGGGTTGGAGACCCCATACGGAGGGCGGCCGCGGACAGTTCCCACGTTCACCACGGAGTCGATCGACGGGTGAGGTGCCCAGCTCTACCCCGGCAGAATCGCCACACCTACGCCGCAGCCATTCGGTGTGGCCTCCCCACCGACAAGTGGAATCAGCTTCGGAGTCGATCGTCAGCATGCCGACGATCATGCACTGCATCCGGCCCAGATCCGCCAGGTTGGAGCCGGTGCCGTAATTACGGGGCGTCAAGCACTGGTTCCTCGCGTACACTTTCCCGTCTCGCTTGCCGGACCCGAACCGTCTGGCAATACCAGTCCGTCCCGGCGTTGTCAGGGCTGCTTACCACCCGCCTCGGCATCCCCCGAGACGAACTGCCCCCAGCTTCACCGGGTTGCTGCGACAACCCGGCGTCGAGTGGTGAAGGTCTCTCACCTCACTCGACTCCACGGCGCCTCGTGGCGCACCCACCCGCTACGACAAACGCGACTACGTCTACCTCGGCACGGCCACCGCAGCCGCCCTCATCATCTGGTTCCACACTTGATCGACCGGATAAGTTTCCAGGTGGAGCGATGGTTCGGCTTCCTCGCCGACCAGATGACCGGCCGCGCAGCCCACAAGAACATCCACGCTGCCGAACGATACATCCGCAACTGGATCAGGACCTGAAACAAAGAACCACACTGTTCACCTGGACCAAGACCGCGAACGAGATCCTCAACCCCCTCGCTGGGGCCTGCCGACGGATCTCCGGCGCAGGGCACTGGCCAGGATCCCGACGCCAACGCAGTGCACGGGTCGCCCCAACTCGCGAAGACCCGCCCCTTCGAAGCAACCAAACCAAAGCTGATGCAAGATCAAAGCGTTAGCAATGGATCTGCACCTATACGAGCAAACTTTGCCACAGGCACCCACACAGCCCTGTCGACAGCGGCAGACACAGAGGCCGCCAGCGAGGTACTGTCCCAGGTCAGCGCTCGCGTCCACGCGCTTTGAGGGGGAGGTCGGGGAGGGCCGGGGCGTGGAGGCGGGGGCCGGCGTAGCCGTGGACTTCGCCGAAGCGGGTGGCGGTTTCCCAGTCGGTGCGGGCCTGGCGGATTTCGTCGCCGGTGCGGGCGATGAAATTCCACCACATGACGAGTTTTTCGGGGAAGGGTTCGCCGCCGAGGAGGAGGAAGGTGGCGTCGGTGGGGGCGTGGAGGGGGAGGTGGGGGCGGTCGGTGCCGAGGTAGAGCATGGCGCCGGGGGTGAGGGGGACGGAGTCGACGGTGAGGGCGCCGGACATGGTGAGGACGGCGTGTTCGAAGTCGGGGTTCAGGGGGAGGTCGAGGGTGGTGCCGGCGGTGAGGGTGAGGTCGGCGCCGACGAGGGGGGTGTGGGTGGTGCCGGGGGAGGTGGTGCCGTCGAGGGT